>VBBR01000114.1 GCA_005881615.1 Candidatus Bathyarchaeota archaeon
TTTCCGGCGAGGTGGTGGAGGTGGTGGTTACTTACGTTGCCTGGAAAGGTTGCTTTCTTGATCTTGTCCGCGTTTTCTGTATGTGACAGTATCAATCCTCCCTGCGGTCCGGGTAATGTCTTGTGGGTGCTACAGGTCATGGCGTCAACGCCTTCGTGCATTGGGTCTTGGAATTGGCCTCCCGCTACCAGGCCGGCTACGTGTGCGGCGTCGAAGCAGCATTTGGCTCCGTGTTCTTGAAGGATTGAAGCTAGCTCTTTGATCGGGTGTGGGAAAGGAAGAACGGAGCCGCCGAACATGGCGAGTGTAGGGGTTTTTCCTTCCGCAGCGAGTTTTCTGATTTTTTTCTCGGTGGCGTCAATGTCGATGTTCATCTCTTCCGTGTCGAAGGGAAAGTACTCGACATTTAGTCCCCTCACTGCCCCGGCGGTTCCGCCGAACTCTTTCTTGCCCATGCTGATGTGGCCGCCGGCGGGGATTGCCAGCGCCATCATGGTATCACCTGGAGTCGTGAAGGTCGTGTAGGCTACTAGGTTGGCGCATACGCCCGAGATCGGTCGGACGTCAGCAAAGTCGACGCCGAATAGTTGCTTGGCTAGGTCTATGCAGATTTGTTCTACTTGGTCGATGTATCGACAGCCGGCGTAGACTCTTTCGCCTGTCCAGCCTTCGGCGTAACGGTTGCCGAAGTCTGAGAGTATGGCTTCTTTGACGGCAGGGCTGGGGATGTTCTCGCTCGCGATTAGTGGGAGGGCTCCTGAGAACCATTCGTGATGGGCTTGTAGGAGTTGGAATACTCGCTGGTAGGATTCTCTCGGTTGCAGCGCCATGGTGGAGGTGGGTTCTGTGTTCTTGTTTAACGTTTCACATGGGTCTTGCGGTTCGACTTATGCATGGCCGAGTTAGTGGGCCTCTTCTCTAGGTGCGTGTCGAGTTGTTTGGCGGGTTGTTCTCGCGGAGCGTCGCGATACTTGAGTAGGCCCCCCCGGGGGCTGGAAAATTCACTTTTCGCTTTCAAAACGCGTATCCAATAGCGGTTTCAAGATCCGGTTTCGAAACCGGAGTTGAAAACGTTTCCGAGAATTGATCTCAAAATATGGTTCAATTGATGATTTCGGATGGTTGTCTCTCAATCTCTTCTGCGAAAAGCGCGTTCCTTGATCCCTTGTCTGATGACGAAAATCTGGGTTTTCATTACTGGTCAGGCTTTTGCTTGTTTTCTGAACTGGCTCCACCATTGAGGATTCTGGTCGACGTACTTGACGAACCTGGCGAGGAGATCTCGGGTCCGTGAGTCAATGTAGTGCTCTAGACCCTCCGTGTCTTTCTGAGCTGTTGTCTCTTCGACACCAAAGAGTTTGAGAAAGGCGACGAGTAGAGCGTGACGCTGTCCCAGTGAGCGAGCCATGCTTTCTCCTTTCTCGGTCAGCGTGATGCCGCCGTATTTTTCGTGGAGGATGAGCTGTTCCGAGTGGAGCCTCTCAAGCATTCCCGTGACCGTGGGAGGCCGGACGTGTAGATGGCTGGCTATGTCGACCGGTTTCGCGTATCCTTTTTCTCTGATGAGCTCGTAGATGATTTCCACGTAGTCTTCGTTTCGTGGGGTCTGGCCCCTGGCGCTGGGTTTGTGTGCTCGGGCTAGTTTTGCGAGCTGGCTTTTTCCAGCACGAGCCGGCGGCATGGTTCTGGGCGGTTGGGGTTTGGACAACTGGCTGGTTTCAGGTCAGTTAGAGGTGTATGTGTATGTTGAGGCTGTCTCGGAGTTTTCGTAAGATCGGTTCGAGGGGCCCCGGTTCGAGGCTGATAGCGACGATCTGGTTGTTATAAGGGAAGATGACGAGGTCGACTTTCTGGTATTGTATTGAGATGTGTGTGAGGGGCCCGCATTGGTTTTCCAGCTGGGACAGCGTGTCGACGATCATTGGGGGAACGCTTGCCATGAACTTCCGGTCGTAGGTTTCAGGGGTTAGGCTCATCACGTTTGATCGCATCCTGGATTCTAGGAGTTTGCTGTTCCGGTCTAGGAGGGCGACGTAGCGTATTCTGGAATCGAGGGCGAACAGCTCGTCGACGAGACGGGTTTGGGGTCTGCTCAAGCGGGAATCATTCGCTTCCGCGCGTGTACGTTAAAGAAATGCTTTCGCATCACATGAACCTAAGCATGCTGGAAATGGACATTGATCCGCAGCAGAACAGGGGTGCGGGTGAGTTTGTGTTACGCTTGTTGTTCTTTTCACGGATCGTGCTCGGAAGACTCCCGGAGAAGCCGCTCATGTTGTGCAAAACCGCTGAAACATACGCACTTTTTCTAGAAACGATTGCTTATCGGGCACTGATAACAGGCGAGACAGAGTGTTCAGGGCGTAAAATCCAGGCTTGAATGCGTCGGCGAAACTTGCCATTATTTCGGCAATCGCCGAACGACTCTCGGCGAACGATCAGGCGGCATCCCAGAAACGCGATCAGGGCAGATAATAGGCGAATTTTGGATTGAGAGGTCTCCCGTGAACCACTCATGCGACGCGAGGCTCGGTCGCTAAGACCCTCTATTTTCTAGAAACCATTTCCTGTCTGGCAGGGATTATCAGCGAGTCTGGGTGTTCAAGGCGCAACTCTCGTTTCGATAGCCTAGGAAAGATGGCGGCAATCCCGAATGAATTTCGGGAGAGTTACTAGAGGGCTGCCAGGTTCGAGATTAGGGCTGATGATGGGCGAATCCTGGCCGTGTTTTAGATGCTTGCTTGCGATCTCGTGCCTTATCAGGAGTACCCGAGGGGGACGCGCAAATCTCGTCTGTAGGGGTGATCCACATCTCTAGCTAGAGAAACACCCATGTGTTCAGACTTCCTTGGCCGGAGTTTATATCATGGTTTTTCGGGTGTTCCAGAAAAATACTTGTTGTTGTGTGTCGTGTTTTTGGAGTACAAGTGGGTTGTCCTGACGGTTACCACCGTCGGAATTTTCATGGCGACCCTCGACTCGAGCATTGTGGTAGTTGGGCTTCCACAGGTCGTGTCCGATCTGAAGACGAACTTGGTCGTTGGCGTCTGGATTATCACGATCTACCGTCTCATGATCACGGTGCTCCTTGTAGGCATTGGACGCTGGGCCGATCTACATGGGAGAGTCCGTCTCTACAACATGGGCTTTGGAATTTTTACCCTCGGCTCCCTGCTCTCCGGTCTCTCCCCCACCGCTGAGGCGCTCTTAGCTTTCAGACTAGTCCAAGGCATCGGAGCCGCGCTATTATTCGTCAATAGTGTAGCCATCGTCACGGACGCTTTTTCCGGCAAGGATCTTGGCAAAGGAATCGGGATAAACCAGGTCGCGATCAACGCCGGGACGATAACAGGATACACGCTGAGCGGTGTTCTCATACAGCTCTTCACATGGCGCTCCATCTTTCTAGTGAACGTTCCAGTAGGAATCTTTGGAACCTATTGGTCGCGGAAGCGGCTGAAGGAGATCTCCCGCCCTGCAACGGGAGAGAAGTTCGACGCACCCGGGGCCATCACATTCTCCGTCGCCATCACGCTCTTACTCCTGGGCCTAACACTCGGTAGCCTAACAGCCTTCACGAACCAAGCCGTGGTCGCCACGAGCATTCTGTGCTTCGCGATTTTCATTATGATAGAGCGAAAGGCCCGGTACCCAGCGCTTGACCCCTCCCTGTTCAAGATCCGGTTGTTCACGGCGGGCAACATAGCCAACCTCCTGAGCGGACTTGCATTCGCAGCGTTGGCGTTTGTGATGACGCTGTACTTCCAACTTGTAAGAGGGTACGACCCTCTACATGCAGGTATATTTCTCATTCCGCTGGATGTAACTCTGATTCTCGTCGGGCCGATAAGTGGATCCCTCTCCGACAAGTGGGGCGCCAGAGGACTGAGCACCATGGGCTTGCTCATAGCCTCTGCAGGATTCTTCCTTCTCTCCGGATTCGATCTGAATACGCCTTATCCTCAGATAGCACTCTGGCTAGCTCTCGTCGGATTTGGCATCGGACTATTTCGCAGCCCTAACGCGAGCTCGGTGATGGGGTCGGTCCCTAGTTCTAAGAGAGGAATCTCGTCAGGAGTTCGAGCGACAATAATCAATACTAGCATCGTCGCCAGTATTCCACTTGTCTTGGCACTCATGACTGCAGACGTTCCGTACAGCAAGCTTGTGAATTTGGGAAATGTGACGCTGGGAGGAATCACTCAGCTAGCTAGTGGTGATCTGGGAACCTTCCTCGAAGGACTCAAGCACTCTCTAATTGTTCTATCCTTCATAATCCTGGGATCGGCAATCTTTTCTTTCCTCCGCGGACCACGAACAGAATCCGAAGAATCCCCTCCTCGTCAGGCATAGTGGAGCCCCGGATGGGGGTTGAACCCATGACCTACGGCTTTCTTGAACGTTTACAAAGCCGTCGCTCTACCACTGAGCTACCGGGGCGAACATCGTGCCGTCTCGGAACCCGTCCAAGATAAAATCTCTCGGCATACCCACGGTCTAGGCCGCCGGGTTCGCGGTTCGCAATCTCATGGCTGCCCGGACTAGGGCGTCTACTCCTGGCAGGCTCTGACCTGACAGGAGCGAGAGCATTGCTCCGCCGGCAGTGCTAACGTGGCTGAACCTATCTTCTATCCCCTGGATTGATGCTAGGCCGACCAGATGTCCTCCTCCAATGACCGTGTAGCCGTTGCTCTCCGCCATTGACTCGAGCAATTTCTTTGTTCCTTTGTCAAATCCGTTTCTCTCAAACACTCCTAGAGGGCCATTAGCAACTGTTGTGGCTGCTCCTCGTACGATCCCAGAATATTTCTCGAGCGTCTTAGAGCCGATATCAAGGGCCTCATCTTCGATGCGAGTCGATGTTACGGGCTGGTCAACTCTCTTGCCCTCTTTGTCCTCATACGCTAAATCCAACGGGACTTCGATGTGTTCTCTGTACTTCTGCGTCAAAGTCTTTGCACGGTCTAGGAATTGCTTGAAGTCGCGTATTTCCTCAACGTTGATCTTTGTGGTTACTTCTCGAGCCTGGAGGAACAGCTTCGCCGGTACTCCGCCCAGGAGGACCTTGTCTGCTTTTCCACGTGAGAGTATGTTTTCTATGACTGGGATCTTGTCCTCTACTTTTGATCCTCCGAGAGAGTAGACGCATGGTCTTTTTGGTTCTTCGAGGAGAGTTGAGACCGCGTCTAGTTCTTTCTCCATCAGCCGGCCTGCTGCGCTCGGCAATAATTCTGGTAGACCTGCGATCGAGGGCTGTGACCGGTGCGCTGTTGCGAAAGCATCGTCAACATAGAAGTCGAAGAGTGGGGCTAGTCGTTTGACGAAGTGTGTCTTGACCAGTTTTTCGCGTTTGTCATCGATATTTTCTTCGGCGCAGAATCTCAAGTTGTCGAGAACTAGAATCTCGCCGGGCTGGACCTTGGTGATTTTCTGGATGGCGTGTGGGCCTATGACATCTTCTACGAATTTGACTTGTTGGGAGCAGTATTGAGCGAGGAGGTTTGCATGGGGTTCGAGTGAGGTGAAGTCGTCTTTTCCGGGTCTGCTCTGGTGGGAGCCGAGGGTTACACGTGCCTCGTCTAGCTCTGAAAGGGTTTTGGATATGGCTTTGATGCGGGTATCATCGAGTATCTGGTGTGTCGAAGGGTCCAGTGGGACGTTGATGTCGACTCGGAGAAAGACCCTCTTGTCTCTCGTTTCAATATCGTCAAGGGTTAGAAAATCGTATTTTTTCAGATGAGGATCCTCTCGTCGACGTCAAAGGCCGGTTTTGGGGTCTTGTTTAATGATTTGTCAGGAATGCTTTTAGCCGCACTCACTCGGCGGCTGTTCTGCCGGGGTGGCTCAGCCTGGTCAGACCCCGAAAGGGGAACCACAGCGCCGGACTCATAACTTCAATGGTGGGAGATCCGGAAGTCGCGGGTTCGAAAACAGCGACGACCGTTCGAGACTCCCGCCCCCGGCATTTCTGAATGTTTCGCTCTTCGCGATGGTAATAGTATCGCGCCTCGTCGCGAGGCCCAGGAGTAAGGGTTGCCGGGTTCCCCACTGATCTGGGTGTGTCCTCTCTTTGCAGGGGAAGACTAATCTGCCCGGTTGACATGGATTCTCGAGGTCCACTCCTTGGTCTCTGAAGAATGTCCGTTCTGCCACAAGTTCTTGGCAGGGGAGCTGATGTCGAAAGAGGAGGTAGACACTGCCGAGGCCCTGAAGGAGAAAGACGCATTTTTCAAAATGGGAATAACCATCGAAACCGGAGAAAGAGTCGCTGACCATCCCGAGGGTTTTGTCACGTATAGATTCGCGTACAAGTGCGGAGATTGCGGAAAGGAATGGAACAAGTTCAGCGTCCGAGAGGTCGGGGCTCCTAGGGAGTATGTTGAGGACGAAGAGGAGAAGACTGATTATGACTCTGGGAGGGAGGAGGAAGATGCGAGAGAGGAGCAGTATTCTAGCGAAGGATGATCGGGTTCACACATGACTGTCAATCTTGAGGGGCAGGCCTTCTAGCTTCGCCTTAGAATGTCCACTTTACCATCCTTCCGGCCGACGTATGCGACGTCGCACATCTCCAGAAAGAGTCCGGTCTCGATTACCCCAGGGATCTTTCCAAGTTTTTCACTGATGATATCGGGACGTCGAAGGTTCCTGAAGTACGCGTCTATGATCAAGTTGCCGTTGTCGGTGATTACTGGTCCTACCTTGCCGCTCGAGGCTTCCCTCAAAACCGCCTGCTCGGAAATCTTGCTGATCTTTGCGAGTGTAGCGTGGTAGGCGAATGGGGTAATCTCGACCGGGATGGGCTGATCTCCGCCGAGAGTCTTGGCAAGTTTTCTCTCATCGATGATGATGACGAGCTTCTTGGTTGTAGAATCTACGATCTTCTCTCTCAGAAGGGCCGCGCCTCCGCCCTTCACCATGTCGAGCGATCTCCACTGGACCTGGTCAGCGCCATCTAGGGCCAAGTCAAGCTCAACGTCTTCGGTCAGTGTGGCTACCTTCAAGCCGAGTCTTCTTGTAGCGATCTCCATCTGGTAGCTTGTCGGGACCCAGTGAATGTTGAGATGTTCTTTCTTGATTCGCTCAGCGGCAAGGTCTAATGCTTTGAGGACAGTGGTCCCGCTGCCGAGGCCGACCGTGGTTCGATCCCTTAGTTCGCGTACGGCTTGGGCTGCTGCGCTGAGCCTTGCTTTCTCTACCCAGCTCATTCCAATGTCCGCCTAGCCTTCTGTCTCTATTTGTTCAAGTCGTTCCATGGCTTTGAGGACTTCTTCTCGGATGGTCTCGATCTTTTCTTCAGCTTTGTTTCTCGCCTTTTCCCTTGGAGGTTTTTCTTTTGGAGGAGTGTTGTCCTCTGTCGGTTCTGTTGATTCGGTCTTGGCCGGGGCGGGTTTTGACTCGGCGGGTTTGGCCTCTGTCGAAGCGGGTAGGTTGAGGGATGGCCGGATCTTTTCGATTCGGGCTTGTATGTCGAGGAAGGTCTCCTGGAATCTCTTGAACAGGTCCTCCTTCGCTGCTTCCAGCTCGTAGAGATCTACTGTCTTCTTGTACGTGTCGATCTCGGAGTCTACTCGCTTGAGATCGTTCTTGTAGGGCTGTATCATCTGGTTTTTTTCAAGCTCGTTTATTGTGCCTTTGGCCTCTGCTTCGTAGATCTTGGTGAGGGCGTCACCTATGATGTCTCTTTCCAAATTGGCGACTCGGAGTTTGTTTCGTGCTTTCGCGATGTCCGAGTCGGTTACTGTTTTCCGGATTGGGTCGGGTATTGGGAAGGATTCTAGTCCTGTCATAGTTGTCGAAGACGGGGCGAGTGCTGGTTCTTCTGCGGGTTTTTTTCTTCCGAATAGGATTAGTTGTGTGAGAAGTTGGAACGGGGCTCGGGAGCCCTTTCCCCGCAATAGAAGCATTCCTCTAGTGATAACTCGCGACTGGTGGGGTGCCGGATTATTATAGGTTTAGCAGAGATGGATGATTGTCTGTTACTCGTGCCTTCTCGCGTAATGTCCAGTCAGGTTATTAGTTCTTGTCAGGGCTCTGTTTCTGTTGGAACTATGTCTCTCGCTTCGCGCTGTGAGAGCTGTGGAATGCCCATGG
Source organism: Candidatus Bathyarchaeota archaeon (assembly GCA_005881615.1). Classification (GTDB taxonomy): domain Archaea; phylum Thermoproteota; class Bathyarchaeia; order 40CM-2-53-6; family 40CM-2-53-6; genus 40CM-2-53-6. The sequence continues at coordinate 8,095 of VBBR01000114.1, forward strand.
AAACGAACGAACAGCACGGCGCTCAGAACCCGAATAATCCTTACTGTATCCATTGTACGGATATCAAGGGGAAGCTTTTGCCGTTTGAGAAGAAGTTCGAGGATATGGTGAAGACTGCAATGGATACGCGTTGGATGAACAGGGAGCAGGCGGTGAAGAATGTCTTGCAACAGATGGCCGAGCTTCCTGCGTGGCGGGACCGTGTTGCCCAGATGAAGCCTGGTGCCAGTACCGCCTAGTACCGACTTATCTTTGATGGTTTATTGGGTCTCGTAGCTTTAACGCCCTGTTCTTGTCAATGGCCATCGTTCCTAGCCTTGGTCGGAGTCATCTTCTAGCTTACTCGTGTATGGGTATGGCCTGTAGAGGCTTTGTGAAGAGCGGGGCGCGGGAAAATCGGTCACCCCCGGGGGGTCGAGAAAGCATACTTATTTTCAAGGGGTTATTGAGTGAACGCTCGTCCTTGTGGCTACCTTAAGCGTTGTAAGGATATAGATCGGATCACCGTGGAATAACGGTTATTTCCATGATCTCAGACAAATCGTTATCGGGTATCATGCTCCCTTCGCGAACCACGCCTCTCCTCCTGTTGCTCTTCGCCATCCTTGTCTATGCTGGTTTCGCTCCCTCGGTTCAAGGGAACCCGATATACACCCTGGGAGTTAAGGCGGGAGATGGCGCTTGGTACGGTTATTCAGGCATCGACGTTCCACTAAAATTGCACATAACCGTGCTCAATGTTACCGATACCACAATTACCGCGAATTTCACGAATTATTATTCTGACGGCAACGCCAACTCCACGGTGCAATACCTAAACATTTTCAGTGGCGACAGGAATACCGATAATATTCTATTCGCCATTGGAACTGGCCTCAAAGTAGGGGATCCAGTCTACAACAACTACGCGACTATTTCTTCAGTGCAGACTCAATCTTGTGGTGGAGTTTCAAGAAGCCTAGACTACATTGCCTTTAGCCAAGGTGTTCAGCTCTACTGGGATCAGAATACCGGTATCATGTGTAAGTACAACGACAATACGCAAAGTGAGAGTCTTATCATGTTTAACACAACTCTCTGGAATTCTCACCCGCAGCCTGTTGATGCCTTTCTGGTCGGCTTCGAGGTTTCGACCTTCCTTGGCGCGCCATTAGTGGTTTTGATCGTCTTTGTCTTTCTTCGTAAGAGAAGACGCGCACGCAAGTAGGCTCCATCTATTCACACTATCTAACCCTGCAAAGACTTGGATTCTCGATGACCGGGACAGAATGGGTTCTCTTTTTCAAGGGAAGTTGTGGAGCCCCGGACGGGATTTGAACCCGTGGCCTTTGCCTTTTTGAGGAGTCTACCAAGGCAACGCTTTTGGCTGAGTTTGGAATCTACCAGGCTGAGCCACCGGGGCATATTCGGTGTTCCGACCTTTGCCAACGAGTTATATGAACTCCTAGAATCATCAATTCTTGATCAGGGTCACTTTTTCTACCGGCAACCATAACGATGATGGAGAACTCCATGGCTGAACAGGGTGAAGAAACGCTTGGCGAGATTCCTGTTGTCGCGAGATTGAGCCTTGGGTCTGAACGGCTGACTTTGTATTTTACAACAACGAGAATCATCGTCGCTCATCTCAGTAAGAGGGGTGTGGGGTCTCCAGCGATGGGCTCGTTCTTCGGCTGGATAAGTGGCGCGGTGGAGGATATTTTCAGAGGCGGCAAGGAATCGGTCACTAGACGTGGATTGAAATTGTCGACTCCGGAAGGGATTCTTGCAGCGGACAAAGACAACTTCGCCATCAAATACGAAGAAGTGGTCAGCGTAGACGTTAATCTTCGGGAGCCATTACCTAGATTTACCATTCTGACTAGAAATGAAAAGCTGGTGTTCACCACTCGCGTGAGAAGACAAGTTCTGGTTGATCTCCTTCGGAAAGTCTTGGACTCGAAAGTTACAGTAATCTAAGACTGGCTATGGTCGTCATTGAGCTTCTAGATTGCTCAGGCTGATATGACCATCTATATCCCTGTTTCGTGCTAGGGCTTTTTCGCGACGAAGGTAAGAAGATAGAAGACTGTTATTAACGCTCCAAAGATCAGTGCGGTCGCGAGCAGCCGGTCCTTGGAGAGCTTGAAGTCCGAGGCTTCAAAGTTTCTAGCATAACCTGTTTTTTCCATCACGAGGATGAATCCTCCAATTAATACGGCCCAAACTCCGAACAGCGCCGGGCCGAAGAGGTCTGGACCTACAAGGTAGTAGGTTCCCAGCATTGAAAGCAATACAGCCAGCGGGCCCAGAACGATCAGAGTTCCGATGGACGAGAATGCGAGCGTTCTTGTTAGTTTGCTAAGAATCCTTTCATGTCTCCTCTTTGGAGGCCCAAGATCCCATATTTCCGGGCCGACTTCGATCCGAGCCCTGGGACCGAGCGGTGGGTCCTCTTCTTTCTTCGGCATGAATATCTACCTGAATCATGTTTCGTCAACAAAAGGTTATCCCTAGGAGTCCTCCTAGGCGGTTTCTAACCGACGCTTAATCCAAAAAAGGTTCTACTTTTTCTCACTCTACTTGTTTTTCCTGCTCGTCCTTCCCGGAGGCCGGGAACGACGTAGCACCCGGGTTTCCAGAACCGCCGAGCTCACCAGCACACCCAGCGGAGCCAGCACTGCGGCCAGAACTAGATCGTCCCAGATGCCGCCCGAGAGGTCGATGAAGACAACGTCCCCATTGACCGCGGCGCTTCTGGGTGCTGACACTTGGGCGCTCACAGCGGCGCCGGAGAGGTAAGCCTGGGTGGATGTTTCCCCGGCTTCGGTCAATGTCTCGGTCGCGGAAGTGTTGAAGCCTCCTCTCTGGGGGCTGACCCAAGTTTGGCTTTGCAGATTGGGGTCAAACGAGTGGGTCCATGTCTGGAGCGGTGTCTTAAGGTTGGACATGTCGAAGAGAACAACCGAGTCGGTGAGGTTCTCGTACGTTCCCTTGAACGCAGAATGACCGTTCACTTGGACGGACCAGCTGATTCCTCGGATCGACTGGAAGAGTACTGAGGCGGGGAGAGCCGCGAGGATGTATTTCTGCCCGAGCAAGTTGAAAGATACCCCGGCCATTTGCAGATCCTCACTCAGTAGGATATTCTTCCATGAGAGGTCGTAGTGTACGACGCCGTTGCTTGTCTGAGAGGGTTCGCGAACTTGGAATTTGACGGTTGCGTTTAACCACTGTGGGACGCAGGCTGTTGAACAGGATGCATTGGGACTGGTAGATATGAGGTGCACTGCAACGTTGGACACTATGGCGCTGCCGACTTTTTGTCGAACAGCCGTCTGAAGGGCTGATACGAAAGCCGAGAGGTCACTTCCAGTTAGGGAGTCGTTCAGGTTGGGCGGATATACGAGCGTGTGGCTGAATGCTGTGATGTTTTGTGATGCGTTGATAGTCCATGTGACATTGAATGTGTCGCCTTGCAGCTCGAGATTGTAATCTGCCCTCGATGCTGGGGGAAATATGATAATGGTCAACAGTACTATCAAGATTGCAAATGCCAGTTGCTTCTGCTTCATAGAGTCTCCACCTACCCTTTCGGCTTGATTTCCCTGCATATTTGCCTAACGAGCTTCCTTGCCGGCTCGCCGATGCGCTTAACTTTCTCGGATGGGGTAGTGTTATCAGGAAACAGCAGCTAGTGTTTACCTTGCGTCGGGTTATACTCGTTCTCTTGTTATTGATCTCGACGCTACTGGTTTCTATGCCCGTTTCTCATCCGGCTATGGCACTGAGCGGCAATTTGTCTGCTTTGTATGTGTCCCCGCAGAAGTCGAACTCCTCATCGAGTTTTTCGTTGAATGTGAACCTGAACCTATCCTCCGCTGACACTGTTGCTGGTTATGACATCTATATGAGATACGATCCGAGTGTTCTGAACGCGACAAGAGTTACTCTGGGTAACCTCTTTTCTCCGGACCGCGTTATCAACATCACTGAATGTGTCAATGGTAACGTCATCTATGGTAACGGTTGTAACATACTTGATGGCAGTGATGTAGTCCACTTGGACGTAGCCTATATCGATGGGGCATTATCAGGTCCTAACACTTGGACGGTTTTCACGGTTCAGTTTGCCGTTTTGGGAAAGGGGCACAGTTTCTTCACACTCTTCAGCGATCCGATTAACTGCGGTGAGAGTCGGAGCCAGGGCTGCATTTTCGGCGCCGTACAATCATCTTCCGGATTTCCATACTCTGTTATTCACCTAACGTGGGACGGGGTTTATTCTAATGACGGGCTCCAGGCTTTCTTCAACGTCGCCCCTGCTCTCTTGATTGTCAATAACCCTGTTCATTTCGACGCGTCCGACAGCTTCAACCCTAAGAATTCCAGCGATGTCCTAAGCTACTTCTGGGACTTCGTTGGCGACAGTACATACTTCCAGGGTAGTGTCACAATGGATCATACCTATACTGCACCGGGGAATTATACGGTGCACCTCCTTGTCACCGACTTCAACTCAACCTCATCGGTGCAAAGGCAGGTGGAGGTCCTGTCCGCTCTAGGAGGGCTCCAGATCTCTGTCAAGGATACGAAAGGCGTAGACATAAGCCAAAGTGTCACTCTCAAACTATTCAATGGCTCTATTCTGGTCGAGACTTTCACCCGGCCAGCGGGAAATACGGCGGCTTTCTCGGCTCCGGGGCTTGTAGCCGGGACCTACACGCTGACCTTCAGCGGTCCCGGGATAACATCCTATTCAAAACAGGAAAACGTCATAGCCGGCTGGACTACCCCGGATATCGTATATTTGACGATTCAGCAGCCAGATTCGAATGGGCTGGATCTTAGATTCTACCTCATCCTCTCAACAATACTTGGAAGTGTCGGAATTGCAGGCTTCCTTCTGGTTCGAACACGTGGAGGGAATCGCGGACCAAAACGGGCTAAGTCTGCTCGGCGTTAGGGGTTAAACAGGGTCAAGTGTTTCTGATGCCGGACCGATTAGTCGCGATTTCTCGCAATGCTTAAGCGTACCGATGAGCTACTCGTTTTTCACTCCAGAGAATTTGGGATTTCGCCGGTGCTAGGTTGATGGCTCGTAGCTCTATGCGCGGTCATTCTGAATGGCGTTTGTGCTCCAGTCGCTTCCTGCTCATACTGTTGGCTCTTAGTGGTCTCGCCATCGCCCTTGGCGATCGACCCATTCTACTTGCCCACGCTTCGGGTGGTCCCGCTCTCTATATTTCCCCCGCAAGCAGGCCTCTCGCAACTGCCAACTCTTACCTTAGCTTCGACGTAGCTGTTGTGAATATGCCAACCTTTAGCGGTTGGAATGTCTATGTTCGAAGTAACATCAACGTTCTTGCGCCCGAGAAGATCACTCTGGGCACATTCATGCCCTCGGGGTTTGAAAGCATTAACTGCCTCAACAACACCGGTACGTTGTGTGATGCCAATGATGGGCCTGGTGTCGCCCATGATAGTTTCTCCTCATTCGGTTTTGCCGCTGGTAGCGGTACTCTTTTCACAATAACCTACAAGGCTATTGCGCCTCCTGGTACGAGCATACTGTTTCCGGATGGTGTAACTCGGTCCGATCGTGGTGGACTCAATGAGCTCTTCGATACGAGTGGGAACAATATTACCGGAATCCCCGAGGTCAACGGGGCATACGGAGTTGTTGCGGCAACTTCTTCCTCACTGAACTGTGCCCCTTCCTCTGTGGCCGTGGATTCTGCCACCACCTGTACTATTATGGTGACAGATACTTCTTTGACTCCTACTGCGCCCACTGGTACCGCGGACTTCAATAGCACTGGTACGGGCAGCTTCACTAGTTCTCCATGCACTCTCACCGGTTCCAGTTCTCCCACCTCTTGCCAAGTAACCTACACCCCGACCGTCGTCGGCACTGGAACCCACACGATCAACGCTACCTACAACGGCGACCTTACCCACATCGGCAGTACAAAGACCACAACTGTGACGGTCACCAAGGCTACTC
>VBBR01000115.1 GCA_005881615.1 Candidatus Bathyarchaeota archaeon
CTCTGTCTCCATTCTCCTGGGCATTACTCTACTTTCGTTTCTGGGCGCATTCCGGGGAGCGTCTCTGAAACAGTCAGCCGCCAAATCCGCGATAAAGATGGTAATCCTCGGCGTAGTCATAATCGTCGCCAGTAGGATTCTTGGCAATTACGTAGAGACGGTCTTCCTGAACCATCCATAGATCAACTGCCGCCCAGACTTAAGAACCGGTGAGGATAGTGTGTCTCGATCTCTTTGGATGAATTCCGCGTCGTGCTTGTAGAACCTAGTTTTGATGAGTCGATCGGATTTGTTGCCCGAGCGATGAAGAACTTTGGACTCTCGAATCTTCACCTCGTCAATCCAAGAACCGTTCTTGGTCCAAGTGGAAGGATGCGGGGTGGCCATGCGCAGGATGTTCTCGATTCCATAGTTGAGCATCGCTCGCTCAAAGAAGCGCTGGAAGGTCTACATCTCTCAATCGGAACCACAGCGCAGAGATCATACGCCGCCTCCAATCTTGTTAGAAAACCCATGACACCTCGAGAACTCGGCCATGTTCTGAAAAATCGAGCGGGAACAGTCGGGATCGTGTTTGGTAGAGAAGGCACCGGACTCACCAACGTAGAACTTGGTCAGTGTGACGCGACCCTGACCATTCCCGCAGTCTCGGAATATCAGACGCTGAACTTGTCCCATGCGGCAGCGATAGTCTTCTACGAACTGCACGTTGCAGCGGGCGAATCGTCAATGGACGGGCTTGCTTCAGAACGAGTCAAGAAAACAATTCTCAGCTTCTTGTCCGACTCGGCTCTCCGGTCTGGAGGAAGATCAGCTATCAGGCAACGCGAAGGGAGCCTGTTGGTTGAGGTGCTACGCAGAATCTCGGAGGCTCTGAGCCAGACGAAGGAACCGGAGGATTCTGGAACGCAATCGGTTGTTTCGGAGACTGAATCAGGGACTAGGGCATGGGCTGAAGATACGTCGGGTCTGCCTCAAAGGCACGATTCTTAGCTTCAGACGGCAGGACTAACCGTCATCGGTTGGCGTGCACTCAGGCTCCCAGTCTTACGGGCCCCATTAGGCGAAGCGGGCGCAGTTTGGTCCAATGCATCCGACGAGGCAGGGTGGGCGATCCTACCGTTGTAGCCTACCAGAGCTTTGACAAGTGCCCGGGCAAGCTCTATGTTCGTCACTACCGGGATTCCAAATTCCGCAGCCTTTCTTCTTATGATATACTCATCACGCAAGATCAATCGCGACTCAGCTTCTTTCTCGTGGCTCGGTATGTTGATGACGAGTTTGATCTCTTTGCTGGTCAAGTAGTCGAGGATGTTCGGCTTCCTGCGCTCTCTAACCTTGTAAAGCGTAGTCGATTCTATTCCTTTAACGGCGAGTTCCTCGGCTGTGTGCCGAGTCGCATAAATTCGGTACCCGTTCTCCGCGAGCAACCGGGCGTATGGGATTATTCCCTTGCGAGTCTCGCCCATACTGATGAGGACGGCATCGCCTTTTCTGGGAACATAGAAGTTGCTGGCGATAAGAGCGTTGATGAAGGCATCTTGGAACGTGTCTCCGAAACACGCAACTTCGCCGGTTGATACCATCTCGACTCCGGTTATCGGGTCCGCATTGTCGAGTCGGGTGAATGAGAACTGTGGAGCCTTCACTCCGAAGCCGGTCGACTTTCCCTCGCCTGGCTTGATCGTTCCGCCCATGATTGCGATGGCTGCAAGGTCCATCAGGTTTGTGCCTATCATCTTTGAAACGAATGGCATGCTCCTAGATGCTCTCAGGTTGCACTCTATCACCTGAACGTCGCCATTCTTCACCAAGAATTGGATGTTGAAGGGGCCTTTGATCAGAAGGGTCTGCGCGATCATCTCGGAATATCTGACAATACGTTGTCTCGTTGCCTCCCCGATGGTCAAGGTCGGAATACTCATAGTAGCATCACCAGAGTGTACTCCCGCGTTCTCCACATGCTCGACGATGGCTCCAATGAAGACATTCTTCCCATCGCAGACGCCATCCACCTCTACTTCTCGGGCCCCGCTCAGGAATTTTGATATCACTACCGGGTAATCTCTGGAAATTTTTGCGGCTTGTTCAATGTATTCTGTTAGTTGCCTCTCATCGAACGCGACGTTCATTGCTGCACCGGATAGAACGTACGATGGTCGGATCAGTACGGGGTAGCCGATTCGCTGAGCGAATTTCTTGGCATCTCCTAGATTTGCGACTCCACTCCATTCAGGCTGTTGCACCCCGAGTTTGTCAAGAAGCAGACTGAACTTTGACCGGTCCTCGGCAGTATCGATACTCGTTGGCGATGTTCCTAGTATTCTTGCATGCTTGGCTAGTCCTATAGTGAGGTTGTTGGCGGTCTGTCCTCCTACGCTGACCACCACACCCGCGGGTCTTTCCTTGTCTATGATATCGAGGACTCTCTCAAGGGTCAGCTCCTCGAAGTATAGCTTGTCCAGAACGTCAAAGTCGGTCGATACTGTTTCTGGGTTGCAATTTATCATAATCACCTGTCTAGTCGAGCCTTTCAGTGCGAGCGCCATGTTGACGCAGCACCAGTCAAATTCTACGCTTGATCCGATTCTGTAACAGCCTGAGCCTAGGACGATTACACGATCTTTCTCCGAGTGGGTGATGTCGTCT
>VBBR01000117.1 GCA_005881615.1 Candidatus Bathyarchaeota archaeon
CTAGTTTACCGGTTGTCCGACAGGGCACTGCCGGGCAGCCACGCTATCGAGGATAAGGGCTGAAAGCATCTAAGCCCGAAACCTCTCCCGAAAATAGGCAACCATTCCAGTCCAACATACCAGTCCTGGCGACAGGATTGTGGGACTGTGACGAGTGCTCCCATAGAAGATGGGGTTGATGGAATCGGGGTGTACGCGTCAAGACTTCGGTCGAGACGTTCAGCCCGCGATCCCCAATCGCACAAGGTGTTGGGCCCATGTGGAGTCCACGTTCGGAGCGATATCAGTACGAAGCCTTTCTGCACAGCATTTTTTCCGATCCTTGTTGGGATAGGCGGCGAGCCGGTGAGCAGTTACAGGGCCATTGATGGTGGTCTTGAGGAAACTCCACCCACATGGCGGAGACCGTTGTGATCGTAAGAGGTGCCAGGTGAGAGCCTGTGCGGGGGCGCAGAAACGAGACCTTGCCCGGTCGAGATGACGATGACATGCCCTCTCCCGGGGAGCGTCGATGGAAGATTGGGAGTTGAGGATGAAACGGGTCCCTGCAACGGTGTGAAAGGGGCAGTAGACGCCCATGATCCTCCGCTGGAGGCGCGGGTTCCCCGATTAGACAGATGCTGCTTAAAACAGAAGGTGGGTTACAGCCGGGACGCCGCCCCCAAAAACAAACCGGGGAGAGACCACCCTCGCGTCGCGAGAGCGTTGACACATACCTTTTTTTTCCAGACGGAGATTGCCTGTCTGGCAGTGATAACGGGCGAGACAGGCGATTCATGGCACAGTTCGTGCTTAAATGGGAAGGCAAAACTCGGGAATCTTAACCGATTAACGAACGACTCCTAAGGAAGTCTAGAGCGACCGTCCCAGATTCAAGATCAGGGCAGATAATAGGCGATATCACGACAGATTTGGGCACCGAGTCATTTAGTGCATTTTCTGAGCTTTTCATTCGCTGAGCCTCGGAATGGGGAAAGCCAGTCTCAGCCATAAAGAGTCGGTACGGAGGCTTGAGGTGTCGAGTAACCGGAGCGTGGGCTCCATGCGAGACAAGACTCTTACCGCACTTAGCGCAGATGGTCGGGGGTAGAGAAACCTCGAACCAAGGTCCCAAGTCCAAACGCAGTAAGAGGATGCTTATCGTTGCTGTCGCAATAGTCACGTCAGTAGCCCTTGTGGGAACCTATTTTGCGATATCCTACCTATCCCAAGGACCATGTCCGAGTGGGGCCAGTCTACGCTCCTTTATGATCACAGCCAACGATACCAACGGCTACAATAGTAGCAGATATCAGCCCTTCCAAATGAATGTGCAAAAGGGCGACTGTGTTTTCATAACCTTCGTCAACAATTCTCCAGTCCAACCGCATGGATTGGCGATAAACTACTACCTCAACGGAATAATAGTTCAGCCTAACAAAACTGAGAGCGCCAAATTTCAAGCGAACAAGACAGGACAATTCCAAGTCTTCGAGCACATCGCTTCGAGCATCAACGGATTCACCGACAACTGCGGCACGCTAACCGTAGTCTAGGATCTGCCATACCCATCAGGACAATGGAGGTAGATTTCGCGGCCTCTGACGCGGAATTGATCAGATTGTGAATTCAACGTTGCTAGCTTTCCCAGAGCGGCCTTTGTCGGCGACCCTGACAAGAATGTAACATGAAGTTTAGAGCTGTCGATCCCCTTTTGGTTCGAGGACGGGTTATTACTGACCATCTTCTTCATCTCATCCGCAGTCCTCAAAACCCAGGAACCGAAAAACCATAGTCGCTCAGAATCTTGTTCCCGATAATCTTGGACAAACCGTTTGGGGATGCTTTTGTGGATTCGAATACGACGTTCCCACTCTGAACATAGGATCGCGCGCGCCGAAATCCCAATGCCTCAAATGAAGCCCGCAGGTTCTCCATCCTGATAATTTTCTGCCCACCAACGTTGATTCCCCTCATCATCGCAACGATGATTGGCACGGATCAATCTACCATCGTTTCCGCCATCGAGCGAGGAAAGCGGGCGTGAGAAAAGTGCATCGCGCCGCGTGGAACTACCCAGGGTAATATCTTGACAGAGAATCGTCCCGCTTTGACAGCAGGATCCTGTTCCTTCAACACACGAGCTTTTTCAGGCTCAACGTTGAGAATGGTAAGTCCACGAAAAGCCTCATCGGAGCCTCCGAGAAGCGGACCAGCTGCGAGCAAATAGCCTGCTTCATGAAGATCGGCGAGGTGTGCCATGTGAGCATCTTGTAACGCTGCCTCAGCCTCTTGGTCAAGACGCGGGCGATCAGGGCGCAACACTAACAAGGCTATGGAGAACCTGTCGAATTTCATATCCCCACTTCAGGATAATGGCCAAATAAGACTCGGGTTGGTCGCGAGAAGCTGGGGTAGACAATCGCAGATCGGGCTGACAGCTCGTCCGATGATTGAAAAAAAGGGAGTCTTTTTTGACTTTCTAGTGTTGAGCGACTTGGAAGCATGCGACGTCGTATTGCGAGACGGCAGCCGAGTTTGCTGGGGTCTGAGTGGTTTGTCCGTTGCCCGCGTAGTTATTTCCTGCATTAGTGAACCCGTTGGTGTTGAAGCCCGAGGGAGATAGGGGTCCTGCTGGGAACACTGATTGACAGCTCTGGCTCGGTTGTCCCGTAGTCCCTGTGTTAGTGTCCGCTGCGACTGGCCTTGCAAGGAATGGTATCGCTGCAAGAGATAGGATTGCTAGCATCAAGAGAAGTCTAGAGGGTGTCATTATTTTTCCTGATAGGCGAGGACAGTGTGTTGAGATAAAAATGTTACTATCGCGATAGCAGGAAATGACAGGTTGTAGACATTCTGCAAGCCAGAGCTCTAGGCTGGAGTAGTCGGAACCGGTGCCCAAGAGTAGGGCGCTGGTGGCGCTGGCTTCCTCCGTGACAAGAGAGTTCCAAATACCAAGACCAGTGCGAGAAGAAGACCCGCAACAACTGCCACAATCAGGATCTCAAGTCGCATCTGGCTAACGGAGGTCTGCAGCATTTGTATCTGTTCGGGATAGGGATATTCGGATGAGTAGGTTGCTCCAGACGGGAGCGATAGATCCGTTCTTGGATGTCCCGAGCTGTTGAGCGTCGAAGATGTTGCGAGCCAATCGTAGATATACGATAAGGCGTAAAGGTCCAGGGTTGATGGCGCCTCAAGGGTATTTCTAGGGTTGCCCACGGCCTGTCCGTATGATAGGAACATCAGCTCGAAAGTCCCATCATCGGTCCCAGATACGGTTGCATGGCCGAGTCCAAGGGCATGACCAAATTCATGGCTTGCAATATTGATCATGTCTATGTCCGTCAACTGTGTCGTGTTTGTAGGGTCGTAGGCGGCGAGCGTCGTGGTTGTCGGAGCTTGGAAGATTCCTAGGGTTCCTGACGTCGAAATCCGGACGTCAGTAAGGCCCAGCCCCTGTGTGGAACCAAACGACTGGGTGAAATCAACTTGAACGTCTGGGTTCGGGGGTACCGACTGGTTCCCTGCAACGTAAGTAAGGAAGCTAAGCTTACGGATAGAGTCTGACCCAGAAGCGTCCGTGTAGGCTATGATCGATTCAGCCCAACGCGAAATCGCGCGACTTACATCTCCTGCGTAGGAGGCTTTGAACCAAGGCTGGTTAGGCTGGGGATTAATCACGATGGTGATAGTAGGGTTTGCCCAAGTGCCGCCTTCTGTTGGAATAGACGCCCCCGAAGCCGCGTGAGCATTGGGCGCAGATTCAACGCATATTATTGGGACAAGAAGAATGGCGAGAAAAAGAAGAGCTTTCAACTCAGAACCCTATCCTGCACGAGCGTTGAGGTCAGTTAGGGGCTATTTGTAGGGTTTTTCCTAACAAACCATTTCGGCAGTAGCCCCTCTCTGCTTATGGAAAAGACTGCCGAGACGAAAATGTGTCAGGACAGGCTATGGACGCTCTAGTGTTTACGTGAGTATCACGCAAAAGAATGTCGGGCTATTCGTCCACAAACTGAACAACGGGCTTATCTACAGCCCGACTAGAACATTCTATACGGATACCCACGTGATGTAATGTCGGACAAGCGTTTTGTCCAAGGGTCCGGTATCAACGCTTTCAACGGAAATGAGCTCATAGTAAAGGGAGCGCTTGAGAGTAAAGTCGGCTTAATGGCCGGCTATCCCGGCTCGCCTGTCGCCGAAGTCTTCACTATTCTAGAAGAGAACGCTGAGATTCTCAGAGAGTGCGGATTATGGGCAGAGATGACGAACGATGAGTCCCAGGGCGCCGCCGCGCTCAACGGCGCATTAGATGTCGGTGTTAACGCTGTTGCTGTAATGAAAAGCGTCGGGCTCAACGTTGCGGCAGACCCGATCAATATCATAAATTACGCTGACAAGCTCGGCCTCAGCGGGAAGAGAGGAGGTGCCCTAGTCGTCTGCGGAGACGACCCCCATGCTTCCAGCACTCAGGTTGCGGGTGATAGCCGCCAGCTCATGGAGCATCTCAAAATGGCCATCATCGAACCTAGCACTCCACAAGAAGTCAAAGACTGGATCGGGGAAGGACTCAGACTCTCCCAATACTCCAATCTTGTCGTAGGCTATCTTATCACAACCTATCTGGCCGAAGGCGGAGGCAGCGTCATTCTCTCAGAAAACCAGCCTTCAGAAATCACGTTCAAGAATCCAATAACCCTAGATATTTCAAAAATTGACATCAAACGAAGAGTCAGCATACCCCCCAACACCTGGGACTTGGAGAAAGAGATTATCAGAGAAAGATTCCCGAAAGTCCACGAGTACGTTAGGGATCATAAGCTCGACAAGATACTCTACGACGATGGCCGAAAACATCGGATCGGATTTATCGCGGCAGGCATATCCTACAGCTATCTGGAACAGGCTCTCTGGGAACTCGGACTAGACGAGCAATTCCCGATCCTGAAACCTGCAGTAACCTATCCTCTAGAGCCTGAGATCGTCGGCGAGTTATCCAAGAAAGTGGAGAATATTGTTGTTGTCGAAGAGAAGAGCCCAGCAATAGAGAACCAGGTCAAAACGATCCTGGACGACTTGGTGCAAGAAGGAAAACTCTCCAGCATGCCTAGGGTCTGGGGTAAATTCTTTCCCCAGGGCGATGGATTCCCTGAAGAGAGTGGCCTCACTCCATCAAACCTCATTGAGAAAGTTGGAAACCTGCTCTTGGAGCTTGGCGATCCTTCGGCCAAGATTGACCAGAAGAAGATTCACAGCGAGCTCGATCTGCTCGCAGAGATCAAAGCCTATGGCCTCCTCGTCCCGCCACGATCGCCAGGGTTTTGCGCTGGCTGTCCTCACAGAGAAACCCTTAGCGCCGTTCATTCGCTGAGAGATACGCCTGAGCACAAGGACATCTTCGCCCACGGCGACATCGGATGCTACTCGATGTCGTTCCTTCCTCCCTTCGGTGAAATGCACAACCTGACGGCGATGTCACTGGGTGGCGCTGCGGGTGCGGGAATGGACCCGTTCGTAACCAACAAGCAGTATTCCCTGATGGGAGACTCGACTTTCTTCTGGAGAGGAATGACTGCCATCTCCAACTCGATCAAAGAAGGACAAGACATCCTCTATCTCATCCTCGACAACAAGAACACGGCGATGACAGGTCATCAGCCAACACCTGCGACAGGCCACAATTTGATGGGCGACAAGACTACGCCACAAGACATCGAAAGTATTGTTAGAGCAATGGGCCAAGGACAGATCTATGTGAAGAAGATGCCCCCCTCCAACCGGGAGAAGTACATGAAGGAACTGGACAAGGTCTTCGAGAAACCCGGCGTAAAAGTGATCATAGCCGACAAAGAATGCGGTATCACATTTCACAAGAGAAAACGTTCAGAGAGAAACAGGATCATCGAGAGGCAGGGTTTCGTCAAGAAAGAAACATTCGTCAACATATCGCAGGAAGTCTGCGAGAACTGCCGGGAATGCACCAAGAACACCGGCTGCCCAGGACTTACAATAATCAACACAGACTATGGAGAGAAGATCGGCATTGACCAGTCGATTTGCGTATCCGACACGTACTGCACGAAGGTCATGGCCTGCCCATCCTTCGAGAAGGTAATCGTCACAAGAAACAGACCACCGAAGTCAAGGGTCAAGAAGATATCTCTTGACAACATTCCAACGCCTCCTCCACACCGATTCAACGATACTTGGAAGATATTCATCAGCGGAGTAGGCGGCATGGGCGTAGGAGTAATGTCATCAGTTCTTGCTCGAGCCGGAACCAGAGAAGGATACCATGTCCGGTTCAACGACAAGAAGGGCCTCGCAATCAGAAACGGAGCAGTCTCCGCACACGTCCTCTACTCGAATGGAAAAGCAAAGATCTCAACCATCGTCCCCAATGGGAAGGCCGATCTCTTGATGGGCGTTGACATGCTCGAAGCGGAGAGAAGTCTCGTATACGCTAGCCAGGTTCACACAACCGCAGTGGTGAACACGACCGTGGTTCCGACCATCCCGATGCTCGCCGGGATGATGAATTATCCTCCAGACGCGGAGGAGAATATTCGAAGACACACAAACGCGGACGAATACTTCGGGGGAAGAATCAGCGAGATTTCTGAACTTTACTTCGGGAGCAAGCTCTTTACCAACATTATTCTTCTCGGCGCGGCCTTCCAGAAGGGCCTCATACCTGTCAGCGAACAAAACCTGGTTGACGCCATAATGGAAACCGTCCCTGCCAGCCAGAGGGCTAGGAACATGGAGGCGTTTCGCTTGGGTCGGAAAATGGTTGTAGAGCCAGAGCTTCTCGAGTTCAAGAACATCGTAGCTGAGGAGAGGATCCTCGCACTCTTCGGGGCGAAGGAAAGCTACCCATCCGTTCTTGACATGAAGGCGAAGCAGATCTCGCACTCCTACTGGATGTTCTGGCGTGGAAAGAAGATCGCGGATGAACATCGACGACTGGTAATGAGCACCGTTGCAACGATGAATCTTGACGAAGAAATCAACAGAGGCATTGCAAGAAGAATCTACGATCTCATAATGTGGGGAGACCTTCCCTACGCGGAGAAATACGTGGACAAAATCCTAGAGGTATTCAGGAACGACAGAGCGGACAAGGGCTACGCCGCAACCAAGACAGCAATGCTAGATTTACTTAAGGTAATGGCGATCAAGGACGAGATCTACACTCCACACCTGTTGACTGACGGTGAGAAGCTAGACCGGGACAAGATCAGGTACAACGTCGACGACGAGAACGGTGACAAGATAACATACGAACATATCAACAGGCCAGAATTCGAGGTCTTCGGCAAACAGCTCCGGTTCGACCTACCGCAATGGCTGGCTCACAACTGGTTGATGAGGATTTTCAAACACATGAAATGGACTAGGACCGTCCTCGATAGCTGGGGATGGCACAAGAAAGAGCGCGCGTTCCGAGACTGGTACAAAGACGAGGTCATAGGATTCTACCTTAAGACAGCGTCTTCAAACTATGATTTGGCGCTCAGAGCCTTGAGAGTCATCAATGATCCATACCGGCCCAGCGAATTCGCCGTAACAGGATTCCGAGAGGTCATCTATCCAAAGATGGACAAGGCAAGACGAGAGTTCGAACAACTCCTAGAGCCGGGACAACAGCTTCCTGTCATGCCGATGATAACGGCATCATCTGAAGTATAGCCTTCCTGTCAATTCGTATCGGATATTTAGAGTACAAGACATTTCGTCGTCCACACGATTCTGCTCATTATGATCGACTGAGAGAGTATCGGTTATATCACGCGGAATGCGTCTAGGTACAATTGACCGATAGCGTTTGAGTTCAGAGATCCGACCCATCAACCCCCTCACCGAAGTATTAGCGAGACGGCAATACTACCAAGGGTCCCTCTATGCGTCCGCGATCAGAGACCCGCGTTTCTCGTCGGGGTTCGGGATGTACCCACCTCCGACTCCCAAGCACCCGAGGACCGGAGGCTCGATTGCCTGGATCTTACTCAAGTTCGGGTTCGTAGGCGGATTAGGAATATTCCTTAACCAGTACGTTCTGTTCGTGTTAACGGGTTTCTATGGTGTTTACTTTCTATTCAGTGCAATACTCAGTAGCCAAGCGGCTGTATTGGTCAACTTTGCCCTGAATAACTTTCTCGTATTCAGATCGAGAGAATCCGCCGGGGGATTAGTCCGGAAGGCCCTGCTCTTCAATGCAGTTTCCTCATCGGACCTGCTATTGAGAATTCCACTGCTCTGGGGCCTAACAAGCGCAGTCGGAATTTCGTATCTTTGGTCCAATCTTGCGAGCATCTTCCTCACCTTCGGGGGAAGATTCCTGTTGAGTGAGAAGAAGATCTGGGCCAAGCGCCCGTCCGCGATCAGCCCATCGTCACGGTAGTTCCGTGAAAAGTTACCGTTCTAATAGCGTCTAACGAATGTCTCGACCGGATGGACCAGCTCCAGCACAGGTTGAAGCTCAAGCCGGAACAGCTCTCCAGGCTGCGTCGTGGAGAATCCGTCTTGTCCCTTTCGCACTAAATCGTCGACGATAGAGACTCGTTTCTTGATGTAATCGCTCTCATCGGCAGCAGGAAGCGGCCCAAAGACTTGTGGTGCCGCCAGTCGGACTGCGGCATACATCGACCATGCAAGGTCGCGGATCTCCCATTGCGCATCAGGTGCGCAGCGGAGGTTGAAGAAGTGGATGAGCTGGCGTGGGCTCATGCTCATGACAATGTTCGTTGTCGCCGCGTTGGGCCGGAGGTATCTGCTGTCTTCCGCCTTGATGCCTTTGGCGACAAGTCCCTCCTCGGCCTGACGAGTCAAGTCCATCACGTCTTCGAAGTTCAGTTCGAGCTCATGCCCTTGAATCTCGACCGGGACCCTGAGGTCTCCCGGAACTCCAGGCGGCTTCAAGTAACCATAGCTACGCGTGACTTTCACGTACCGTTGACTGTTTCCACACCACACAGTCTTTCCGTTTCTTCTCACATAGACGATGTGGTTCGGGACCTCCATACACCAGACGATACCCTGATACTGAACAACTTCATGGTGGCTTGAAGTCGTGCCATTAAGACGGATCAAGGGAGTGTTCCTATCTTGGATAATACTAACCGTGTAACATCCTAGAGGATTGCGTGGTGGTCTCGGTTCTGTATAGGAAATATTTGCGCCATGTCCAAGCTTGAACGCGAGTTCTTGGACATCGTCAGCTAGACGCTTAGACGTAGTATAGTATCGTGTCCACCCGCTTCTCTGGTCAACTGAGCCGTCGCCTTCAATGAGTGCCTTGAATAACAGCTGAAGGTCTCTCGGGTTTCGATTCAATGCCCAGCGAGGAATGAACTTCTGGTGGGCTTTGCCAAGAGGCTTGAGAAACTCTAGAAGTGATTTGTCTTCGATACGCCATCTCATGCAGCCGTATTTGTCGATAGACCGATAAGCACCGAAAGGCAGATTCTTGACACAGGATTCAATATTCTCTGCTGTCTTTCCAACCTTTTGCGCGATCTCGATAATGTGCCTCGTCCCGCCTCGCTGAGGCGATTCGCATACGCATCCTTCAGATATGAAGTAGCCAAGGAATTCTAGGAAATTGTGATAATCAACAGTGATGTCCAGTCTTTGATAGGCTGATTGTCCTGAAGCATATTGCTTCACGATGGTCGCGCCAGGAATGGTTAGGTTCGACTCGTCCTCTTCGCCGTGCCAGAATCCATCCTTCTTGAACTCGATGTGCCCGTGTCCAATCTGGGCGACTATCGAGGCCTCGAGGAATTCCCAGCGGGTGCGCCCATAGACCTTTACGAATAGTTTGTGATTGGGTGTAACGCACAAGTCTACCTGTTTCGCCTGAAATCGATGCATGGGACCCTCGTAGGGGTAGAGAAAGAACGACGAAGGAATTTGGTACTCGATCTCGAGCGATTTCGGGTTAAGTGTGGCTACCTCAAGGTCATGGCTCAGCTCGTGATAGTGTTTCCAACCGTTTACTGTTAGTATCTCCGTTTCTGGGTCGTAGCACTGTTGCGAGAAGGAGGCTATTCTATGTCTGACGATTTGGTGGCTTGCTGCTCTGCTTATTCCTTGCAGGTCGAACGTGAAACTTCCGTGACGTAGCATGCTGTCTTTGGTCATCTTCACCCCAGCCCCTTCCAAGTTCGCGTTGAGTTCGGGGTAATTGGTGTAGCTGAATAGGATCGCTTTACTTGCCATTCTAATCGCTAACTCTTTGTGTTAGGTATCGATAAGGCCGAGGCGATTATGGGAGTGGCCTGACTCAGAGTAGCAACAAGTTCTTTCGTCAGGGGTAGATGGTCTGTGCCGCGGGCGAGTTCGACTAGTACTCGGAGGTTTGTTGTAATGAGCCATCGCTTCTCGTCGATCTGACTTGTCTCGAAGAACTTGGACGATTCCATGAGGAAAAGGATCTCCTTTTCATCAGCCTCAATCAGCCAGGTAATGCTGTTGTGTTCGAGAATATCATAGTGTCCGAGCTCAAGGGCACGCTTTAACAGTCCACCGATTCTCTCCGCATCGAAGATTTTTTCTCCATCTAGGACCTTGTCTTGCGACGTGTGAGTGAACAGTTCATAGCCGGGATGGGGAGAATAGCATGATCGCATTGCCGCGGCGCAGACCCTTTCGAGGTCCGGCTCGTAGCCAACAAGGCGAACACGCATAACTAGAAATCCTTCTCAGAAAGAGTGGATGTTCAGCCCGCAATAAAAGAGCTACCGCGCTCATCCCTACAATCTTCGCTGTTTCGAGGAGACGAAATGGGACCTACCGCAGCAGTGTTGTGACTGATTGCAGGTTTTGGAAGGGACAGCATGCTTAGCTAAGCGACTTTCCATAGCGGGAACAGACGCCAAGGGGAAAGGGAAGGTCAATGGCCGAAGAAGGGTCCGACAGCGAAACAGGACAGCAACAGGACCCTCCGGACGATGCTAGAATAGAACCCTTCCTTGACATGCGGGACCCTACCTTTCGCCGAATCCTACGGTCCGCCACTAGCAAGTTCAACCAGATGATCTGCCCCCTAATGGCATCCGTCTGCGTGCGGGACTTGTGCATGTTCTGGAATGACCACTCAAAGTCCTGCTACATTGTCGATACGCTGAAAATGAACATCTACCACACGATCTGTCCGAAGTGCGGGTCCACGAACATCGAGCTGTCCACGAGGGAGCAACGTTCTGGAAAGGCGAAACTCTACCGATGCGACACCTGCGGCAACGAATGGGGACAAGTACACTAGCTTATCCGCCCTTTTCTTGGCGTTCCGTCCTCCTATAAGAAGGACCTAAACGTCCTGTCACAATTCATGATCCTTCTCTGTGAACTCTAATAATACGTCAATAATCGTTCTCGGGCATGCTGGAGCCACCATTAGGGAGATACGCCGTGAAGATGGCTGAGGCTATGCCGCTCTGGGTCAGATTGGAAAAGCGTATCGGAGAGGCCGCCTTCTCTCCTCTACTTCAATATTGAAGACGTAGAAGAGATTGCGAGCTCTTCCACCGACCCTACTTATCCTAACCGTACTTCTCGCCGTCGGCTTTCCTGGAAAAACCCTCGCGACTTCGAGTCAAATCGCTTCGACCCTAACTGGCACGGGCTTCGATTATGTTGTCACCATCTTGATGGAAAACCACCCCTTGAACACTAGCTACCCGAACGGTATCATAGGAAATCCCAACCTCCCATACATCAACTCACTAGCAAGAAACTACAGCCTCGCAAACTATTACTTCGCAGTAGCGTCCGGAAGCTTGCCAGATTATCTCGCGCTTACAAACGCGAACATAACGTCCGTAAATTCAAGCTGTAACACACCCAGCCCCAGTTGTAGCACCAACGCCAGCAACATAATCGACCGAGTCGAAGGTTCAGGAAGAACATGGAAAGCCTACATGGAAGACTATTCAGGCGGATGCAGCGGGACCAGAATATCATCCTTCTACGTCGCCATCCACAACCCCTTCATCTTCTATTCTGACATAACAAACAATAGCACCAGATGTGCGAGAATCGTTTCAGCGAACCCTGGACACTCAGGATCTCCAGACAGCCAGCTCATATCCGACCTGAGTTCAACAACGACAGCATCGAACTACATGTGGCTCACGCCAAACAATTGCGACAATATGCACGGAGAATGTGCTATCACTACTGGAGATAGCTATCTATCCAAACTCATCCCGGCAATATTGAACAGCACAGTCTTCCAAAGCCAGAGAGCAGCCATATTCCTAGTCTTTGACGAGCCTACCTATTGCCCATACCACCAGTGCCCGGTGCCAGCAATCTGGGCAGGGCCTGCCGCCAAGTTCGCATACTCATCCAACATGCCGTACACGCACTATTCCCTGTTGGCGACCCTCGAGAACGTTTGGAGCCTTCCACCGCTGAACTCGTTTGACGGTGCCGCGTCGGCTATGTTGGAATTCCTAAACCCAAACCTCAGCGTTGGCGGAATAATTGTCCCTATCGACAAACTGGCTGTAATCGCACCCTTCGTTGTTCTGGTTTCGATAGTCCTCGCTGTGACTATTGCCACATTCTATCTAACGGGCATGGCAGGCACAGAAGACAAGGCATACAGAGTAACGTGACTACGACTTCGCGTTGGACGGGCCTTGGTGTCCGTGGGCCAGATGTTTCTTGAATCCACGGATCATGGCCGTAAAACAGACGCCGACAACAACGACAAGTATCACAAACATGAATCCCGCGTCTAACACTGACCGCAGCTGAGCGATAGGAGTGGACGTGCTAGCCCTACCCAATTGATTCGTAGGAGAATCCGATTAGCCGGCTATTTCTTTGCATTGAAACCCAACCTGCAGTTCTTATACGAATGAAGAACCCAAGCAAATCCTAGGCATTGAGGAGAACGCGTGAAGCATGACTGATATGCTAAAGGGGAGCCAGGTCCTTCAGAAGACCTACACCTACATTGAGAATGTGACGAAGGAATCCCGCAAAGCCCTCATGGAGGAATTCAGCCAAAAACACAAGGGTATCGCGATCAACTCGGCATCTGACACTCTACGCAAGACGGTCTTGGAATGGTTTCCTCGTCGCGACCCCATGCTAAAGCTAGTCCACGAGAAGACGAGCCAAGGAAAACCAGGCGATCTACGGATGGACTTTCTAGGAGAGACCAAGACTGTACATTTCAAGGTCCATCTTCACGCAGTCTTCGCGGTCAACGGCCAATCACCTGACTCGCCCTCTTATCTGAAAGAAGTCACTCTACTAGTCGACCCTAGAGAATTCTCGATGTAGAGCCGAGACTCCCTTGAGTCTCGCAGGCGCAATCACACTTTCAAGTCTCGAACTAACCAGATTTTTCTTTGCAATGGTCCTCATACTGTTCACCGCACACTCATTCGGTTTCTTGTTCTACGAAGCCAAGCTTCCCCGAGTTATCGGAGAGATATTCGGCGGGCTAGTTCTGGGCCCAACCTTTCTCGGCTTTGTTGCCCCCGGCGCTGAGAGCTGGGTCTTCGGCGCGTTTCCTTCCGAAGGCGCGTTGATCTCTGTAATCTCCTATTTCGGGCTGGTTCTTCTGATGTTCATTTCCGGATTCGAGATTCAGAGAGCCTTCTCGAGAGAAGATCGTAAGATCGCTACCTCGTTCTTGGTTGGCGCCACTGTTGTCCCATTCATTATTGGAATGCTGGTTCCCTTCTTCTACAATTTCGCGCCGTACTCTGGACCCAATGGTAACATGCTCTCACTGGCTATCATCGTGGGCATTGGCGTATCAGTCACCTCGATTCCAGTGATCTCGAAGATTTTCATTGACCTGAAGATCATGAACACGCGGTTCGCGAAGATCGTACTAGCAATTGCTACGGTGGAGGATGTCATCCAGTTCGGGGCGTTGGCAATCGCGACGGGGGTCGGGTCTTCAGCCTCTGCATCGATATCGCTGATCGGCTATACCGCATTCGTCACTGTCGCGTTTTTCGGTGCGGCTCTGCTAGTTCTGCCCAGACTGATCCGCTACACAATAAGATCAAGATTTGACGTTCTAATCAAGTATCACCCGTCGAGATACGCTCTGTTTCTCTGCTTCTCGATGGTGGCATTGGCGAGCCTTCTCAACGTGAACATCGTCTTCGGCGCCTTTCTCGCTGGCATTGCGATCGGAATGATGCCAGAAGAGGTCTTTGCTCTCGCCAAGTCTCAGGTCAAATCGATATCTCTAGCTGTGTTCACACCGGTCTATTTTGCTGTCGTCGGCTTGAAGATAGACCTAATCCACTCGTTTGACATCTTCTTCTTTCTGGGATTCCTGCTCTTTTCCACCGCGCTGAAAGGAGGCGGTGCCCTGGTGGTGGGCAAGTTAATCAAACAGAAAAGACTGCCAAGCTTCAATCTTGCAATAGCTCTGAACGCTAGAGGTGGGCCTGGAATCGTTCTAGCGACTGTCGCCTTTGATATGGGGCTGATATCAGAGACGTTCTTTGTCGCCCTCGTCCTGACAGCAATCGTTACTTCTCTGATCGCAGGATTCTGGCTAAGGTATGTTAAGAAGAAGGGCTGGGAACTACTCTAGGATCTAGAAACACACACACGAGCGCTTGCATCCGAAACGCATTTCAGCTTGTCTGACGCTCTGAAGGGTGGCTTAGAGTATGAAAGAGGTCTCGGCTGAGATAGAGATTGAGGCTCCTGCGGAACGGGTCTGGCAGGTACTGACTGATTTTGCCAAGTTTCCCGAGTGGAACCCGTTCATTCGACAGATGAGCGGCGAGGTCAGGACTGGAGCGCAGCTTCAGGTCCAGCTTGGGCCAACAGGGGGAAGGATGATGTCCTTCAAGCCCAAAATGCTCAATGTTGAGACGAACCGTGAGATGAGCTGGCTTGGGAGACTCTTGATACCGGGACTGTTTAATGGCGAACATAGTTTCACGATTGAAGCATTAGATGAGAAAGGGGTCCGTTTTGTTCAACATGAGAAGTTTACAGGATTGCTTGTTCCATTCATGGCGAAAAGCCTTGATAGAGATACTAAGCGGGGCTTTGAAGAGATGAATCGCGCTCTAAAGGAGCGAGCGGAGAGAGGCCCGTAGAACCCGAGTCAGGATGCTTCGTTAGCCTCTAGCTTGCGACTTGCGGTACTTGGACCGTCTCTTCTTCCTCTTCGAGACGGGTCTTGATACGTTTCAGACGGAAGAAATCCTCTCTCGATCTCTCTTGTAGACTCATCTCAATGTACCGGATTGTGTTCTCGATTCGCGGGACGACGATGTTTTCTAGACTGTTCACTCGTCTCTTGGTGGCGGATATAGCCTCAGCTAATCTGCGAATAGCTGCCTCAGCCGCTGACAGCTCCACAACATTCTTGACAGCTTCGGTCATTAGCGCGACCGCCTCGTCGAGCTTAGCGCTGCTTCCGATCATCGAGTAGGGAAAACCTTCTAGCGCTTTGAGTTTCACGGAGACGTAGGGTATGGAGACGCCGATGACGTTTCGGGTCGATGCGTCCACGTCGAACCGGTCTTGGACTGTGAGCGATGTCTCTTCGACTCTGGTGAAGCCCATGAGCATCTGGGCTTCAGTGAACTTTTCGTAAGCCTGGAACAATAGGTCCTGGGTCTTCTGGCGCAGGGCGGTGATTTCTCGTGCGAACTGGAAGAACTCGATCATCAAAGCGTCCAGCTTCTCGCGGAGCAAATCTCCTCCTCGTTGGGCTATGCGTCGTCGTCGCCGGAGGGCGATGAGCTCCATCCGGGTTGGACGAGCGCCCGCGACGATCTCTGACACTACGCGGTCTTCCCGCGATATTTCGGATGATACTTCTTGATCGTAGTCGGATCAATCCGCTTCAGTTCGCTTTCAGGGAGGACGCTGAGCAGGTTCCAGCCAAGGTCGAGGGTCGCGTCGATGTCCCGATTCTCGTAGAGTCCTTGGTTGATGAACTTCCTCTCGAAATTGTCCGCGAAACCCAGGTAGAGCTTGTCCCGGGCGGAGAGAGCTTCTTCGCCAATGACGGCGACGAGGTCACGGAAGCTTCGTCCCTCGGCGTACGCATAATACAGCTGGTCTGAAACTTCCCGGTGATCTTCTCGCGTTCGGCCTTTGCCGATTCCCTCCTTCATCAATCGCGAGAGAGAGGGCGCAGGGTCGATAGGTGGATAGATTCCTTTCCGGTGTAAACCCCGATCAATGTAGATCTGGCCCTCGGTAATGTAGCCTGTGAGGTCAGGGATAGGATGAGTCACATCGTCTCCGGGCATGGTGAGAATCGGCATCTGAGTAATTGACCCTTTGCTCCCGTGCAGTCTTCCCGCGCGTTCGTAGATTGTAGAAAGGTCCGTGTTGTGGAGGAGTAGGAGACCGCAGGCGTCTACGAAGTTGTCGGATCCTTCCACGTCGATGTCGTAGACCCATTCTTCCGTGGGTTCAACCTGCTCTATCTCTTTGATTTTCACACAGGTGGTGTCGTTTAGCGAGGCCGTTTGACTTCTCACAAATGTCGAAAGATAAACTTGGTGAGCGTTTCCTCCGACCCCTGCAGGGGTTAGGGAAGGCGACCGCTCCGGATAGAGCGTGCGACAGAGGAAGATCAGGTCATCGCGTAACCCTGGGCTTATCGTTGTCATGCAGTATTGTTTTGTCTTGTATCGGGCGTTCTGCGAAAATCCGTCTCCATCGTAATATGCTTTGAAGAACGCTCCTCGGATTGGCCGAGGGGCGGATAGGATGGCACCGGGTATCCGTTTGTGGGAAGCTCGGTGACCGCATCCTAGAGAGTCGTTGAGAAAGTCGTACACGTGTTTGCGTTGGGTTCCAACTCCCCACGTTCCTGACCTCTTATCACCAATGTGAATGGTAGGCGGGGCTCTTCCAAATACGCTTGTGTAGCACTCAGCCACATCATCGATGAATTCGGTAGAGTTGTTGCTGATGAGAACCTGGTGTACCCACTTGTTGTGCTTTTGACTGTACCATCGAGATGAGTGACCTTCGGACACGTAGTAGCCAAGATATCTCGCGAGTTGAGGAGTTAGAGCGATCTTCCGATGGAACCGCTTCTTGACGCTTGGAATCTCAACGCTTTCCTTAGACACCCAGTCTTCCGGGATCTTCGCGACATGTGCGAGTGCGTCGCCAACTCCAAGCTGTTGGGCTTCTACGACTGAGATTTGCCCGTCCTTGGTACCGAAGACGCTGTGGTTGGGGGTTACAATCGTCTCTCCGAGTTGGGTCTTGATGCGGGTGAGCTGACCTTTGTAGGGATGCCTAACGATATGTCTGATTGGGTGGAACCCGCTCTTACCATCGTTCGTCGTGGAGAGTGCGTACCAACCATCTATGTTCTTCTTTTCTACGACACCTTCGAGAACGATGGGACTTTCAATCATCTGGAAGAACTCGCTAAGAGAAACGATTCTAACTGAGCCCTCAGGGTCTCGAAGAACAACTCGGCGGCTACCATCGACACTGTACATGTAGCCCGGGTATCCTCGGCGTCCTGGGACTTCTTCTCGGGCTGCCGAGATTTCTCTGAGTGCTTCCGCGTAGTTGGTCATGTCGGTGAGAATGACGAGGACGTGGGTCCCGAGTTTGAC
>VBBR01000116.1:0-1849 GCA_005881615.1 Candidatus Bathyarchaeota archaeon
CGTGTTGAGATATCTTGCGCATACGAGAACACGAGGTGTCGGATGGTGCCAGAGAGATTGGGGTTCAAGCATGAGGGAGTGTCTCGGCAGAGAGAGCGCATCTACGACCACTTTGTCGATACTGTCCGCTATAGCATGCTTGCGTCTGAATGGAAAAATCGGATCGTTTGAGGCTTAGACTCTGATGTAGTTCTGGCCAGGTTTTCTGCCCAGAACAAATCTCTTCTGCGCATTCCTACGAACTCGTTCACGCGGTGAGAGGCCGGGCTTGTCTAGAGCCACAATTTTAGGAGTCTGCTGTCTAACTTTGCCTGCTTTTGTCAGCGAGCCGTGAGTTGGCGTGAGTCTCGATCTCCTAAGCGATATTGATGAAAAAGCCGACCGTTCTAATTAACGCTTCGTTCTTCGGATGCATGAGCCAGACCAAGTCTGAATCAATGGCCTGCGTTCAGCGGGACCCTCTTGCCCGAGAGGTCGCGTCTCATGTGTCCGAACTCTGGCATACCGCTAAGTTCCGCTTCCGAGAATACTGGTCCGTCATGGCAGACAAGGTAGGGTCCGATTACGCAAGCCGCGCATATTCCAACGCCACACTTGAAGACCCTTTCCAAGCTTACCTGGATGTGGCAGCGTGTTTCCATTGCGAGGTCGTAGATCTTCTTCATCATCGGCTCGGGCCCACAGGTGTAGATGGCGTCAAAGCATCCAGATCTGAGAACGGTCTCAGCCACCTTGGGGACCTGGTTCTTCTCTCCATACGTTCCGTCGTCGGTTGCGAAAACGAGTTTGAAATTGTGTTCTTTGCTGTCCGCAATCAGCCAGTCTTTGAACAGAAGCTCGCTGGCAGTTCGCGCTCCTGTGATTAGGGTGACGTCGCGACCACGGAAGTGAACTAGGAGAGACAGCAAGGGAACGAGACCTGTTCCGCCGCCGACGACCAACAGTTTGTGATGGTGCCCAACGCTGTATGGATGTCCATAGGGTCCCCGGACCCAGAACAAGTCGCCTTTTTTTTTCTCCCAGAGAGCTGTACTGACCGGGCCGCCTTTCTTGATGACAACACCCGCTTCGTTCTTGCCATGGATTGCAAGAACGCTCATAGGCACCTCGTCAACGCCTGGGACCCAGACCATGGCGAACTGTCCAGGATGAGCCTTGTGCAGGGTTACGTCGCTAAACCAGAACGAGCGGATGGATGGAGTCTCGTCGACAATCCGCTCGAGTCTCACTGAGCGGGGCGTATGGAGCTGAGCCGTCGCCTGTTCCAAGGTTTAGAATCAGAATGTACCGGGATTACTAATTAGTTATGAATCGCTGTTAGCGGACGCCGAGGATCTGGTAGAGAATAGCCGCGACGAACAGAACAGTGAGTCCGACTACAATGATGAACAGCGCGGGATTAACCATCCAACCAGGGTCGTTCGCAACGTCTGACAACGTGCTTCTCGGCCACGGTGCCGAGAGCAAGTATTATTTTAATCACGTTATCCGAGTGACTGGGACGTAAGCTTCCTTCTCAGGGAGTCTGTCGACAAGCTTCATCATCTCAGCGTAGTGGTGGCTGATTATGTCTGCTCCTTTGGGTCCCATCATCTTTTCCGCGTTACTCTTGCACTGGTTGATGGCTGTCAAGATTCCGGTCTTGGTTGGTTCGGTGTAGCTGACGCCGCAGCTCTGGAATACTCCTTCAACGAACTGTTTGACCTGTGTCTTCAACATCTCATCGGTAACGGGCTGATTTAGTAGAGTAAAGAATTCCCTGTTCGCGCTCTCAAAGCATCTCAGTAGCTCGTCGCGGACAAGTTCCCCTGTGATCCTGCTGCTTGGAATGTCTGGCGCCTTGTAAGTG
>VBBR01000116.1:2057-17194 GCA_005881615.1 Candidatus Bathyarchaeota archaeon
AAAATTTGACTCTGAGATCTTGAGTCGGACCCCGCATGTCGCTGGAGGAACTGAGACTGGAGTAGTTGCGAATCCGACTCCCCTGGTTGACCTAACCGATGCCCTATCCGAATGCGCCAAGGCAGAGTATGGAATCAGAATAGACCCGAAGTCGGTCAGAGTCTTCGGTAAACTGGACTCTCAAATCTTCGGCGGCTCCGTCAAGGTCCGACCCGCGGTAGAGATAATCAGAGATGCGATCGCTACGGGTAAGCTTAGATCTGGCCAGAAGATCTTCGAAGCAACCTCCGGCAACTTCGGCTTAGCCCTCGGCATGCTGAGAGACCTCGGGCTAGAAGTCATCGTTCTCGTCTCGAGGAGACTGCAAGGAGGAGTCTTGGACGAACTCAAGAATGAAGGAGTGAGATCCGTGAATCTGGATGTTGACATATGCCCAGCACCGGGGCTGAAGATAGACCAGAACCTTGTTGTCGCAAAAGCCGCGGCGGCAAATGTCCGAGAACAGCTCGCACAACTAGGCCTTGACGTGGCGACCTTCAACAAGAATCGACGCGACGTGGAGGCACTGCTCGCAAAACAGGACGTGATCAACCTTGCCAAACTGCTCGCCAAAATCTACGATGGATTCTGTCCAGAACAGTATGATAACGAACTAAATGTTCGGTCCCATGAGACAACCACCGCGCCAGAGATCGACCAGCAACTCAAAGCTCACGGCTACTCGCTCGCAGACTTTAGAATAATCACCGCCTTCGGAACAGGAGGAACCTCAGCGGGGCTCGCGAAATATGCACAAGCAAAATGCGGGCAAAAACCCGTGCACGTAGTGTTCCCGCTGGCCAACCAGGATGTTGCGGGGATAAGAACGAGAGACAAGGCTGTCGGTCTGAGATTCTACCAGCCCGAGCTGTACGGTGGCGAACACGAGGTAGACTTCGAGGCCGCTAGACGGCTCTTGAGATTCTTTGCTGGCAGAGGCTATGGCATAGGCGAGAGCGGCGCACTAGCGCTCTACTCAGCCCTGCAGATGATCAACTATGGGGCTGGGAACAATTTCGTAGTCATGATTGCCGATGGACTGCAAAAGTACCTGGCCGATCTTGAGGTACCAGTTGAGACCTCAGACTCTCTTGAGGTCAACGTGCAAGAAGCGAACTCCAAGCAGCCAAGCTATGGAGAGGTTCTCTGGACCCACGCGATGTTTGTTCCGAGAGAGGAAGGGATCAAGCTGGTCGCGGACGCGTTAGGCTGTGACAAGGACAAGGTCAAGATAGCCACCGCACGAGACGTTCAGGCGCTCATAACAACCGAGAAGATTCCAGCAGGAATCAACGCTCTTCTGCCGAAAGACAAGTCGAAGACACTCCTAGTCTGCATGGCAGGAGGAACATCTTTGCGCGTAGCCGAGGTGTTGACAAAGAACGGAGTCGGAGCCCAGAGCCTAACGGGCGGAATCATGAACCTGTCTCAGACTAACAATAGACAACCAGAAGACCTCGTCCAAGTCGCCACAGAGTAAGCTTTCGGAGGCACCGGCTAGACTTTGCGGCGAGATTGGAGATCATTTCCTGATGACGAGACTTGATCGGGCTCGGATTCCAGCCAACTGAAGCATGATGCGAGCTGACGCCTCAGAGATTTCTTTCTCTGCCCCAGGTTCGACATTGTAGATGTGGAGCAGGATCAAAGGCCTGATTCCTGTTTCTCTCCCTCTGGGATGAGACTTGAAGTATAATCTGGGATAGATCTTGCGCGCCTGATCAAGAATTGGTGCGAGCGCCGACTCAATGATTCCGGTAATCTTGATCTCTACTTCCTCGGGGCGAGTCGTATGGAATGATTCTAGGTAAGGAATGATGCTGGCGCGGAATATCGCCTTCATCTCGGAAGGCACACCCGGTAGAGAGAACAGAGTTGTGCTTGACTGTCGCATCTTTACTCCGGGAGCTGTGCCAACTGGGTTCGGCAGGGGAACGGAACCCTGTGGAAGAGTAGCCATCTTAGTCCGATACTTGGTAAGTTTAGGCTTGCTTTCGAGTCTTCGGTAATGATCTCTCACAAGTTCCAACGCTTCCTTGTTCAATCTCATTGGTTTGTCGACCGCTCGCGCTATCCCAGCCAACGTCATGTCGTCATGGGTCGGACCCAAGCCGCCAATGGTGATCAGGACACTCGGGTTTCTCTTGAGAGATCCTCGCACACCTGACTTGATTGAATCCAACGAGTCGCGTAGTTGTGTGACTCTCCTAAGGGTCCACCCTAACCTAGTAAGGTGTTTTGCAATCCAGTGGGAGTTAGTGTCAAGCGTATGTCCGATGAGAAGTTCGTTACCGATCGAGATGACCTCGGCCGTGGCCTTCCTCGACAACTTCCGCCTTTCTATCAGTTCTAGGTTCTCCTAGGCTTTCTGGAGCGAGAGGACCGCTGCAAGTGCACCTGCAAGGGCGCGTCCCGGGTCCTTTCCAAAGCCGATTATGATGAGATCCTTGTCAGTGGGTTCTAGCTTGCTCCTGAGCCTGGCGTTTTCTTTTGGAGCGAGTTCTGCGATACTCTTGTTGTCAGGCGGAATCAAAAGCTTCCTGCCTAGAACTGCAACTGTGATCGAGCCTTCAGCTCCAGCCTTAATCGCTTCATCCCTCTGAACAATTCCAGTCATTCCTGGTCTGTACAACTTTGTGGCGTGCACTCCCATGACAGAATTGGCAGACACCAAGTCAGATCGGTCTATGGAAATAATCTTCTTGATGGATAGCTGACGAAGAAGCTTCCGGAGGCTCTCCTTTCCCATCTTGGAAAGCTGGACACCTTTCACAGTTACCAGGGCCATTTTGCTTGCTGCCAGCCTTTCCAATAGTCCGCGAACTATCCCATCGTTTAGCTGGAGGGTTTCGGACAGCGCTCTCCGTCCCACAGGTCCCTCTCTTTCAACCAGAACCAGAGCGTTGAGAAGCTGGAGAGGAGTCAACTGAGGCAGAGGCCCAGTGGATCCACGCCTCCATTTTTCGAGTATGTCTTCGAGGATGTTTTCGCTCTTGGAGAGGGTCAGGATTTGTTCAGATGAGTCATAATCTGACTTTGGGAATAAAGTCTCTGCTTCGATTCAACATGGACTCAGGAAGAGATCAAGGGAGCCGTAGTGGTTAGCCTAAGAGTCGCGAAAAGTTCTCTTGGGAAGAATCGTTTACTTTGTCTTCTTGTCTGAGCTAAGCCACCATTTGAGATAGTCTTTCTGGCGACGTTTCTTCTCCTCGTCAACCGTCTCCTGGCTCTGGAGCATCTTCTCTCGACCCTGTAGAAGATCTTGCTGGGTGAAGGTTAGACCGCAACTCTTGCACGCGTATTGCTTGATTGCGGAATCGTAGCTTAGGTTTCCGCCGCATTCCAAGCAATAATTGGGCATTCTCTGGGTTGCGCCTCGAATTTACAACTCAGGAGCGTCCGCGGTCAAATAAAGATTCGGTTACTCCAGGAAGTTTCACGGATAAACATGTCGCCGATGATATACGCATTAACGCGCCGCGTCGTAACGTATGTGTGAGTAGCCGGAAGCAGTACAAGTCTGTGGAGACCTGGCTTAACAATGTCAAGTCCACTAGCAAGCCCAACCTCCACTTTTCCAACCGCTTCTGCAAGCATGCCCATACAGACCCGGACAGCCTTGTTGAAAGTGAAGTCCGACAACGAATCCATCCATAATACCCTCAAGGCGTACCTCGGAACCTCGAGGGTCAAGGCTTGGTCGCACACTACTTCCAGATGGAACCTATGTCCCAGGCAAACGATTTAGAGGATTCGAATGCGACGACCTTCGCCCTTCATGAGAGACGCGAGCCCAAGAGACAGACCATGTGTCTGTTGACGGGTTTGGCGTCTCCTCTCTCATTCTTAAGAAAAACATCCGCACTTCTCTGTAATGATAATTGTAGTAGAGAGAAAGTTTTTGAAGATCAAGATTTCGTCATCGCCCATAGAAGGGAGGAATGGGGGTTCGGCGCTCCCTTCGATTCGAGGTTTCGATCTGTTACTAGCTGTTCTGTTTGATTGATATGAGGAAGGGGTCTGTCTGGAAGGTGCCTGCCTCTACAGCGTAGTTGGCAGTGAACAGGACCCGGAGGTTTCCCCCAGTGGCTGTTGCTTCGAAATAGTCTCCGTACTGGGGGAGGACGAAAGATCCGCCGAAACCTCCTTGGAGGTAGTTGTACATGTTGGGGTCAGAGTCGGGCTCGTTGGAGACGCTGGTTAGCCGTTGCTGGGTGAAGGTTCGGCCGGCGTTGTTGGATGTTGATGTGACTACGTCTATTCGGTGGTTGAAGGGATCGTACTGTGTCGTGTAGTAGACTATGTGGAGTGTTCCGGTCTGGGTGTCGACTGTGAGGTAGGGTTGGTCGTTGACCGCTGGGTGTGAGAGCGTGGTGGGATTTGACCAGGTTTGGCCGTTGTCCGTGGACTTAGAGAGGAGGATGGCTGATTGTCCGCAGTCTCCAGGGTTGTCTGGGGCTAGTAGGGGTGCTGGTCTTGTAGGGGCGTAGTAGTGTCCGGCTGTGCAGACGGTGGTAGTGAAGTAGAGGTTGTCGGTCTTCGGGCTGGGGTCTGCTGTTATGCTGATTAGTCCGGGGGCTGTTCTGTACTGTTCGGTGGCCCAGCCGAGGACGACTGTGTCTGTTGGGAGATCTGTTCCGGTGCCCATGTAGCTGAGTATGTTGATGGGGGTGGTGAAGTTTGTGCCGCCGGGGGTTGAAGTGGTTGTTCTGCAGTTGAGGGGGCCGAAGGTTGTGGAGGTGCCGAAGTTGCACCAGGCGACGTGGATGTTGCCGTTCTTATCTACGGTGGGTGTTGTCCACGATGCGAACTGGTCGGTTCCTGAGAGGGCTGGCTGGTTTCCGCCGGAGAGCATTGTGCAGGTGGCGAGGTTGTTGTCGCATCGGGCTAGGTAGCTGGCGCTCTGTCCGGTGTTGTAGAAGTGGTCCCAGCCGATGTAGACGGACCCGTAGTAGGGGGAGGAGAGGTTGTGGTCGACGGATATCCGATCTTTGTCTTCGAGGCTGCTGACTGGGAAGCTAGCGCTTCCATAGATGAAGACGGTCTTCCAACATGGGTTGCTGGTTGGGTTGGAGGCTGGGGTGTTGCAGGATATGGCTGGGTTGAACAGGTCCGGGTTTGACTTTGAGATGATTACTCCGTTGCCGAAGGCTCTGTTGAAAGGGTTTATGGCTAGTGATGCGTAGAAGAAGTTACCGTCGACTGTTGGGGCGACAGATGGGTCTCCGTAGGCGACGAGGTATGCGTAGGTAAGGTCAGGGTTGGGGATTTCACTGCTTTTGCCGACAGTGTTGCCGCCGTCTGTTGAGGTTGTGAAGCCGCTTATTGAGGTTGGGACATTGCTTCCGCAGTCGAGTGGAAGGTACGGGCAGAAGAAGTATTTGGCGTCGTTGTAGGCGCCGAGGATATGGTCTGGATTGGCCGGGTCTACGGCGATGCTTGTCTCTGACTGGGGGAAGTAGCTGCTATCATTGATGAACCGGAGGGCGTTCTGCTGGATTGTCTTAAGGCTAGAAGGGTTCGAAGATTGAGAGACTGCGGATATGCTCTGTAGGTTAGGCGTCGCGCCTGTAATTGAGATGAGGGCTGAGATGAGGGCTGCTGATGAGAGGGGGGCGTGGAAGCTGTTGGCCGGGGCGGGATTGTAAGAGACCAAGACCGGAGGTTTGTGGGTTGGGGGGATCGTCGGGGTGAAGGCTGGGACTAGTAAGAGTCCGAGGATGGCTAGGATGATTATCCTAGACGCGTTTAGCTGTCTCATAATTCTGTTGACTTCTAGAGGTTACGATTGTAGCATATAGGCATCTAGGGATGAGACTCTCCATCAAAGCTGTTTCTGAATGAGGAGGTCTGCCACGTTGTCGCGGGACGTTCTTGATCACGATCAAGCTCCATCGTGAACACATAACCCGCCCCAGGAATGGGACAGTTGACCCGCTCAGAGAAGCATAAGATAGACACGGTTCCTATATTCGAGGCGTGCGTGTGATTGTTCGATGATTTGAGTTGGAGACAACGAATATGGATGAAATTTCACGGGTTGATGAGTCGGTTACCCTGAACAGAAAAATCGCGAAAAATCGGACTGGGAGACACATTTCAGGGAACGGTTAATATGCCGAACCTTGAACCAACGTTTCTTGTCATCCAATGCCGCAGACTCATGGTAGTCAGTACAAGAGAAAACCCACTGGGGGAACGAAACGCGCGTGGCGCGGAAAGAGAGCCTTCGAAGCTGGCTCTGAGCCGACGGAGACAACGCTTGGGCCCCTTAAGCAGAGACGGGTGAGCATGTACGGCGGCGGAACAAAGGTCAGGATAGCGGTAGCCGACTGGGCTGTTGTCACCGACAAGACCTCCGGTAAGAGTTCAAAGTCTAAGCTCCTACGAGTCGTCAGGAACCCCGCGAACGTAGACTATCAACGAAGAGGCGTCATCACTAAGGGAGCGATCGTCGAGACAGAGCTGGGACAGGCACGAGTCACGTCCCGTCCAGGCCAACACGGCGTTATCAACGCAATCCTACTAGAAAAGTCCCAGAAGAATTAGAATCGAGAGGGTGGGCGATTGAAGCGCCCTGGATTCTTAATAGTCTGGCCGGCCCACTTGGACAGTTCCAAGACCCGAGGTCAAGGACGTAGACTCCCAGTATCGCGAGCGGTCAAACAGCCGAATTTGAAGGAGGTCTGGCAGGCAGCAATGTCACTCGGATATTCACCCGAGACTAAGGAGAAAGCTGCTCTATCAAGCTCGCCATGGGAGAAGACCGGTTATGTCACGATCAAGAAGACAGGTCAAAGAGCAATCGTGTTGAAAGGCATAGCTATCGAGATTGTGAAGAGCCGGCAGAAAGAAGCTCAAACAGCTGAGCCAAAGAAACGTTAGCCCTAAAGATCCCTTCCGCCCTCAAGGAAGCAGGCCTCACCAAAACGAGGGAATACAACTCGCGAAAAGCCTTGCGCCTACAAGAGGTCGGAAGATGTTTCTTCGTTCCGGAAAGGATCCGATGATCGTCTAATACCTAAGCTTGGGTCCGATTGATCTACACTACTCGTGACTGACTAAGCAAACATGTTGGCCCATTCACGAATGTACCAATTGCTAATCATCCCGTTCTTGAAAAATGGATCACCGTGTATGTATTCTTCCGCTGCACTACGCGAGCTGAGAACAGCCATAGTGGTTAGTGGTTCTCCGGTCTTGTCTAGGAAAGCTCCTGACATTAGAAGAGAACCTTGTTGATGAAGCTCTCTCGAGCGTGCCAGATGGGCAGCAATCTGATCGGGTGCCTTTGCCTTGGCCTCTTCGAAGCTCTTGTACTTGAGTGAGACGAATACCGCGTAGTAGACAGGTTGCTTCTTAGATTCCGTCATGTTCACTCAAGCGCGGGGTGAGAGATTATGAGATTATCGCCTCCGCACAGACCCTGAAGCACTCCGTATTGGCGCGAACCAATCATCTTTAGCTCGGCGGTTTCCGGTTCGGGTACATGACGATTTTTCCACAATGGCCCGACTTCATCAGAGCGAATGCTTTGGCGAACTCTTCGAGCGCAAACCTGTGAGTAATCACCTTCGAGAGGTCCACCTCTCCCGCCTTCAACACTTCCGCTGTCTTGTACCACGTGCCCCACAATCGACGCCCGAAGACCCCTCGGACGTTTGCGTCCTTGAAAACGATCCAGTTCGCCACATCGAACTCGACGTTCTTCGAGGGCAGCCCGAATAGGACAGCAGTTCCCCCAGGGCGAAGGGCCCTGAATCCCTCTTCGAACGATGGCGGCGCACCTGACATTTCAAAGAAGACATCAACTCCGCGTCCGTCGGTCATTTTCATGATGGTATCGACAACTTTCTCTTTGGATCCGTCGATGAGGACGTCTCCACCCATTTTTTTCGCCAGGTTCAGTCTGTATTCCACGATGTCGATTCCGAAGATCTTGCTGGCTCCGAACGATTTGCAAAGCCCAATCAGACATGCGCCTATCGGACCACAGCCGAAGACTGCGACCGTGTGTGCAGGAATGTCCGCTGCAGACGCGGCATGGACGGCGTTGCCTAGCGGTTCTTGAGCGCTGGCCGTCTCGATTGGAATTCTCTTGTCGTTGAGCCACGCACTACTCTCGTGAAGGGTATGATACTCAGCGAAGCACCCATCAGTGTCAACCCCACGCAAGAGCATTCTCTCGCAGATGTGTCCATTCCCGGTGCGACATTGGAAGCATCTTCCACAGTTAATGTGAGTCTCGCCAGAGACAATATCGCCCTCTCTGAGGTCAGAGACCTCCTTCCCCGCTTCCACCACTTTTCCCGCAAACTCGTGACCCATTACTAGAGGAGGCTTGACCCGCCTAGCCATCAGTTCGTGCCAATCATAGATCTGCATGTCCGTTCCACAGATCGAGGTGGCCTCGACCTGGACCTGAATGTCTCTCAGACCTGGCTTGGGAGCAAAGGCCCACGGCTCATATACGGCACCGGGACCCGGAACAGTCTTGACAACTGCGTGCATTTGTTCTTTCAAAGGATTCCCTGAACTGTTCCCCCGCGTTTGGGCTGAGGGTAAAACATTATTGTTAGTCTAGATGCACGGGAGAAATGGAAGTTATCCTCTAAAGTGTTTTACGCAGGTACGGATCACTCTGATCCGAATTGAGCCAGCAATCCGACCTACAAAGAGAACCTCTCCTTGATAGCCTGCGTAAAGAGCTGGACGGCCTAGACCGCGACGATCTGCTCTGGCGCATCCGTACTCTTCAGAGCCCATCAGCCCCACACGCTAAGGTTGACGGCAAGAATGTCCTAGTCCTATGTTCCAACAATTATCTCGGGTTGGCCAACCATCCGAAGCTGAAGCAGGCTGCGATTGTGGCTACACGAAAGTATGGTGCCGGGTCTGGCTCTGTACGAGTTATCGCGGGTACGATGGATATTCACCTGAAACTCGAAAAGATTCTCGCCGACTATCGACGGGCTGAATCAGCGATCACGTTTCAATCGGGTTACGCAACGAACGCGGGCACGATTCTTGCACTTGTAGATGAGAGAGACCTAATCATCAGTGACGAGCTCAACCACGGAAGCATCATCGACGGCTGTCGAATGACCAAGGCCGAGAGGCGAGTCTACAAGCACAAAGACATGAGTGATCTAGAAAAACAGTTACAGAATACTGATCGTTTCCGCAGGATCTTAATCATTACCGACGGAGTTTTCAGCATGGATGGAGACATCGCTCCTCTCAAAGACATCGTAGACTTAGCGAAGAAGTATCAGGCCATAACGTATGTTGATGATGCTCATGGTGATGGGGTCTTGGGCGAGAACGGACGGGGAATCACGAACCACTTCCACCTTGAAGGAAAGGTCGATGTTGACATGGGAACCTTCTCCAAAGCCTTCGGCTGCGTAGGTGGCTACATTGTTGGCTCGAAAGATTTGTGCACCTATCTCCAGAACAAAGTCCGAAGCTATCTCCTGTCCGGGTCCCAGCCGCCGGCCATTCCTGGCGCTTGCATCGCTGCCATCCAACTAGTGAAGAAGAATCCATCGCTAGTGAAGAAGCTCTGGGACAATACCCGATACTTCAAGAAAGCCTTGAAGGACCTGGGCTTCGGCACGGGACAGAGCGAGACTCCCATCACTCCAGTCATGGTTGGTGAGAGCGGGAAGGCCCATAAACTGGCGGACGAGATGTTCAAGCTTGGAATATTCGTTCTTCCGATAGTATATCCGATGGTTGGCAAAGACAAGGCAAGAATCCGAACGATCGTGACGAGCGCTCATACCAAGAAGGATCTCGACCAAGCAGCCGACGCGTTTGGGAAAGCAGGCAAGAAACTGTCTCTAATCTGACCCCACTAAGTGTGAGTAGACACTACTAATCATAGTATCCGTAGTATCACTCGATGACTTATCATGACATAAGCCAGCAGAACTGAGATTCGTAATTATTGGATTACTGGAGTCCCGAAAGGACTACCCAGTCTCGAGTCGGGACGCCGTTACTATTGGTGTCACATCACCATAAATTTGAACTTGGTCCGAAAATACTTCTCACTTAGTAAGCTCGGTGGGAACTGAACCTGCACAATCCGTCCTGTGTCCGAGATCTTTGGGCTGGGAATTGGCACGAGGGTCGCTATCCGGAACCTCTACTTGAGAGTCCGAACCTCCAATTCATAACCTCGAGCGTGGGATCAAACGCAAGTTCAAACCCTTTTTCTAGCTGAGTTTCGCGTACAAGCACTGGCTGTCTTACCCGCAATCATGAGCAAGGTCCGGCTCTTGCCCCATTGGGTCGGCAACCAACGACGGAAGTCTCGTCTTGCAACGAGGAGAAAGCCTCGCCGAGTTTCTAAACGAGCACCCGCAGGCCCCCCGGACGCATGGGCGCGCATTTCACGGCGAAATAGCTGCGGGGAATCAATCTGGCGCCTCTACCAGGCCACCTCTTATTCAGGGTGGACACGACACAGGGTCAACGATTTGCCAACAATGTGACGAACTACATAAGGCGACTTGGGACAAACGACGGAGTTCTCCTTGGGTCCGATGGACCTGTCGATATCCCTTGTTTGACCGCGCTGGCAATTTGGATCGGCTGCCCCATTGTCTACAGTTTGCCTTCTGGATGTTATGAGTGTCAAGTAGTGATGTGTAAACCTACTAGTTTCAGTCCCTGCCTAGAGGGAGGAATCTGTATTATTCGACGAGCGGTAATTGGCTCGTCCAACTCTTTTTGAATCTCCGCAATGCACCCTAGCAACCGTTGCCCTTTGGTCGTCAACAGATATTTCCGAATGCCTCTACCATCGATCCCTTGTTCCAAATGGCCCTTGGAGAGCAGAAATGGAATGTAGCGCATGGCCAGGGAAAAGCTCAGATTGGCCTTCTGGATGACTTGCGTTCTCGAGACACCCTCCTTGCCAAGCGACAGAATATCTTGAATTACATGAATAGTATCACGTCGCTTCGTCAATGAGCCGCAATAAAAATTGCCAGTACTTCCGTTGAGCTGCAACGAGTCATCCAGGCGTCTACGTGATTCGACTCGTTGAGGCAGCATAATAACCGCTTCGTTCTTTCCACAGATAAGCCGAATGTTTGCAGGGTGTTACAATGCAACTCGTCGCAACCCGATGAGTAAGCATAGCCTCACCAGAACACAGGCCTGGAGTGGGCTAGTCACGATCGCACACTCGGACAGCCGATGTCGCCAATGGTCCGTTCCTTTTGGATGCCTCCCGAAGAATCAGGGAAACTCGAAAGACAATCTTTTCTTAGGCAAAAGGGTATTTTTTTGGTGGGGTGATATCAAGCAGCTGCGGGAGAAGATCGACTAACCAATATTTTCTGGAGTGTTGCCAATTTTGGTTTTTGGAAGTTCAAGGTTATGTTTCTCCATACTCTTTTGAGTAGAAAGTGGAGAGACGGATTAAAAGTGAAGTGCAAGGAGTCGTAGTTCGATGCGATGCTCGCGAAGGTAAGAGTCGAGAGAGCCATTTCTCGATCCTTCAGGCTCAGTAAGAGTATCTTGGACGGACTAGAGGAAGAGGCAACCCTACAGAAGATAAGCACCAACGCGCTCGTGAGCAAGATTCTATCCGACTATGTCGAGTTGGAGAGG
The DNA here is from genome assembly GCA_005881615.1 of Candidatus Bathyarchaeota archaeon. GTDB lineage: Archaea > Thermoproteota > Bathyarchaeia > 40CM-2-53-6 > 40CM-2-53-6 > 40CM-2-53-6. The sequence goes on from VBBR01000116.1 coordinate 13,725, forward strand.
TTCAGTCAACCATTCGGCACAATAAGAGTGGGAAGAGATACAGTTCAAGACTTCTTGCAGATGGTCCCGGAGGACGAGTTGCAAAAGGCGGGCCTGAAGGCTGGAAAGGGCTTGCCTATCGCAATGATGTCAGCGAAATATGGAAAAGTCAATGCTGACTCCGTATTACGATTCATCCGCGAGTACTTCGGATATTCCAACCTAGTTCGGTACAGCGAAAAAAGACAGAATGGTTCCACGACAATTACGCTTGCACATGATCTAGGGCCGAAACTTTCCTCTTTCATTGAAGCATATCTCCAGCCATCCTTTGATCTGGCGAACATCAAAGTAAAAGAGTCCCTCAAAAGCGATCACGCACTTATGATTAACCTTTGATTAGTGAGCTGCGTGGGTCCAAGGATTAGCAAGCGAATCCTTTGGATAAGCAATTTGAAACTGAAAAGGGCTAGCATTCAACTATATTGCGCATGGCGTCAACTCTTGCGCCCCCCCGCTGGAGAACTCAACCAGTCAGATAGACGGCGAGACCTTCAAAAGGCACAGACGAGGAAGACCGCCTAATCTACACCGCGACGCTATCATAGGAGGATCAGGCCGGTGCCCGGGTTTTGATACTAGTCTATCTCATCCAGAATCCCATCTGTCTTCAAGAATTACAGGGACATCGTTCATAATTAATGAACGATGAAGAAATGGGGAAGTTAGTGCTTGATCGCTTGGTACCACGTTAGGTGTGGCTTGAAATGGCCTTTACGTTGTAGACACGTGTGTATGTCGGGTCGTTGTTGGTTATGCTGTATGCGAGGTCCATCGTTCCACCGACGATCTCGCTCATGCTACACGCGTTCACCAGTGAAGGGTAGCCACCGATACCGCTGTCATAGTTCTTGCTGTTTCCGCATTGCGCGGCGGTTACGAATGTGCCTGATTGGTCGTCTTGGAGTGTGAAGAAGTAGTCGAATGGTTGCGATGATTGTCCACCGTTGCGACCAATCCAGGCCGTGACGCTCCAGAAGGCTCCGCAACATGGATTTTGAGGACTGGAGTAGACTTGGCCGGTTACAGTGCTGGTTGGGTTGATAGTCACTTGGAATTCCGTCGCGGTTGGCCCTTGAACTATTGCGCGTGCGCCTGAGAGAAAGGTGGGGCTGATGGCGGTTAAGAGTACAAAAACACCGACACATAGTAGAATCTTCATTTCTTTTGTTTTCACCTCCTACTGGTTTGGGATCGGAATTTCTGTTGAGTCCGTGATCTGCTGCCCATTGTAGAATCCGTGAGAAGGGTCGGTGAATGTCACTCCTGGTTTGATCGTGAGTTGCAAGGTTCTGAAGTTTATGTAGAACGCGTTGAGATATCCGTTGGGCATCATCTTGGTCAGGTGTGTGCTTGAAGTAACGTCAACCACTCCGACCTCGTTTGCTAACTGAGGCGGCACTGTAGGCAATCCCGTCACCTGGCATGATGGTCTGGTCTCGACCGAGACAATCGCTCCATTGCTGATGTTGTAGTATGCAAAGTATCGGAATCCCGGTTCAGGGGCCAAAGCAGGCGAGGGAAATCCTGGGTTGCACTGGTTCACGCCTTGACTCTGAGTAGCAGCTTTGCCGTTGCCGGGGCCGTATGTAAGAAACGCGGAATATCCTACAACCACGGTTAGCGCCAGCACCAGGATGTATGTCGATTTGTTTCTTTTAGATGGACTGTTCGTTGTCAGTCGCAAGACTTCTTCAACATAGTGCTATCGCTGTGAAATTAAAGTGGGCCAGTAACACTGTTACAGGTGTGAGGTGGTTTTAACAAAAATTCCGCTGTGCTCAAAAGGGATTGTGCGCGAATCACTTAACCGCGGTTGTGTGCGCTTGCACATTTTCATTAATACTCGTTTGTGGACGCCTCGCATATATTGCGAACCCGCACCCTTAGTCAGGTTTTGGCTCAGGAGTGTCTCACATGAAAAGACGAGACCTTGAGTACCGCCTAATATTGGAATCTAGTTTGAGCTATTCGGTCCCACGCTCTTTGGATTCCCTGGACGGAATCGGATCGTTGGTCTCGATGACTACTGGTCCGGTGTAGCCGCAGTCCGGACACCTGTACATCGCCCCGGTGTATCCTCCCATCCAGAGAATAATATTCTCAGAATGGCACTTTGGGCAGAACCGCTTCGTAATATTGTCCATGCTCATATTCTGCCTATCCGACGAGAAGAAAGAGAGTCATAATGTTGAGCCACGGAGATATTGATAATCGCTGCGCCTTCCAAAAAGCTCAAAGCTGGTCTGTACCTCTATTGGATGAGCTGGTCTAGCACCAACCTGAATTCTCGAAACTAGTTTATGGGCGGGGCAGCTCGGTTCTGCCTTTCAAACGTCTCATTCGAGATTCCCAGGAGTATTTTGATTTCCTCCGCTTCTCGCGGGGTCGCCGAAGGCAGGGAGTTGAAGTTTTCGAGGAAACCAGTCCGAGAAAGACAGCAGAACAAAGGTCCCATTCGACAATTTCGACCCCGAAAACTATTTCGGCGACGCCGGTTTGGGAAACCCCGCAACCCGATGCGCAAGTCCCGTCACGAGTGTGCAAGGCGTAGAAAACGCTTTGAGGGGCGACTTTGACCTTAAGCTCAAGCGGCGTCAGAGCACCCAGGCCCGCGGTTTCTCAGAGCCTGCATGCATCTTAGACCCTCGGTGATGTTCTTGGGACCGCTACCGCTCTTGATCGAATGAAAAAAGATGAGTTTGGCTGAGTGAAGCTAGTATCTGAGCCTGTTTGAGAACGAGTGCACTACAGCCTCTTCCTCTCCCGTCCTCCGTTCAATGATAGGATTCTGTCTCGGAACGGGCTCGTACTTTACCTTGAACCAGTCAGGTATGACGACCGCACGGAGAAGCTCCTGGATGGTTATTCCATGACCTTATACGACGTTTTTTCTTCACGCTCTCAGTTTTCGAATATCCAGACGGACCATTCGAAAATACCTATAGTCTACGTATCACGGGGCAAAGCATATAAGAATAACTGAAGCCGCGCCGCGAAATTCTCCTCGAATTCCGAAAGCAACGGGTCAGACCACCAATTGCATTTATTCCGCCAACGAGCCATCGAAAGCGTCTTGTCAAGGACTGTCCCACGCTGTTCGTGCCATGGAGAACTCGCCATAACCGGCGAGATACGAAGCCCGGACGGTTGGCGGACCGGATTCAACCTCCAATGCAAGCAATGCGGGAAGAAATGGACCTATTCAGGTGGCATCTATAGGCAAGAACCAGCAGAGAACCCCGGATAAGACATCCTCGCTCGATGCGATGGAGCAAGAAATCCACAACCAAGTCGAAGACCTTCCAGCATTCGTTCGCGCACTCGGAAAGTATGACCGTTTTCGCAATCCTGACCCTTCGAGTATGATTTTCACCGGCTCAGGAGACTCCCTCGCAAGCTCACTCTTCGCCCATTACTTGTCCCAGATG
>VBBR01000118.1 GCA_005881615.1 Candidatus Bathyarchaeota archaeon
GATCTTGGGAGGCCTCGCTCTTTACTTCGCTTCGTTTTCATACTTTTTCTTTCCGGCCCTGACAGCCTACCTGGTAGTCGTACTCCTCGGAACCCTGATATCTGTAATGGCTAACAAGACCAGCAAACCCGCGGGGCATCCCCAAGAACCCGCGAAAAACTAGAAGAGCTATTCCAGCCTCTTTCTGAAAAGAAAGCGTTCTGCGGATTTGAAACCCATTGACTTCCAGAAGTCAGTTGCAATCTCGTGGCCTGAGAGCGCTTCGAGCCCGATCTCGTCCACACTCATGTCTCCACTCTTCAACCAGGCGTTTCGCCGGCTCTCTGCCTACTCCTTTCGTCGGTGGTCCGGTCTTAGGAAGAAATCGTTGACAGTCATGACGCGTCCAAGTTTGGCGGAAGGTGTGTATGCCGCCAGCGCCACACCGACTATCGTTTCCTCGTCCCGGGCCACCAGGAGCAGGCCTGGGGATACGCCTCGAAAGTACTGATCGACAGCCCACGCTATCTTCTACTTGATCGGTGTCAGGCCTTCAGAAGAGTGGTACTCCGCGATGAGCCTCTCGATCTCCTGGCTGTCGGACAGGTTTGCATCTTTTATGGTTACCAATCTTGGACCCTGGCTACTAGCGGTAAGGAAATAAGCGGAGACCAGCGGGTAAGATGCAAGTCTTCCCTAATGGCTTTTGGAGCGTTTTCGTCTTCGGCATGCCAAACCTGTGGTTGCTCCGAAACGTCCTGTGAAAACTGCCAGACAGTCACGGATTGTTCCAACTGTGCTTCATGCTGCTGCAGCACTACCCATCAATCGTGGAGGCATGGGAGGATCAGAAATGGGATCCGAATCGAATACTTCAGTTCCGCCTGGATGACAATTGAGGTCTTGGGGTCGATCGGAGTCGGACTGATCTCTGGCAGTTTCGCGCTGCTCGCTTTTGGCGGCGATAGTCTGATAGAATTGATTTCCGGCCTCGCGGTCTTGGGTGGTCTGCGCCGGGACTTTTCGAGAAGCAGTGGCCTTGGAAAGGAAAACAAGAAGACAGAACAGTTCACGAGTCTTCTCCTCTTCGCTATCATTCCCGTAATCGGACTTGGCTCAGCCTTTTCCTACATTACAGGGGTGAGGCCGGAAGGATCGCCGCTCGGAATCGCCATTGCCGTTGGAGCCCTGATGGTGATGCCCTATCTCTACGTCCAGAAGAAACGGATAGGCCGTGAGACCCGGTCTCTCTCCCTCTCTATGGACGCCATAGAGTCCATCACATGCATCTTCATGGCCATAGCGCTCGTTGGCGGGCTCCTCGCGGAATATTTCCTGGGATTGTGGTGGGCGGATTATCTCGCGACTGGAGTCATTCTCGCCTTTGTCGCGAGAGAAGCTGTCGAATCATATCACGAACTCCATGAAGAAGAATCAGCAACCCACGTACGGTCCTGAATGTTCTCCTCTCCCTGCAGCCCGGTAACACATTTCCTATAGAAACCAAATCTGACAACCATGCCATCCTTGGGCCTCCGAAGACACATCCGATTACTATCAGTGCTTGTCGTAGGCTTGGCCGGAACAGGGTTGCTAGTCGTCGGCTTTGGACTAACCCCATTGAGCGGTTCCGTACTCGGTTCCATGTTTGGGCTCGGCCCAAAAAGCGATTTCTCCATGACCTCAGATTCTCCGACCACAGTCCCACGAGGTCAGATGGGAACTATCTCCGTAACGATCAACAGTATCAATCATTTCAGCGGGTCAGTGAGCGTCACCGCGACACTCACAACAAGCGCTAACGTTCCTCCAGTCGTAGCTTCCGGCCAGTCGTCGGTGTCTCTGACCTCCGGTGGTGCTGCATCATTCTCGGTGACAGTCTCAGCAACAACTTCCACTACTCTAGGAAGCTACAACATCATCGTGCAGGGAAAGACAGGTATGCTATCGCATTCGATAACAGTCACCGCACAAGTCACTCCCCCTCCTCCGCCTCCGACGCCCGACTTCTACTTCTATTCCAATGCAACCTCGATGACAGTAACCCAGGGCGGTTCTGTGAACGCGACCTTGACGGTCTCAAGCATCCTGAGCTACTCCGGAACCGTGGCTCTAACCGCGTCCATCTATCCTTCAAGCGTCAACAGTCCTACCGTGTCCTTGAACCGGACCTCCCTGTTCCTACCGGCGGGAGGCAACAACGCGACCATCGTGACGGTCAACACGTTCAACGCGACAGTTGGCTACTACACGATTTCAGTCAGTGGAATCAGTGGGTCTCTTAGCCACACGCTGGACATTTCAGTGTCGGTAAACCACTTCGTCGGCTTCGAACAACTCAATCTAGAACTCTCTTACTTCTCCTCAGCCAACAATGTGACTCTCTACGTTCGCAACACGGGCAGCGTGACCTCCACTCTAGTATGGTACAGCGTCACGGACTCTAGCGGCGACAAGTACGTGCTCTCAGGCTGGAACGGCCCTGTTATCAACCCGAACCAGCTCGGAATCGCATTAGTCCGGATAGGCGCGAGTTGCCCTAGGTGTGTCCTGTATGGCTCAGCCTTCACGTTCACGCCGGGCTACAGTTATACGATAACTCTGATCACGAGATACGGTGACCTATTCACGTTCACCGCAGCCCCCTGAGGGAACACAAAATGGTACGTTTGTCGAATCTAACGATTTATTCTGTTTGCGCAGGTCAGAAATGTCGGCGGAAATGCGCTATGGGGCTGCGAGAGTAGGGCTCGCCCCTGGGCGCGGTCCAGGCTGCGCGACCGGCGCTCTCATTCTAGTATGTCTTCGAACCAACCATGTCAGAGTCACTGCGCCCGCTCCTAGTATTCCGATGCCAGCATAGACCCAGAGAGACATTGCTGGAGGTAATGTTGTGGCTGGAGATGTCTGTCCGTTTCCAGTTGATCCTTGAGGCGCTCTCTTGGACATGTCCAGGTTTGTCGACTTGAGCTGCAGTGTGACCGGGATTGTTGCGGTCATATGATGGTTCACTGTTACGTGGTCAGAGACTGGGAAGCAGCCTGAAGGTCCACATAGATACTCGCCCGGATTGTATCCTTGGCTCTGGGCGGACGTGACTAAGACTACAGCGCTCGACCTGAGAAGAAGGTCGCTTGCTTGGTCATAGTCGAATCGTAAGTCGAGCTTGAAGCTGGAGTCACTCGATCCACCGGCAGTGATTACGGGAGGACTTGTAGTCGACAGGGACTGTGAAAGTGTCGACTCGACAATCCAGGCATTGCGATTGTTGCCTGGTCCTAAGTTGACGATTTCGCTTCCGGTAACGCTCGCATATCCTGTTAGGATCTCAACCGGTTGACCGTTCGATAAGGGACCGTTCACCCACCAGAAAGCGTACCTCTCTTTCTGAGAGGATAGCAGTTGGCCTAGGGACGATGGATAACCATAGTAGCCGTAGTATCCTGGATAAGAGGAGAGCATTTTCTCGAGTAGTCCGAGGATCGCTGATGTGGCTGTTCCAGCGGATTCGACGCGGGTTGACAGATCTATTGACTGGGAGAAACTGCCTGTCTCGGTTGCAGGTGTGAAGCTGAACGGGCCAGCAGATGCAACTATGCTCACTTGGTGGCTGACGTTGAGTACGGCTACGCTATTGTCAAGTCCGATCGCGGTCCAGTTGAGGGAACCGGCGAGACTGATCGTTGGCATGAAAGAGGACGAAATAGGTGTAGGAGGCGGAAGAATACTAGATACAATCAGGTTTCCGCGCAGCAAAGGGTGAAGCGCATCATAGTAGCTGTAGTTACCCGCAACGGTGAATGTTACTGAGTAGGAACCGTAGTGGGCTAGTGGCCCAGAGTTGAGGGGTTGAAGGCTAGGGCTGTTTGTCGGGGAAGACGTCACCGTGTGCGATACGGTGCCGTAATTGAACCACATGACTGTTGTCCCGAGTGGTATCTGGTAGTAGTAATAGTAGGAACTGTAGTAGCAGGTGTTTATCGAAACGCAGGTTCCGTTATCGTATATGCTGACGAGGTTCCTCGGTTGATAGGGGCCGCACGCAAGCTGAGTGTAGTTGACCTGAGTAGTGGTTGTAGGTGTAGCGCTACAGCTCTGAGTTGACTGGATGGATGCGTTCAATTGATAATTCGCATTGCTACCTACGTTGAGAAGAGGCACTGCACCTGCAGAGCTTACCATCATGACAACTAGAAGGAGGGCGGAAACGCCACCTGCGGAAACCTGTAGAATCTTCAAGATATTACCGGTCTAGGAGTAAACCGATAAAAGGATTGCTGAGAGTCTGGCTGCAAATGCGCCTCGGAGCGATGTTCAGCAGTCGGGAAACCATTGTTTTGGTTCTTCTCGCCGTAGCAGTTCTCACCGCCGTGACCTATGGCGATGTTACGTATGAGACTCCTTACGGTTGCGGCCCTAGCGGCGTTGCTAGTGGACCTGGTATCGACTGGCAAGTATTAGCTGAACCATGCATCTACCTGTACTTCACTGGAATTGTTGGAGGAAGTGTCTTCCTAATTCTTCTCATACCGGTACCCAGCAAGAAAGTTGAAACCTCTTCTGTTGAAAGCAAGTCCTGAGAAGTCGGTTGTAGAGAGCGATAGGTGGTTCTATTTTTTCTAGACGTAATCGGCGAGAGGTCGAGCGAAGCAGCGCGAAAGGCACCGGCTTAGGGGAAACGGATCTTAGGAGTCGGAGCTGAGATTTCTTTCAGTCTTCTCTAGAAGCATAATAAGGCAATACTGGTATTTCCCGAGGAAAACACTTGTTGAAGCATATCTCTGTAGCTATTCTTCTAGCCCTCTCACTAGCTATGGTTTCCATCGGCTCTAGATCGACAGCCGCATCCCAGACAACCTATGAGACTAACACGCTAGCAGGAAAAGCGGCATCAGTTCAAGCCGCTCAGAGCCAAGGCCTCCAGATCGGTCTCACAAACTTCCTGCTTCAAGAAGCAGATACCAGCGATCTCGCCACTAACCCGACACCTAACACTCCCATCATGCCATCATTCGTCCTCTCCAGCAACCTCGATGGCTCAGCCGTCCAAGCCCCAGACATGACCGTCAACCAGGATACCGCGGCCGCATCCCAGAACGAACCGGTCATCGTCGTTGATCCTAACAACGCCAACCGACTCGTTGCTGCATCAAACGATTACGTAACCAGAACCTGGAGCTGCACCGTCGGAAGTACGCCTTGCAGCGCTCTCGGCGACGGCTACTCCGGAACCTACTACTCCAACGACGGCGGCCAAACATGGTGTTGCGTCGCAACCGATCCACAACACATTGGAACCCTCATTCCTGGTGTAGAGCATTTAGTCGGGGGTCAGTATGATGCGGGAGGAGACTCCAACCTCGTCTTCGACAATAACGGCAACGTCTACTTCACTGGTCTAGGATTCGACCGGGTCACACCCCCCAACACCGTAGCGGTGAACAAAGGAACCTTCGACAGTAGCGGCAACCTTCACTGGGGACCACCAGTCTTTATCGGCCAGACTACCTCTCCCTCTACTTTGAATGACAAGCCCTGGACCGCTATCGACACGCACGCCTCTAGTCCGTTTCAGGGACGCATCTACGTCTCTTGGACACGTTTCATCTTCAAAGCCGGCACCGGTGCCTACGTCCAGTCTCCCATCATCTTCGCCTACTCCACTGATGGCGGTCAGACCTTCAGCAGTCCACAACTGATTTCGCCAAACGTCCTCTACAGCCAAGGCTCCCATGTCATGGTGGGACCCGACGGCACGGTTTACGTCCTCTGGGACGGGAACACCAAATTTGGCCCCTTCGACAGCACGTGGGTGGTCAAATCCATTGATGGTGGAGTCACCTGGTCCAAACCAGTAGCCGCAGCGCCGCTAGTCGACATCTCATCACCAACTAACACTGTCTTCAGAGTCAACAGCTTTCCAGCTGGCGACGTTGCTCCTAACGGTGACGTGTACACTGCCTGGTCAACAGAAGCCCTCAACACCGCGAGCGCATATGGAGTCGACTCGACCTGCTTCTCTGGCCCAACCGCCGGCTGCCACGCTGCAGTCTACTGGAGCAAATCCGCTAACGGCGGAGTCACTTGGACGACACCACAACTAGCTTTCGCCAGTTCCACGCGCACACCGATTGGGTATCCAGTTACACAACCCAGCGGAGGCACACTCAACGCCCCTGCCTCACAACCAGTGGACACCTTCTTCCCAGCCGTAGCCGTATCATCCAAGGGTAACGTGTACATCTCAGCCTACGCTGCAGACGTCGTGTCCCCATGGCAAAGATGCGCCCAGCCTGCCAGCCCAACAGCAGTAGGACGAATCAACTGTCTACAACTCGACAATTACATCAATAACGCCCGCCTCGACTACGTCGTCACAGACTTGACAACGGCGGTGACCCAAACAGTAACTAGCCATCCGATCAACACCCGCTACCACTTCGGAGGCGGCTTCATCGGCGACTATACCGATCTAGCAGTTGATTCCAACAACAACTTCCACGCCATCTGGACCGACACCAACAACCAGCAAACCGTCGTCTGGTGGTACGGCTTCCAGTTCGTACCCACAACCGTACACCAGCAAGACGTCGTCACAGCCACAGCTTCATTCTAGACAAGCACAATCTAGGCCAGCCCTCTCCATTCTTTTTTCGGCTTATCCAGCGTTCTCGCCGACTGGCGACAGAGGAGACTCTCCATTTCACCTGTCTCCTCTCAGCCCTTTCTAGAGTTGTCCTTCTGTCCCCCCTATGCTAAGCAAACCAAGCGTGGACACTTCTGTTTGTTCTGGAAAGACATACTCGTCTATCCTGAGCTGTCTCTGGCGCGACATGTCGAAGTCGATATTCTCATGGGAATTCTTCCGGGAAAACCTATAAGGAAACGGTACTCGAAAGCAACGAGGAAAATAGTATGAAACGAGCAATCACAATAATCACCATAGCATTGATCTTGACACTCGCCATACCAGTCGCAACTCACGGCGCAAAAAGTACGAGTTTGAGTTTCACAAACATTCCATTGTTACGGCCTGATGGTAACAGCGAACCCGAACTCTCCATCGGACCAGACGGCACCATAGTCTACGTGGCACTATCTTGGACTCAATTCTTCACTAATACATGGAAGGGAGGATTCGGACAGGTCCCAGTGTTCCAGGGAGCGATAGACGCCAACCTCGCCAACAACGTTGGTGGCGGAGGCGATGCGGACGTGGACATCGGCTCAACCGGCGCGCTTCATGCCTCCACTCTCATCTTCTTCTTCAACCCTCAAACCCGTATCACCCAGCTCGGCGTTTCCGCAATCACCTGCCCGAATGCTGACACGTCAAACAACTTCTCACACTGCACCGGCCAGATAATCGACACAACACAATCCGACCGTCAATGGGTAACATCAGACGGACCGCATGTTTACATTTCCTATCACGACTCGGGCTCAAGCACCACGATCCATGTGCAAAGATCTGACGACGACGGCTTCACCTTCCAACACGTAACAGACCCGATAACTGGCCAAGGCGGCGTCACAAGCAATTCGACCTTCGACAACGACCAGGGAAAGCTGGTCGCAGACTCGTTCACCCATAACGTCTACACGATCTGGGCGGGTGGCGCTGGAGGGTTGCAGAAGGCGAAGACTGCCAACTTCAACAACATCTACGTGACCGCCAGCTCCGACATGGGCAAGACCTGGACTCCGCACCTGGTCTTTTCAGGAACCGTTAACGTGGCTTTGAACAACGTCTTTCCCGCTCTGGCCGTGGACCCGCTTAGCGGCACCCTATACGCCGGCTGGTCAAACGCGCACCAAGTATTCATCTCGAAATCAACGGACCAGGGTCAAACATGGACCAGTCCGTTAGCTGTGAATGCTTCACCCGCAACCACAGCGGTCTTCCCATGGATCGCAGCACGAGGCAGCACAGTTGACTATGTCTACTACGGGACGAATGCTTCGAGCAAAGATGATACAACAGCCGTCTGGAACGTATACATGGCACAGAGCATCGACAGCGGTTCCCACTTCACACAGAGCACGGTCACCGTTCATCCAAACCATGTGGGAGTCGTTTGCACAAACGGAACCGGTTGTTCCTCAGGAACACGGAACCTACTCGACCTCTTCCAGGACGCGATCGACCCGGTCAACGGGTTAGCTGCGATAATCTACACCGACGATACTTTGACAACCCAGTCCAACGGTTCTCCACTCCCTCAGGTTACCGTTGCATTCCAAACAGCTTAGAAACGCGCAAGTCTTCCATTGTCAAACTCCCCGTTTTTCTTTTCCCTTCAGATCCTGCTGGACTCAGGTAGAGCTGGCTCCGTCGAGCCCGTTTCCTTCAAGTTCGCTTTTCCGTGTGCTCTGTATGACGGAGTTGTTATGGTGGGGCTGGCAGGATTTGAACCTGCGATTTCGTGGGTTCCTGGCGCGATAGATCGCTCCCAAGCCACGCGGATTGTCCGGACGCATCGAGGGTATCTTGGTCCTCTAGACCTGGCTATCCGACAGCCCCTCGCCGCCTCCAAAGTGCGATGTTGCTTTAGCTCTTACCCTTTCCAATCCTCCTGGCCCACTCTTTTGTTTCTAACGAAAACAGCTATTCGATGTTAGCGCTGCGGTTGTGATTTTTGCTATGTACAAGGCAGGGTCAATCGTTCGTCCGTGCTGGTCATGGCTCGTGGGAGGCATGCCTGTTTTATACTGGGACCTCTCTACCATATATTCAACAAACGAAGGGATACGGGACCAAAGACACACGGTTACAATAACATGGCCGTCGACAAGAAAGTCCTCAAGACATGCGTCGTCTGCAAACGCAAATTCCTAGGTTGGTTCTCAGAGAAATACTGCAGCGACGACTGCCGCATCGAAGGAACACGACTCAAGAATAGAAACCGCCAACGTAAGGGCAGGAAAGTCCTCGAGCTTCGCGAAGGAGCCATCAGCCAACAGCTAGGCGAACTAGGCCTCGGCGACACACAATATCCAATGTACAACCACGAAATAGTCCCGACAATGTACGCAAACCTAAGCCTCTACCATGGTCGCGATGGCAAGCGACATGTCAGATCTTACTACGACCTTCTTAGAGAAATCGCCAAACTCAACGGTGGCGACACGAGCAAGATCCTTGCCAGGCTCCAGCCTCGCGAACAGAACTAGCCCATATTTTCACCGAGCGAGACGTCGCAAGTCCTCAACCTTACCTAGAAACGTTCCATCAAAAAGATAGGCTTCCCCGTTTTCGAAATCCACAGCACCAGAACGCAACACAGGTCCCATGTACTCCTTGTAAAGTTGCGTCCATCCCTCCTGGTAGTTCTTGTTGATAGGCTGACCTCCCAGGTAATCGTTGAATGACGGCATAATGATGACGTCAGCGTCTGCAACTGAGACTCCGAATTTTTTCTTCACCTCTTCGGTGGCGTTTCCCTCGAACTTGGCATCTTCACGTCTCAAGACTCCTTCCGCAAGCTTGTTCCCATCGCTCTTCGCCCTCACCCATGCCTGACGGGTGATTCGGAACCCTAACGGGTCCTTGAACACCACAACAGGATGCAGATGACCCATTACTAGGAATTTGCAGCCGAGAAGTGGTGGTGCCGGCCAGGCGTGGCCGTGAAACAATCCAACAGAATCCCAGAGAACCATTCCATTCGATTTGTTAATCTTGACAGAGGGGGGCGTCAACGGCTCCAGATTACCATCGTGGTTTCCGGGCACCACCTCGACATCGGGTATGATCTCGACGAGGCTGTCGAAGAATTCCGGAACGTACTTCCATTCTTCCAGCTCAACTTTCGAAACAGCATGCTTCACGTCGCCCAGTAGAACCAGTAGCTTCGGATTGGTTTCAGCCAATATCTTTCGTAGTTTGTCCAAGAGTCGCGGGACCTGTGAGGGCACATGTATTCCCTGGTGGGCCAAGGTCACCTCCCAGCCGAGATGAAGATCAGCGATAACGAGGACCCGCTCTCCCTTGCGTTCTAGGAGAAGTGCTGGCTGGTCTGCTACTGGTTTAACAATAACATCGTCAGCCACTGGTGTGCCCGCAGATTCAAAATCGACCATCTCCAATGAAAAGGTATTCTTAGCGCAACACAACCCTACTAGTAGGGAACTAGTTCGCCACCGACCATCAACGAAGACAGAATCCTAAAGGGCGCTTGTCAGGAGATAGGTCAGACGAAGATCTTCTCTGATGACCAGAAGCAGATGCTAACAACTGTATTCCAGAAAAGGTTCCCCCAAGCTCTCGGCCTCGTCGAAGGAGAAAAGGTTCGGAAGTATCAGTTCTCGCCTAGCGGCCGAACGGTGTGGGTGGTGACTGGTCGCGGTCGGGATTATCAAATACTCCCCGACAGCCTGTTTTGCACCTGCGACGATTATTATTTCCGTGTGATGGAGCACAAGAAACAGTTATGCTATCATATCATCGCTCAGCAACTCTCCGAGGCCATGGGCAAGTACAGTGTGGCGGAGTTGACTGACTCTCGCTACCCGGAGATAACCTCGAAACTTACCTCTATCATTCCACGTGAGTAATGTCAAGGTTTTAGTAGCCGTTTCCGACGGTTGTCGAGAACGAACCGGGTGAGCCGATATGTCGTACAGTCTTCCATCGGACCAGGAGTTCGCGCTCCTCCAGCTCCTACTCTACATCTTCAGCTTCGTTGCGCTCATCCTGATCTTCCTCTACATCGCAGCCGAGCGGCCAGGGGAAGGAAAGAAGAAAGCTGCAGAGGAAGAAGAATAAATCGTCCTAGGACGATTAGTAGAATAGATGCGTAGCTCGGCATTCTCAACCCTCAAACCCCCAGTCCTAGAGAGGCTAGAGAAAGAGGGCTTCCTCGAAGCCAGCCCCATACAAGAACTCGCGATACCCGCAATTCTAAGCGGCGAAAACGTTCTACTAATCGCTCCCACCGGAACCGGCAAGACTCTCGCCGCCATCCTCCCTGTTTTGGACAAGCTTATCGAGGCAAGAGCCGAGGGAAAGCCTCGGGGAATCTCAGTCCTCTACGTGACCCCGCTCCGGGCGCTCAACAGAGACCTCCTCCGCCGACTTGAGGAGATGGGAAAGGATCTTGACATCAGAATCCAGGTCCGACACGGAGACACGCCGATCAGCGCGAGGTCTCGACAAGCAAAAAACCCGCCGGACGTCATGATCACAACCCCCGAGACTCTGCAAGCTATTCTGATCGGGAAGAGGATGAAAGAACATCTCCGCTCCGTCCGGTGGGTGGTAGTGGACGAAGTCCATGAGCTAGCGACGGACGAGAGAGGCGTCCAGCTGTCCTTTGCCCTGGAACGACTCCGGGAACTTACCGGTGTTGAGTTTCAGCGAATCGGCCTCTCAGCTACCATAGGCGAGCCAGAGCGCATAGGCCAATTCTTGGTTGGATCAGGACGAAGTGTTGCGGTATTACGTTCCGATGAGACGAGAGGCCTCCAGATCGGCGTCCGCTCCGTTCATCCCAGCTCAGGTGACCAAAAAGAATCTGTCAATCTCGGACTACCAGCTTCAACTGTTTCTCGGGCTCGAATGATACTCGGAATAATTCAATCCCACAAATCAACTCTAGTGTTCACCAACACGCGGGAACATGCCGAGGCGTTAGCCGCCCAGATTCAGGCCATCGGGGCCGGGATCGCGGTCCGAGTACACCATGGGTCATTGTCAAGAGAGTTGCGGGAGGAAGCAGAGAAAGAATTCCAGGAAGGCAAACTGAAAGCGCTCATCTGCACCAGCTCTCTCGAACTAGGAATCGACATCGGTAGCGTTGACTTCATCATCCAATACACCTCGCCGAGAGAGACGACGCGACTCGTCCAGCGAGTCGGGCGTAGCGGACACACTCTAGGCGGAACCTCCCGCGGAGTAATCCTGACAATTAACACTGACGACATACTAGAATCCGCGGTTCTGATCCAGCGGGCCAGAGAAGGAAGGCTCGAACGGCCGATCATCCACGAGAAGGCCTACGACGTCCTCGCCCACCAGATAATCGGTCTCTTGCTCCAGAAAGGCCGGATGACGGCTGAGGAGATCGGCGAGGTCGTTCATCGGTCCTATCCGTTTCGCGAAATTGACCCTGTAGAACTAGGCCGCGTCCTAGGTCAGCTTGACGAGTTACGGTTGTTGAGGAAGTTCGACCAGTTTTTCACTGCCCGCAACCCTAAAGCGATCCAGTACTATTTCACGAACCTCTCGGTTATACCGGACGTTCAGAAGTACACTGTGTTCGATTTCTTTCGTAAGAGGCGTATTGGAAGTCTTGACCAGGACTTTGTCGCCCGAAGATGCGCGAGCGGGACAGAATTCATCCTTCATGGTCAGACATGGAAGGTGCTTTCGGTAGACGAGGAACAATACCATGTCGAGGTGGAAACTGCTCCCCCAAGCTTGACTGCTATTCCAGGATGGGAGGGGGACATGATTCCGGTCCAGATCGATGTTGCGGAGGAGGTGGGTCGCGCTCGAAGACTCCTCTCTGACGGAATAGTTCTCGAAGGATTTCTGGAGAGAGATGAGATTGATCGAGTTAACTCAACTATTTCTGCTCAAAGACGTCAAGCTCCGATCCCATCTGACCAACTCGTCCTTGTCGAAGGCTTCGAGAACAGTGCAGTAATCCATTCGTGCTTCGGAAACCTGGTCAACGAGACCCTAGCCACAGCCATGGCCGCCCTGTTCGGATCCCGACTCGGCTCAAACATCGGCACACAGGTAGACCAGTACCGGTTCGCACTCATCTTCCCGCGTCCAGTTAGCGCCTTGTTAGTTGCCGAAGAGTTCAGGAAGCTTTCGCCAGACGACATGGAAAAGATCGTCCGAGACACCATTGATGCCTCGGACCTATTCGCCTGGAGGCACTGGCACGTTCTACGCCGGCTCGGCGCCGTAAGCCGAGAAGCGGAGTACAAAGCACGCCAGGCACGTCTCTTGGTTGACATCTTCAAGAACTCCATAGCAAATGATGAGGCCCGGAGAGAACTTTTCACAGAAAAGCTGGACCTCAAAGGAGCCAGAAGCGTCCTTGAAAGAATCGGGTCAGGCAAGATAGCGATAGAAACTGTTCAGGATGTCGGACAGTGCACGCCTTTTGCACTTCCCATTCTCGACAGGATTGTTCCCCACGGTCTCCTCCGACCTGCTGTCGAGGAGGCGTCCCTGATTGAGGTCGTGAAGAGTAGACTCCTGTCCACGAACCTACGACTTCTCTGCATGAACTGTGGAAACTGGGACAGTATCCGCGGAGTCGATACTCTCCGAGAAGTAATACGGTGTCCAAAATGCAGATCATCTTTGATCGCGGCAACCTACCGAAGCAATGATGCACTTGGCCCCATCATCAAGAAGAAAAAGAGAGGAAGCAAGTTGAGTCCCGAGGAAGAGAAGGAATGGATGACGGCGTGGCGGTCCGCAGGGCTTATCCAGAATTATGGAAAGAGAGCAGGCATAGTTTTGGCAGCTAGAGGAGTCGGCCCAACCACTGCGACCAGAATTCTCAGAAGGCATTTAGGTAGAGAAGATGACTTATACCTGAGTGTTCTAAGGGCGGAGCGAGATTTCGAGCGTACCCGAATGTTCTGGGACTAGACCTGAATGATAGAGTCTTCTGAGAATCTACTCAACCAAATCCTCGCAAGAAACCCAGACATGCAGAGAGAGGAACTCCTCTCGATGGTAGAACGTAAGAAACAGGAATCACACGGTCTCCTCTCTGACGAGGGAGCGGTACGGCTCTTGGCACAACAACTTGCAGGTCTATCGGGACAATCAGTCAACATCTCCGACCTTCGGATCTCAAGTGTCCAAGCTGGACTTTCCGACGCGACCATTTCGGGAGAGATTCTCTCAATGAGCCAATTCCGCGAATTTCAACGGTCCGACGGATCTTCTGGCAAACTAGTCAGAGTCAAACTGAAAGATGGTTCCGGACAGATCACCTGTGTCTTCTGGGATTCTTCGGCGGAAATAGTCGAGAAGGAACAGCTCGCAACTGGGTCTAGGCTGCGTCTCGCTCATGGCTATACTAGGTTGGGACTTGCGGGCGAAGTGGAGTTTCACCTTGGTTCTCGCAGTACTATCGAAATCCTGACCCGGACCCAAGCCACAAGCCTCGCCGCTAGCTCCCACGAGACCCATGAGAGCCCGTCAGTCAGCAGCTCTCCCGAGACCGTACAAGTCCGTATCAGAAAACTGCAGAGGAGCCGAGGAGAGAACGGGCCCGCGTGGGCGTTGTGCGAGAACGAAGAGGGTCTCACGATGGCAAAGTTCTGGGATGATAACAAGGAGACAGTTCTTTCCATGGGAGAAGGAAGCGTGATCACGATCAAGAATCCGTGGATCACAGAGAGGAATGGGATGGTCTACCTGAATGCTGGATCAAGGTCCTCGATAACGAAGGAGACACTTGTCGACATCGACTCTCCTCCTCCCGTCACGATTGCATCGATCAAACCTGGTCCTAAGCTCTACACTACACGTGGAGTCGTTATTGAGCGAACTGATGCTCGCGAGATCGAGACAAGGGAGGGTCGGAGAACAAGGGTCTCAAATATTAGGGTGGAAGATGGTACTGGGAAGATCAGGGTCGCTCTCTGGGATAATCTTGCCCAAATCGTGGAAAGTCTAAGGATGGGGGACGCGATAAGATTGACCGGGATCAAGGCCCGGGAGTCATCGAACGGAGAATTGGAAGCGTCGACCGTGTTCCTAACCCAGATCGAGAAATCATAGAGATTTTGCTGAAAGCCCATGATGGCGCTAAGAGTAGGAAAGGACCCTTTCGACTACATCAACGAGGTCAAAGTCGAAAAGTCACGCCAGTCGATGAAACGCCGACTCCAAGAGTACCGTCCAAATGCTAGCTCGATCGACACCCTTGAGAGGGTCGACGAGAAGCATCACTTGATAGTTTTCTCAGCAGACTGGTGCTCTGACTGTATCGCGTACATCCCGGGCCTCGCAAAGTCATTGATAATGGCAAAGAACAATATGCTGCAGGCCCGCGTCGTGGACTACGACGCCTACCGGGATATGGCTGAAGAGTTCAACATCAGATCGATCCCCACAATAATCGTTTACGACAAGAACTGGAAGGAAATTGGCAGATTCGTTGAGACTCCGAAAAAATTCAGCACCGTCGAAGAAGAGCTCTGCGCAATCCTAGGATCAAAGGGCACGGCCAAGATCTAGTAATTCTCGACTTCGTCTAGAATGTGTATGATTATGTTCATCACTGGTTAATCCAACAAGTGCGACAGTTCTCGCCGGACGATCTTGTTTGGGTTAGTTAGCTAGTGCCGAGACCCGAAAATGGAGGTGAGAGTAGTCGGTTGGGTGCTAGAAAATATTGCTAGATCATGCTCTTCCAAGATGCTTTCCCCACTGGTCTAACCTGCCGCTTCGACGGTGCTATCTCGTCATTCCCATTCTTCTAATGGTGCTGGCTGCAGTCATTGCTGTTTAGTCTAGCACGGTGGTCCAGTCTGCGCTTCAGCATGGTCGGGGGGTAGCATCGTCGCCTTCACCTTACTGCGGGGGTGGTGATCCTTTGGCCGGGGTCTACAATCCTCTTCAGTTCCGAGTCTTGTCAACCTGCTAGGTTGCGAGTGGGGTTGTGAAATCCGTTACTCTGCAATTCCATGGTGACGAGCGGGTCGATGTTGTCCCAGATGCGTAATATGCGAAGTTGCTCGGCGTCGGGAATGCGAACTACGAGAGCGGCGTGCTGGTGCTGGAGCTGATTTCTTAAGATCAAGCCACCGGGCCGGTACCATCTGTCGGGCAGTATATCGCCTTCGTCAGGCCTTGGGTCTACGATGTCGAAAATGGGTGGAACGCGATCTACCCGGTCTGGTCGATCCAAGCTGACTAGATTGTGTCGATTTCTTCCAGTGTCCTTGGATGGGCTGGGCGATAATTCTCTACCCAATGACGAGTCGTGATATCAGTAGTATTAGTCCGATCGAGTACGCTGATGTCCGGTGAATCTTCAACAGCAGCCTGGCATTCTTCGTCAAGTCGGCGCTGTATTCTTTCTCGTTGGTCAGCACGGCCATGTGGTGCATTTCGACCACTGTTATTCCGAAGAAAACCGCCAAGCCTAGGCCCCATAGATCTACTCGCGTCCCTTGAATGTAGTAGCTGGCTAGGACGGGCATGAAACCCCAGGCTATGCCAAAACCGGGATAGGTGTGAAGCCACTTGGGCTTCTCTATTGGATAGAGGAGGGCGAAGAATCCTCCCAGGATCACAAACGCAAGGAACCATAGGGAGTAGAGGAGTGACATGTAGACTCCCACGGCCATGCCGGCTAGAACTGCGAGAACGCCGACCGTCCTGATCGCTCTTCGGTTCATGTTAGGAAAGTAGGGAAGGTACTTGTCTTTGCTGGCGGTTATGTCGATATAGTGTGCTCCGATGACGAGGCCGAAGAATCCTGCCAGCATCGTCAACAGATAACGGTCAAGGTGAAACTCGGGAGCCAGTGTCGACGCGACCGTGACCCAGGAGAAGAGGACCATGCTGAATGGCCAGCGGAAACCGAACCACCATACATTCTTCCTCCAGATTCCGACAAGATCAGGTTCCACAATGGGAAGAACCGTTTCGCCCATATCCCAAGCTCTTTTTGTGGCATATTTAGGAGGTTATCGTTCCTGTCCTTGTCTCATTCGCCGGCTACAGGGAAAGAGAATCTCGCGACGCAAGAGAGGTTGAGAAAGCATTGTGGTTCCCGAAATCCCCTATTATGAGGCATGATTGCGATTCTGGGATGCCGTCTGATCGTTCGCCGAGAGTCGTTCGGGGATTGGCGAAATAATGGCGAGTTTCGCCGTCGAATCTAGGCCCGGACTGTGCCGTGAACAGCCTGTACTGCCCATTATCGATGCAGGACAGTGAATCTTCTCGCCAAAAAGTGGGGGTATTCGTTGGCGGTTTTGCGTGGCATGAGTGGTCTCTGCGGACCCTTGTGAAGGTAAGTCCCGTGGCTCGGCACTCGTTTCCTTCAAACCAGGAGAAAAAACGCTTCTACTTGCTGGATTTGGCTACTTCCTTTACCGCGCCTTCTAGAATCTCAAGTCCAGAATCTACCAGGTCCCTTGTAATGATTAGTGGAGGTGCGATGCGGAGAGTCGAGTGGCCCGCTGTGATCAGCGCAAGGCCGCGTCGAAAGGATTTCATCATAATCTCGTGTGCCTCGTTATCGCCGGATTCTTTCGTCTTGGGATCCTTCACGATCTCTGCTCCGATCATCAATCCCTTTCCTCTCACATCGCCGATGATATCGTACTTTTCCTGCATCTCCTTCAACCGTTTGATCATATAGTCGCCTTGTTTTGTCGCGTTTTCCATCAGGTGCTCATCTCTGATCGCATTGATCACCTCGAGTGCGGCAGCACACGACACCGGATTCCCGCCGAAAGTGTTCGCGTGCGACCCTCCATCCCAGTCCATGACGTCCGTGTTTGCAACCGTCGCGCCTATGGGCATGCCCGACGCCAAGGCTTTGGATGTGCAAAGTATGTCCGGTTCCACGCCCCAGTGCTCGATCCCGAACCATCGTCCAGTCCTTCCCATCCCAGATTGGACCTCATCGTCGACCATGAGGATCCCATTCTTGTCCAACAGTTTTCTGAGACGCTTGAAATATTCAGGCGGAGGAACCACGTAACCGCCCTCTCCTTGAATCGGTTCGATGAAGAAGGCTGCAACATCTTCCGGTGGGAGATACTTGTCGAGAACTTGTTCTTGGATGAAATCGACGCAATACATGTCGCACTCTGGGTAAGTCATCTTGAAAGGGCATCGGTAACAGTAGGCGAAAGGAACATGGGTGTCGCCAGGAACCATCGGGAGGAAGTGTCGACGCTGGACAGGTTTACTCGCTGTGAGGCTCAGTGAGCCTAGGGTTCTACCATGGAAGGCTCCAACGAAGCTGATGAAGCCATGCTTGCGAGAGTGCCACTTAGCCAGCTTCATCGCAGCTTCGATCGCTTCAGTCCCGCTGTTGCTGAGAAACACTTTCTTCTGGAAGGCTCCTGGAGTTATCTTGACCAGTTCTCTTGATAACTGGACGACTTTTTCGTAGTAGAAATCAGTCCACGAATAGTGGATCAGTCTCTCGGCTTGGGCCTTGATTGCACTGACAACTTTCGGGTGTGAATGTCCTACTGCAAGACATACCAGGCCCGAGTTGAAGTCGATGAACTCGTTTCCATCGACATCTTTGACAATGCATCCTTGGCCTGAGTCTGCTGCCAGAGGGTAGAATCTGACTATAGATGGTGAGATGAGAGACTCGTCCTCCTTGAGCAAGGCTCTTGCCTTTGGCCCCGGAGGAGTGACAACGATCTTTGGGTATTTTGTGGCCGGCATGATAATGCTCGGCGCCTCTGCTGCTATTCTGATAATAAGATTGCGTAGAAAAGATTGGTTGTAGGAAGCTGGTTAGTTGCCCAGAGTTATCTCTATTGTGGATAGACTTGCCATTGACCCGTCATCCCGTTCTACCTGTTCGGTGCCAATGTCCACGGAGTGGATCTGAACGTTCTTGAAGAAAGCTCTCCTCAACATCTCAACTGTCTCGACCGCCTTGTTGATGGATTGACCACGAGCCCTAACCATGACCTCAGGAACGCCTGTGTTGAACAGGGTCACGCAGGCAACGACATAGTTCATTGTTGGCTTCTTGCCGATCCTAACTATGTTTGGAGCAGGTTCTTCATCTTCGAATCCATCGTTGATATCCGTTTCAGGCATGGTGTTTGACAAGGTGTCGCCTGCGCCGATCGCGGTTGTTTACCGTTCCTCTAAGATTAACCTTGCCAAACCGAGGGAAGTCTATGCAAGGACTGACTCGTGACAAAACTGGCTATGTCTGTTCTCTTGCTCTCGGGTCCTGCTTTTAAAGGACCATCCGAGTGAGTGCTCTTCTCCTCGGATGTGGTCTTGGTCTTGGATTCTGCCAGCCCGACAGTTTTCCACATGTTAGAGAGGCTGGTGGGAAAGAGAGTACTGGCTGTGATTAACCGCGATTTTGGTTACGAAGGGCAAGTGGCGGTTGTCTCCCACGATCCGCCAGGAATCTGGCTGACGGAGTCGGAGGCGGTGATTCTACGTTCCACGGTTGTCAGTCCGATTCCCCAGATTGTGAATCGAGAGCCGAAAGGCGAGACATTTTTGCACTTGGATGCTATTCAGAGGCTTGAGGCGTTTTCGGAGGGAAAGGCCAGCGCGCGGCGATAAGATCGCCTGGCTCGACGGTCTGGTGGTCGCTACCTCCAGCGTCACAATAGTCATCGACCCCGTCAAGCTTCGCGCGATCTCCTCGACGTCGAGGGTTCTCGTCTCTCACGCTCACAGCGATCACACTCGCGGATTTAGGCATAAGGGGGTGAAACAGTCGACCAGTGAGACGAAGGAGATTCACAGCGTTCTAAATTCTCACAGTGTCTCGAACTTCCAAGCTATCGAGATCAACCGTAGGGTTTCGATAGACGATGTGGAAGTAAAGGCATTGAACGCCGGACACATGCTGGGATCAGCCCAGTTTCTGGTACGTACTCCTGAATCATCTATCTTGTACACGGGAGACATAAACTGTGTAGACACATTAACGACAAAGGCTGCTCAGCCTCACCGATGCGACGTTCTAGTTATCGAGGCAACCTATGGCTCACCCTTCTACCATTTTCCGTCCCGGGAGACTATCTACGCAAATGTGGTCGAATGGGCAGTTCACATGATCAAGCAGGGATACATTCCTTGCTTACACGTTTATGCAGCGGGTAAAGCTCAGGAAATAGTTCGTCTCTTCAACGTCTACACTCATCTGCCTGTGATCGTAAATCCTGTTTTGGACGGGGTAAACAAAGCGTACCGGAAAGCTGGGCATGCTTTGGATTGGATGTCAGCGGACTCTGTTGATGGAGGGGAAGTTCTTGAGAAAGATCCATGCGTCTATATTACCACTCCAAACGACCGGAGAAGTATTGGCAGGAAGACTGCGCGTGCATATGCGACTGGGTGGGCTCTCGCCATGAGAGGCCATAACGCTGCTTTTCCGCTAAGTAGTCATGCGGACTTTGAGCAGCTAGTCTCTTTTATCAAAGCGTGTACTCCGGAGAAGGTCTACATTTTTACAGGATTTGCGGAGGAACTGCGACGTTTGATCAGAACCCAGCTGGGATTGGAGGCAAAGGCTGTACCTTCGGTTAGCCAGAGAACCTTGTCTGATGACTACTAGCGCTCTAGACTAGAGTTCCCGTCTTAGTCAAGTGACGGGAAAGAGGAAATATGCAATCAGCGCGAGAGCGACTAGACCTACGCCAGATATGACGACGAGTTGAGGGCTCAGTTTTATGCCTGGTGTGTCTTCTTCGAAGAAGCGCAAGAGTCCGGCACTTGCAGCTGGCATAGGAGCTTCGTCTCTGCGTCTCTTCTCGCGCTTACTCATGGAGCTGTTTCCCTCTTCGAGAGCTCGGGTTAGCCGCCTGTAATAAGTCTGGCGTGGCTAGCGTAGCTGGATGTATTCGTACGCGTCTCTTGTGGACTCGAAAGCATAGTGTACTCTCGCGAATTCTTTCCGGAATTCGTTTACGTCCTCGGCCACTCTTCTGGGATCTTCGTTCTTGACGACTATGCGATGCATCATCTGTGCAATTTCTTTCATCTCGGATTCTTTCATCCCGAGCCTGGTGACTTCTGAAACGCCGGCCCTGATTCCTCCGGGAGCCTCGAAGTGCCTCCCTTCTTTGATGTCATAGGGTAGGAGGTTGCGGTTGAGGATAATGTTGGCGTCTTCCAGTTTCTTCTCGATCGTCTTCCCATCGCCGTACTTTGTTATGTCGGCGACTAGGAGGTGGGATTTCGTGAAGCCCTTCTTCTCGCCTAGGACTTTGAACCCGAGCTCATGCAAGGCTTGGGCGAGTGCCTTGCTGTTCTTCACGATCTGGGAAGCGTACTCTTTTCCGTAAGCAAGCATCTCGGCGAACATTATCGCCTTTCCGGCGAGGTGGTGGAGGTGGTGGTTACTTACGTTGCCTGGAAAGGTTGCTTTCTTGATCTTGTCCGCGTTTTCTGTATGTGACAGTATCAATCCTCCCTGCGGTCCGGGTAATGTCTTGTGGTTGCTACAGGTCATGGCGTCAACGCCTTCGTGCATTGGGTCTTGGAATTGGCCTCCCGCTACCAGGCCGGCTACGTGTGCGGCGTCGAAGCAGCACTTAGCTCCGTGTTCTTGAAGGATTGAAGCTAGCTCTTTGATCGGGTGTGGGAAAGGAAGAACGGAGCCGCCGAACATGGCGAGCGTCGGGGTTTTTCCTTCCGCAGCGAGTTTTCTGATTTTTTTCTCGGTGG
>VBBR01000016.1 GCA_005881615.1 Candidatus Bathyarchaeota archaeon
TGTTCTGGGTTTGTGGCCGACAAAGATCTCCTGCAGAGGCAGAGGATATCGAATCCGAGCAAGCGACGAGGTAGCCTTCATCACTGCTGAATACCTGAATGGTATCGTAGCAAACATAGAGCTAAGCTGGCTCGATTATGAGAAACGCAGAGACGTAACTGTCGTAGGCAGCGACGGAGTCGCCAAGCTAGATTGTCTCGATCAGAAACTGGTCGTCCAGAGACCTGACAAGACCGAACCGGTATCGGTTATTCCAAGCAATACGTTGGGCGCAGAGATCCTTCACTTCGCTGACTGCGTCGAACAGAATAGAAGATCAGTGACTTACACCAACCTCGCAAACGGGGCGATTGGAGCGGGCGTTGTTCGGCTCCTGGAAGCATCAAAGAAATCGCTGTACGAAGAACGGAACGTCCAGGTTCAACGTCCAGAGTCAATCGAGATGACCGCTGACCCACCGGCACACAAAGGATTCTGGAAACTAGCGAACTAGCGCAGGCCGCTCCGCCGAGGTCAGAATTGTCGGAGACGATTCCTGGTGGAGTCTAGACAAGGCGTCGGGAAGTGCTAGCGAAAGAAACAATCACCCCTCAGAATGATAAGCATACTCATAGCCTCGTTCGAGTAAACCTTCAGACATGCAGCGAGTGCGGACGCTTCCTGGTCACAACCTACACACTATCCGAGAATGGAGACTTGGTTCTGAAAGAACTGGAGTTGGAAATGAAAGTCAAGTCGTCACGAATTAGACCATACCAGCCCGAGGGAGAGGACCTTGGGGCAAGAGTACAAGAGTCAGCAGGTCAAAGCGAGATTCGAGAAGACACCTGCTGGTGAAGCACATCGGATCGGGGTCCCTCGAGAAAGCGAAGGACCTCTCGACTCTACAACCAGTTCTCACTCGATCTGAGATAGCTTCGGCAACAGGTAGATTGGCTTCTATCGATGTCACGGGATTGCGTTTTGCAGATTCAGATTTCCGCGGATAGCCCGATAGAGTTCTAAGTGTGTTATCTTCTAGTCTATTGTAGACGGACTGAACAAATACCCCGCTCCCAACATTCCTCATGGAAAACAGAGGTGGTAACAAAAGTGCAAGGCGCAACTCGGACCACTCCAAAACGAAACAGTGCAGTTAAGGCCGTGCTACTGCTAACAGCACTGATGATCTCTACGTCTCTACTACTCGCATACCCTGTCTCGGTCCAAGGAAAGACCGTCGCCCCCGGCACGCTCCCATCGTGGAACCCTGCGGTCTCATGCACGGCACGACTCACAACCATAGAAGGCGTGATTGGTAACCAGGTGAACGCGAACGGTGGTTCAACATACGCTGGAGGCGGCTTCCAACCTGGTAATCCGAACAAGCGATCTACTTCTCCTCCGTGCTCAGGACTGTGCTCAGTACCCTAACGGGAGCTTCTGTGATACTACAGCCAACGTTCTGGACCCGAACTGCGCCAGCTCAGATGTCTATCTTTGCAGGATACATGTAGAGATCGATCAGGCGTGGAAGTCGGCTGGTATTGCCCCGCAGAACCCGCCTTCAACTACTCAACTGTTTGACATTCAGGGCTTCGTCTATTGGGACTGCTGCCACGACAATGACCAGTGGCATAGCTATTCAGGCTGGGAACTTCACGCTCTCACAGCATGGAGACTCTCCAGCAGCGCAACGCCTGACTTCAGCCTGGCTAACAGTCCGCAGCCTCTGAGCGTCACGCAGGGTTTGTCGTCAACAGACACAATCACCGTCACTAGTCTCGACAACTTCGCAGGCACAGTTTCGCTCACAACGACTATAGATCCGGCGATAGCGAATACAACCCAAGTCACAGTCAACCCCGCCAACGTTTCAATTGCCGCGGGAGGTTCAGGGACATCACTGATGACAGTTCAAACATCTCAGTCGACCCCGACAGGCAGCTACTCGATCACGGTAAAGGGTACGAGTGGATACGTATGGCACCCTCTGACGGTAACGGTTGTCATCAGTGCACCACCGCCTGACTTCAGCATCTCCGCCGGCCCAGCCAGCATGTCCCTAGGACTTGGGTCATCCGGAACGGCCACGATAACTCTTCAAAGCCTCTACAACTTCAACTCAACAGTCAACCTAACGACTTCAGTAGCCCCGGTCGACACGACAGCTTCGTTATCTCTTAGTGATCCAACAACGTCTCTCAACCCGAGCAGCATAACACTCACCCCGAACGGGACAGGCGCATCAACACTAACGGTGTCCACATCCCTCGTGACGACACCTGGGACATACACGGTCACAATTACAGCCAACAGCGGAACAATAACTCACTCAACCACAGTGACCGTCACAGTCACATTGGTGTGAGTTGAACACTCGACTCAAACATCCCCCTCTTTTTTCCAAGTCATCGCTCATGTTCGGCATTTACGCGTGCTCATCACGATCCGGAGAAGCGTTCCCGCCCCTTAGGCAACCTAGTTCTTATAGCCGAAAGATGAGGGTGCAGATGGAAAGCGAAAGCCCAATTAGGTGAACTAGACTTGAAAGGAACGTCTAGACCAAAGTCAAAAGTCGAGTCAACGGTCAGATTCTATGATCTATTGAGCGTTGTATTCTTCGTTCTCGCCGTACTCTCTCTCAGCATGCTGACGCTCTATCTGATAACCGACTTCATTGTGCTCGCCCTTGGAGCTATGGACATTGGAACTGTTCTTAACGCGGTAAGTCGAATGATCTCGCTACGTAACATCTCGGATGCAAATGAACGTCAAAGGAAGGCAGCAACGACTGTAAAGTTCTTCCACATCGTAAGCTACGCATGCTTCGGAATTGCCGCGATCGTTTTTGGCATCGCGCTAAATGACCTGGCAACGGACTTTGCCGTCATGGGGCTGGAGCTTACAGGTTGCGGGACAATTCTACGTGCCGTGTCTCGTGACATACAATTAGAGGGCGTGGGCGTCTAGTTGGTTTGGCGGAGCTATGGAAACTAAACAATCTATTCAAGCTGTTTCTCTTATCCTTCATCGCAGTCTTCCTGTTCCTGATATTCGTTCTGGATAATATCCCGGCTTCCCGTTACATGCTCATCGTTCTTGCGGCCGGAACAATCACCTATCTCATCTTTAGTTTCCGCGCTAGCCCAACCGCCAGTGGTCCTCCCATCACCCCGGAAGGTCGACTCCACCTAACTCGTACTCATCTTCTCGCGATCGTACTGATCTTCTCGCTCTTTGTCTCTTCGTACATCATCGTTCGCACGGTCACAGCCCCCTCAGCTTTCCAGCTGGTGAAATTCCAATACTTGGTCCTTCCAAACGGAACAGTTCTCTCGATGAGCCCACTCCAGCCGAGTAATGAGTGCGCGTGGCTAGAAAGCATGAACATCACAACACAGGAAAGGGCAAAGCAACAGGGACTGCCTGACTGTGATTTCGTCTCGTGGTATCATCGGACGAGTCCTCCTACATTGTTCCTTGAGTTTCAGAATTTCACGGAATTTGCCTACAATCTGAACGGGACGGCTGTTAGAACGACTGGATCAGAGCTCCTCTGCTTCTTTCTGTCCTCTGAAAGTTTTCAGTGTTGGGTGCCGCCAGCGACGGTGTCTCACCTAAAATGAGACACCTAATCGGGCCTAGCCTGGCATCCGAGACCTGTGACGCTATACCGGAGGATGATGTGACTAGGCGTTGAGGAAAAGATACAAGATCCTAACACTCGCGATTCTCTTGACTGTTATTATTGTCGCAGGGGCTTCCGCGTATGTTTCTTCACAGTACGTTCCCCGAGTCTTAGTAGACGACACCCTTCCTCTGAAGGAGAATCATCAGTGGCAGTTCGACCTTTTTGTTCTCGGGAGTAGAAACGTGAACATCACGGTCAGCACCCGGCAATATCCTGTTTTCGTGACATTCTGGTTGCAGCAAGGATCGTCGGCAACCACTTACCTCTTTGACAAGCAGGTTACGAACACAACCCAATCCGGCTTCAACGTCAGCGTTCAACAAGGCGGAACCTACTATCTTAGCGTTCAGAAGACAGAACAATACGGGGAAAATGTAACCACCGTGGTTCATGTTGAAGTCAGATCATGAACCATGACTTCGGCCCAAGAATCTAACAGAGGAAGAGTGCAGAACTTGAAGCCCTGCCCAATGGGCTTCCGAGGCACAACTGTCCGTTTTCGAAAATAGGCATGCTTTTCTGGGAGGATCAATCCTACAGATAGGATTCCGCAAACTATTTTTTTCTCATGATTTCTTTTCGATAGCTACTCTTTTCTGCTAACTAATCTATGACCCCCCCGAGGTGGTCGATTTTCCCGGCCCGTGCCCTTCACGAAACTGCTGGTAGTTCGGTGGGCGGATTCGCGCTAAAGGTCTAGCCTTGGCGGAGGTCGGATCTCGGTTGATCATCCATCGCGGGTATCGGACTCTGTCCGTTGTCCCTTGCGAAGCTTCGGAATTGGCCGGCTCGTTGCACTCGTCGGATACTTCAAGTCCGCTGCTCCTTCGTAGGATCTGTTCAGTGGATGGGACGGGTCCGGGGGACTTATTGCTATTACCTGATCGTCAGTGACGAATATGTCGGTCCCGAGGCCTAGGTGGGAGAATGCGGCTTTTACGGCTTCAGCGTAGAATACGCTGGCCTTTAGTCCCATGTCGTGTTTGACGATGAGGGTGTGGCTTCTGCCGTCGAATGCGTAGTCAGAGGTGAAGGCTCGCCCGTACTGTGCCCCTAGGAACTCTAGGGCTTTCAGGACACTGTCGAAGTCGAATTTCTTGAACCAGAACGTTATGATTCCTGGAGCCTGGTTCTCACCCCACCAGCTTCCCATCTCCTTTGCCTGCTCTATGGTAAGATAATCGAAGAATTTTTTGATGGTACTGATTGAGGTTGTGACTGTTCCGAACTTTTCGGCATTGACTTCCCACTCGACATACCTTCTAAGAGCCTTGTTAGCCATCTGGTTCATGCTGACTCTACCCTCTGAAGAGAGTCCTTCCATCTTCTTGTCAACGTCCCGGTCTATTCGGAATGTTCTAGTAACTGTGTCGGGAGAACGACGGCCTTCAGTTTTTGAAGCGGTTTCAAGCTGTGTCACTACAGATTGTCACATCCTATGGCATCTGCAATCTAGTACGTACATTAAGATAAACTTGGCGTTCTTGTCTTACACAATGCTTCTCCCTAGTCAAGGTGGGGAAGATACGAGTCACTGCCCGCAAACGATTGCAAATGGTCAGTTTGCATACTCGACGCAAAGCCATGCCGTGCATACAGGCAATATGCTTGCCGATTGCAAGCGGAGAGAGACGTACCACTTAAGTGCTTGCAACGACGTAATGGGCTCTTGAAGAGCAAAATGACCTTAGCACCTACACGAACCATGCTTGAACTCAAACCAACACCGGTTTCGAGCTCGAGAAGCGTGACCAGGACCCTTAGGCTAGACGAGGATGTCGAAGCGGGCATTGTCGAGATGGCTGAGAGAGAACAGTTCTCATTCAACCTTCTAGCCAACAGAGCGCTCAGGAAACTTGTAGAGTGGGAGGACAAAGCTGGTAAATTTGGCTTCATACAGGTTCCCACATCCCTAGTTGAGAAAGTCTTCAACATCCTCACCGATGAGGAAGCCCGGGAACTAGGCAGAGAGGCAGGCGCCAACACTATTCCCGAGATGGTCCTCTTCTGGTTCAAGAAATTCAACCCCGAGACCGCCCTGAAGGCTTTGGAGATGATCGGCGGCTACGGAAACGCGTTCAGACTCCAATACACCATCGATGGAGAGACTGATACTGTAGTGTTGAAACATGATCGAGGGCCTAGAGTCTCGGCATTCTACGGGGAAATGTTCCTCTCCCTCTTCAAACCCATGGGCGCAAAAGTTGAGACACACGAAACAGACGGACAAATAGTCGCGACAATCACTCGCCCACCGACAAGCCTTGGCGGCGAGCACAGAGAAACATCGTTGATCCCAAATTTTCCGGGGGCCAAGAATGGGAGAGGCTACAAGAGATAATCAAAGCCCGGGAAGCGAGCCTAAGAAGGACAGGGAGAGGATCCGTGGATGGATCCGGATGCATTCCGATGATAATACGAAACTCCCTCCAGTCGAAGAACCGCAAGACAGTGAAGCTCAATCTCCCCATCGCAAGCCTCGCAAAGAACTAGAAAAACCGCTAGAATAGTTGAGGCGGCGCCAAAGGCGGAATCCAGATAGCTCTGCATAATTGCTCATACTGAACAGTCCCTTTTTTTGGATTATCGAGTTCACGAGAATTATCTCGCGCTAGGACACCTGGTTCTTTGCATGAAGAGTTTGTTCGCCCGATTTCTCTTCCTCATCGAGGCCCGTATCAACTGGACCTCGATAATGGTGGGGCCTCAGAGTGAGTTAGGAGAGATTACCTTACGTTACACTTTCACCACTTGTAAACGTGGTGGTTATATGGAAAGTTAGCGAAATGTAGCGATAGATGACAGATGGATGCTACACTCGCCGGGAGCGGAAAGCGGTATGGGCCTCCGGAGTCTGATGTTCGAGACGCCAAGACTGATGGTCGTCTGAGAAATCTCCTGGTCGACCTCATAGCCTCATCGAAAACCTTGGACGCAAGAGTCTGGCTCGACGGAGTATACACCGACATCGATGACGAACAGGTCCGTGGAGAATGGATGAACGATAGAGACGTCTACTTCAAGGTCGAAGGAAGAATAGACAAGAGGAATGGCTCATGACAATGATGTTCGATCAAGACTTGGGTCCCAACAGTTGTCCCTCGTGCCTAGAAACCACCAATCTAACCTGCGATAATTGCCGGCTCTGTTTCGAACACTGCTGCGCATGCTCAGTTGACGTCGATCCAACGGACACAATGGCGGGATAGCTGATGGAGAAGACAGGAGAGAAAATCATGGAGAATTACAAGTGGACGGCCTTCATGAAGCTGAAAGGACAGACTTGGGCTCGAAGAGAGGATGAGATACTAGACGAGTTTGATGGGTTCGTTCAGTCGCTCCGAGGGGTAGGAGTTGACTACAACATAATCGTCATGGTCGAAGGTGGAGTGCCTCGACAACTCCACTCTGATTGCAACGCGAAGGAGACGGAAGCTGGGATCGGTCGAGAAGAGTCTGGGGCATAACATTGGCCAAATTCATACTCTCAGTGGGGGATGACACCTTCAGGATACTGGAGTCAGAGGCCAAGAGAAGAGATGTCACGGTGCAACAACTCCTTCGAGCGGTCATTGTCCCAGAATGGGTAAGAGAGAATCCTCAAGTGAATCCAGCTTCAATGACATACAGGGAAATCGCCCCGCATTTGATGCGCCAGTCAATCTACCCTGGTCAACGCGACCAGTTGCTGCAGACACCCGTTAGCAGGCTCAGAACCTGAGCTCGCTAGTTGTACCCGAATTCGACCCTTAAGGAATACTCCTCAGCTAATCCTCTTTCGTAGTCGCTCATTTCTCTTCCGCATGGCGATTTCTTCTAAACATTCTTTTTCATAACGACCCCCCGGGCGGTCGGGTTTTGCGCCCCGCCCTTCGTGGCTGAGCTTCCCCTCTACGCGAAATCACCCAGAATCAGCCCTGATCCCCATTAATCGGCTAGCGGATTATCTCCCCAACCGTAGACAGGAGCAATCTCGGGTCGCACGTAGACAGCCAGGGCTATACCTAGCTGGGGGGGTGCTCTTGTACCATACGCGTTATAAACCAAACAGCAACATACGCGGCGACTGGAGCGATGGAATCGTTAGTCGTATCTCCAACCGCTGAGCCTCGAGGCTCTTCAGACATCGGGGATGAGTTCTTTTTCCTGAAACTCTTCCTCCGCCATACGATAGACTCGGCCTCGCGGGCAGGAGCGGCCCCCATTGAAACAGAACTCTTCGGAGTCGAGACACGAGTAGAAAGACTCGGTTTCTACTCCACCCCTGCTATGAATCCGGTCCTTTAGTCTAAGGGTCGTTTCAGACCCCAGCCGATTTGGCGATTTCGTTGGAGAGCGGAGCTTCTGCGCCAGATCTAGCTATTCGAGAGTCGCACAAACCCCCGGCGAGTCCACGCAAGACTGCAGTGGTGACTGGGCACTTGAACTCGAATACCAGACAAGAGGTTCGGTAGCGCCTATCTCGAAAACATGTACTATACTAGTTTCTTGCCGAAGAACTCGCTCACAACAAAGAGTCTGGTTCTCGTTCGGCATTGCGAGCAGGCCGTTCGGCTCGGGCCATCGTGATCTCGGCTGAGGACGTGAAAGAGAGTTGACAACGAAAACAAGAATCATGGCGTTAGATCCGCACCCGCAGCATCACGCTGCAGGGTTCAAACTTGGAGGGCTCTAATCTTGAGAGCTCACTTACTGGTCGCTGTGCTGATCATTGGGATAATCGCTGGCTCGGCTCTGCCTCGAGCGCATGCGGTGTCAGGAACCTACTTCGACAACATAGTTATCGTAGCCATGGAGAACCAGAATTATGTGGATGTCATGGGATCAGGGACAGGAAGTTCCAACGCTCCGTTCATTGCAAGTCTACTTCCATACGGTACTACTTTTCTAAACTTTCATGCTTATGGTGCAAATGGTCGCAATACCTGTGCATCAACTCATTCAGCAGGCTGTTATGAAGCACTAATTGCTGGGGTTAGTGACCTACTAGGAAACGGGTACTCATGTTGTATACCCAACCCCACCGTTGTAGGTAATCGCTTTCCGTCAGCAGGATTGACATGGCAGGCCTATTGTGAAAGTGGGTGCCCAAGAGGCAATGACCACTTCCCCTTCACAGGATTCACTGACACGTCAAGCTGCTCTTGTATATTTGCGGGCAGCAGCGTTTCTACCTCAAACTTCGTAGCTGCAGCAAATTCTGCAACTCCTCCTAACTTTCTCTGGTTCACTCCTACCGACAATCACAATATGCACGACAATAGCATCCAAAGCGGAGACACGTATCTCCACAACTTCCTTGTCGGTTCAACCGGAAGCGTAGCAGCTCCTGCTAGTGGATCACTTCTCGCCAGTAACCTCTTCACGCCAGGTCACAGGACCATGCTCTTAGTCTGGTGGGACGAGTACGACCCAGCTCCAATCTTATTCTATGCACCGGGAATCGTCAAGCAGGCATACATCTCATCGAGCGACGTCTACGACGAATTCTCTATTCTGCATACGATCGAGAGCAACTGGGCTCTGCCAACTCTGACCTCCAACGATGCGGCTGCTGCGCCGATGACCGAGATCTTCGGATCTTCGACACCTCCACCCCTAACAACGAGCTTCACAGTATCTCCCTCAACACCAATCGTGAACCTGCCAGTCAGTTACGCGGCGACGACAACAGGAGGGAAATCGCCTTACACGATCAGCTGGAACTTTGGGGACAGCTCGACGGGAACAGGAGCTTCCGTAACCCATGTCTACTCAGGTCTTCAGTCCTACACGGTCACCGAGACTGCAACTGATTCGTCATCGCCCCCACAAACCGTAACGAGTTCCAAAACGATAACGATCACTGCCCCGCCTCCACCATCAACCAGTTTCACACACTCCCCTTCCACGCCGATCATTAACTCACTCGTGACCTTCACGTCCACAACGACGGGTGGAACAACTCCTTACACGGTAGCCTGGAATTTCGGTGACGGAGCAACGGGAACAGGGGCTTCGATAGTTCACACCTTCACGAGCGCCCAATCATTCACTGTGACTGAGACAGCGACAGACTCGTCCTCCCTTCCCCAAACGGCAACCAGCACCGCAACCGTGACCGTTGTTACAACACCACCGTTATCAACGAGCTTTACCTTTCTCCCCGCTAGTCCTGTGATCAACACGCCAGTCTCGTTCACCGCGGTAACGACAGGCGGAACACTGTCGTATGCTGTCAGCTGGGATTTTGGTGACGGAACAACAGGGACTGGATCCACCGCCACTCACACATTCGCCACGGCAGGAACATTTTCGGTGACTTTGACAGTCGTGGACTCAGGGTCGCCCAGGCAGACAGCATCATCAACCCGTTCCATTACTGTGTCTTCCACTCCGCAAGGAACTATCACTCTCAAGTTTGAAGGATTTGACTTTGATGGTCAGAATGAGGTCACTCTGACCCTCAATGGTGTGATCATTGCAAGATACTGGTCCGTTAACAATCCTGCCAATGGCCAGACATGGGTGCCAATCTCACTGACCATCATAGTAGTCCAAGGGGCAAACACTCTGGGATTCACTCATGCAAACACTGACTGCGCTGTCGATGACAACATAAGGAACCTCCAGGTCATCAATGGTACCCAGGTGTTGTTCAGTGATCCAACTGTGCACACGCTGAACTGTACAACCCCCACTTCATACAACTTCAACATTGGACGGGCCTTGATCCCACCCACACTGACGATTCCAGCAAACCAGACAGTCACGGCAGGAACTTGGATCAACTTTACTGTCACGGCCGCATCAGTCAACATTGGCGGCACCGTCGCGCTTTCAGCAACAGGCGTACCGGCAGGGGCATCATTCGACCAGGCGACCGGGGGGTTCTCTTGGAAACCCGGCGCGAGCCAGACAGGCTCTTACGTCGTCGTTTTCACAACCACGGACAGCAGTTCTCCCTCGACATCCACTAGCAAGTCAATGGGGATTCAGGTAAACCAAGCCGCGCCAGGAGGGTCTAATGGAGGAAATGGGGGTTCAGGTGGAAGCTCGAACGGGGGCTGTCTGTTCTGCGGCGTCATTCCGAAGGTCTCGACAAGCCTCGGCCTCCTCATGATCGGGGGACTCTTGGGCCTCGTCGCTTCGCTTGCTCTCCTGACAGTCAAGGCTCGCGCAAGCTTGGAACAAACCAAGAGAAGAATGAACCGGCTCACTAGGGACGAATAGCCACTATCGCGGGACCAGATCTCAGATCTTTTCTCCTCTTGCTCTAAACATTCTTTTTCATATCGACCCCCCCGGGGTGGTCGATTTCCCAGCCCGTGCCCTTCGTGAAACCGCTGCGGCCTCGCATTATTCTCTATGCGGTGAGCCAATCCGCTAGCTGTGTCAGGTCTTTGACCTCTTTGGCGATCCTGCCTTTGAGCCGTCTTCCTTCAGGACTATTCTTCCTGTTAACCCATGCGGTATTGATTCCGAGTCTTGACGCCGGCTCGACGTCGTGGTAGAGGCTTGCTGCGACATGAAGCCATCCTCTATCAGCTCCGACAATCCTCCGCGCCTCTTCAAAATGCTCTGTCCCAGGCTTGTAGGATCTCACACGCTCCGCGGTCACGATTAGATCGAAAGGAACCGTGAAATGCTTCAAGGTGCCCGCCAGAAGATCATCGTCAACATTCGACAATATTCCCAGAGTGTACTCTGTCGCAAGCCTCTCAAGAGCAGGATTCGTATCAGGAAACGGATCCCATGAGGGCAGCTGCTCTGCAAGAAAACTTGACAGTTTTTCCGGAATGGTCTTTCCCAATTTTCTTGCAGCCGCTGATGCGGCCAGCGCTAGAACCTGGCGGTACGATCGGTAAGGCATCTGGCCCTCGACCCTTTTCTCTTCCTCCTGGTATAGGCCGAACAGTTCAGCTTCCTCGGTCTGACCCAGTCCCGTCCCCTTGAGGGCCTGCTTGAATGCGTTCTGGATTCCTGTCTCCCAGTCGATCAGGGTGCCATAGCAATCGAAGGTTACAAATTCGAACTCTGGGGTTCTGTTCAATCACAGATTCCTCCTCGAATGCTCTGAAACGACCTCGCGTCAGGATCATTCTAAAGCTAGACGCCTATACCTAGGTTGTTCGGGTTTAGGACAAGAGAGAGGATAGGGAAATCGCGCATTTTCAGCCCTGATCTCGAATCTGAACCAGCCACAAATTCTCGCCTGAGAATAGTTCGAGAATCACGGGATAGCGCAAGATAACGGCTGAGCCATCGAAGCCCAGAATGTGCCCTGATCAGGCTGTCTTGCCGATAATCCTACCAGACAGGAAAAGTCCCAGGAAAAAGGGGGTATGTTTCAACCGTTTTGCGCGGCATGAGTGCTCTCCGCGGACACTTGTGAAAGTAAATCCCCATGGCTAGAAGAATCGTACCGTTCAAACCAAGGGAACCATTCCGAATCAAGGCAGGACAGGAAATCATTTCCTAAGAAGAATTCCAAGGGTCTCGCGACGCAGGAAGTGGTTTCTAGAAGCCTCAAATGGAAATGTCGTGTCGTCTGTTCTTGTGGTTATTTGGAGCCTCGCGCGTGGGAGCAGTTCTGGGCTCAAGCTTTTTTCCTGCTCCGATTCGTGGGAGCCGTAGGCCGGCTTGATGTAGGGTTTGATATCTCTCTTCAGTGATTTCTGCTCACCCTGTTTTTCTCGTGTGCGCGCCTTCTAGAGTTTAGTCTGATGATTCCGGCCGTTGCTCTGGAAGGTGCGGTATAGCTCCATGCGACTATGAAGAATACCCCCGCGACTAAGCCACCTCCAGCCCAGACAGTCCAAGATGGAACACAAAGCCCACTAAACATGGGGGGCTGGAACGGTAGTGGGTTAGCTATGGGTGGAATCAAACACAATAGTCCGGGAGCACTAACTGGTGACATTGCGAAATTAA
>VBBR01000119.1 GCA_005881615.1 Candidatus Bathyarchaeota archaeon
CAAATCTTCTACTGCCTCTTGGGTATGATGCAAAATATCTTCGAACCATGTTCGGAGGGAGCAGAAGATACGACCTTGCAGCCCCGAAGATCAGTTGATCGATACAGAAGGCACCGTTTCCTCTGGAAAAAATCACCCAGAACAAGCCCTGCTCTCGAATCTGGGATACCTAAGCGAACTCTCCGGAAATTTCGTTCGGAAATGTCGTCAACTTCCCAATGCCATCTAAGCCTGGGTTGCGCCCCGATTCACCTGGACTCGCCCGGAGTCAATGCCAGACAGGAATTGTTTTTGGAAAATAGGGGGTCTTAGCGACCAGACCTCGCGACGTAAGAGCGGTTGATGGGAAACTTTCTGATCGAGGAATTCGCCTATTATCAGGCCTGAACACGAATCCGGGACTTCTTCCCTAGACCGCCCGAGAAATCGTTCTTGATCCGACGAAAAAACGGCAAGTTTCGCCTTGCGATCAGAGCCCAGATTATGCACTGAGTCCGGAGACACGCCGAAATCGCTACCGGACAGCAAATCGTCTCGTTAGTAAAGTGGGGTATTCTTTGGGCGGTTTTGCGTCGCACAAGTGGTTTTCCGGGATCAGCCTTGGAGATATCTTGTCAGTGTCTGATTGTCTAGAGTAATGATTTCCGTGTTTCCTTGCTGGATGAACGGATGTCTTGTGACAGTCAGCTGGGTAAACGCTTCCTTGTCGTGTAGTGTTGCGGAGATGTGGGCTGTCTGGGCTAAAGCGTTGTCCATCGCGTTGCTTCTTGAATGTAGGTTCGTGACAACGATGATCATGTTTCGCTGCTCCGCAAGAATTGCCAAGGAACGAATATTTCTACAGAATAGATCGAACGCTTCCCTCTTTTCTTTAACATCTGGATCGCAGTAGAGAGCGGTAATGTCCGATACGATCGCAAGCCTGGCATCACACTGGTCAACTGCCTGCGCGAGCTCGTCGGTGATGAGACTGCTCAACTGGTGATGGGTGAAAGCCCTGCTGAGATGAATCCGCAGCTTTGTCTTCTCCTGATCTAGTCCGAGGCTGAAAGCGTGCCGAGACACGGGATACGCGTCGAAAACGTTGCCTCCGTCAACAAACACTACATCACTATCCAGTCCCGGCGGAAGAGGATTGATGGTTCGGACGCAGAGGAGATGGCTCAGCGCGTTAGACGGCTCGCCCTGAAGAGTGACTAGCTGACCAAATCGAAGAATGAGAGTCTCGTCGAGAGATTCAATCCCCGTCGTCAGATCTGACCGCGCATCTCGGAGAAATTTGCTTCCTCTACTCAACTTAGCCTCGAACGACTCGTCAGGTTTGATCAGCTGATCAGGGTCTTTGCAGGCCGGATTTGTAAGAAACCGTTTTCCCGGAGGGACAGTTGACGGTTGGACTTTGAGGGTTTTGTCAAGCTCAAAACCGCATCCCGGACAAATATTCACGAAACCAAGCTGTACTTTGCGGGGATTGATGAACAGCCTCGATAGGACCAGTACCTGATCGCATAGGTTGCAGCTGTACAGAAACCCTTGAGCGCTTGACGGGTCCTGGTCTAGCTCCGAGATCTTGGACTCTAGAGGTTCAGAGGTGTGTCGCGTTCCCATACTTTCGGCTCATTATACTGGTCCTATTCGTCGCGTTTGTTGCGAGCGACAGCGTCTTCAACGCCCTTCTCAGTGATGCGGAAGTAGGTCTCGGATTCCGGCAGATAGGGCGAGTCTATCACCTTCGCTACCCGTAGTCCCTGACTGGACTTTTTGAGCATGATACGATGGGTTGACGCGTGTGCCATGATGTTCCCGCCTGCGGGGCGCATAGGGTCGCCGAAGAAGGCTTGCGGATTGGCTTGGACCTGGTTGGTGACAACGACCGCGAGGTTGAGGGCTTGGGCGATGCGGAGGAGCTTGTGGAGATGGCTGTTCAAGCGTTGCTGTCGTTCGCTGAGGGACTCTCGACCGATATATTCGCCGCGGAAGTGTGAGAGGATGGAGTCGACGACTAGTAGTTTGATGTTTTCTTCTTTGCAGATCTTGAAGGCATGATCAACGGTGAGTATTTGGTGGTCGCTGTTGTAGACGCGGCTGTATATGATACCGTCTAGGATCTTGTCAGGATCCTGTCCGCTGGCCTGGGCCATCTGGAATACTCGTTGGGCAGCGAAAGTTCCTTCGGTGTCGATGAAGAGGACTTTTCCTTCCAGTCCTCCTTCCGAGGCGGGAAGCTGAGTCTGAATACTCAATTTCATACTGATCTGCGATTTGCCTGCTCCGAATTCGCCGACGAACTCGGTGATTGCTTGTGTCTCAAGTCCGCCACCAAGCAAAGTGTTGAGGTTGTTCGATCCGAAGCTGAGGCGGAGGAGAGTCTTACGTCGTTCCCATAGCTGCTTGGCGGTGACGAAGTCTGTCTGGATGGTTTCGCGAGCGGCTTTGCTGATCTTGTGGGCAACGCTGGTTTCAAGGCCAGCTTTTTCGACGAGCTCGCGGATAGGCGCGATCGCGAGAGACGCGATATCGTCGTAGCCTGCCTCTCGGAGCTTGTTGGCGGTGACTGGTCCGACACCGTCTAGGTCTTGAATATCTAACACTTCAGCGGTCATTATAGGTCTAATAGTGGCTGAGCTTCGAGTTCGCTTATCTCTCACAGTGAGGAGTGAAAGTATTCTCCTTGGTGGAGAGTGCTTGGTCCACGAGAAGGTAGTGTTTGGACCCTTTTAGGACCTCTAAGCAGTCTGAGCAGAGTCCTTCTTTTCCAGCTTAGATGACCACTGGCTCATAGTCTTGGACAACAACTCCCGAAACCGCTTCACCGCCGAAGTCAGCCTCAACAATTCAGGCACATCACGCGACGTATACGTGGCTGACGCTGCTGAAACAGGCAACGACGCGCCCATACCAGTCAACGGCTGGTCCATCCGAACCCAACCATGCCCCAGCTCGGACAATAAAGGAAGAACACTCGCATCGGTCTCGCCAGTCAGCTTGTAAAGACTTGGTTCCCGAACATCCAACCGTGAAAGCTTACTTGTAAACGAGGCCTCCTTCGAGAACTTGAGGTCCGCCTGGAAGGCCCGAGCCAGCTGCTCAGTTAACGCTC
Source organism: Candidatus Bathyarchaeota archaeon (assembly GCA_005881615.1). GTDB lineage: Archaea > Thermoproteota > Bathyarchaeia > 40CM-2-53-6 > 40CM-2-53-6 > 40CM-2-53-6. Next base: position 3,101 of record VBBR01000119.1, read on the forward strand.
GCACCTCCAAGAAACAGTCAGGCAACATGCCCAAGAGAAGGTTGACCCGCAGGCTCTGGGACAACGGATGAAGAACCCGAACGAGATAGTTTGGAACCGCATGACGAGAGAAAGTCTCCGACAAGTGACCCAGCCCTATAACCCAGGCCAGATGAGATTTGAAATCTTCACGAAGCCCCAAGACCTCGCTCCATGCCTTGCTCCCTTCACCAGACTGACAAAAATCCAGGTTTCGAGTCAACGACATGTTCACCTGGCGAAGAACGTCGACATCCACCGGTGAGACTAGCGGGTCCTGAGTGGGCAAGGATCTCCAGCCCATGAAGGCTGGTTAAGGGGAGAGATAGGCGAAATGTTCCCCTAGCACGGCTGTAGTCGTTCATGACAAAATAGCTTGACGAAAGGTGAGGATAGGGGCCGCGCGAGAAATACGGTTGCGCCAGAATCAGGTGAACAGCTCTTAACCGCCCATGCATTGAGCATGCACAAGCATTGTTCAATCCTCAAGAAGAACAATGGCATTAGGAACCGTGTTAAGTTGCGAACAATACGTTTGAGCCGTGAGACCCATTCTATCAATTAGTGAAGCAGAAGTCGGCCAAGCTCTGACTGTCCGGAAATCGATCCAGCTTGCGCGACAAGCATACGTCAAACGAGAAAGGGAACTGGTTCTTGAACCGCTCCGAACATGGTTCACGATCCCAGGCGGAGCTTCTTTCTATTTCATGCCCGCCCACGTTATTGGCCTTAGAACGGTAAGTGTGAAAGTAGTCAGCGTGAAGCCTGGAAACGGAAACAGATCCGTACCATCTACTTCGGCCACGATCTATGTCTTCGATTCAAAAACCGGGTCTCCGTTGGCTCGTATTGAAGGGGAGAATCTGACCGCGATCAGAACCGCGGCCAGCTCTGCCCTTGCTACCGATATTCTAGCACTCAAAGAGCCAGATACCTTAGGAATCATCGGAACTGGAAAACAGGCGCGGGCCCACGTTCCCGCGATAGTGGAAGTGAGAAATGTTTCACGAGTCCTAGTTTACTCACGATCACAGGCCCATCGGGCGGCGTTCGTCCGAAGTGTCTCCAAGAACACCAATATTCCTGTCAGCGCTGCCATATCCGTGGAAGAAGTTGCCAGAAAATCCGACGTTCTTGTCTTGGCTACGAGTTCACCCATTCCACTCTTCAAGGGTAGCTCGGTCTCCCGTGGAACTCATGTAAACGCCATCGGAGCTGCTCTTCCAAGCTCGCGAGAGATGGACACAACTCTGGTGAAAAGATCTGTTCTCGTCGTTGACTCCGTCGAACAAGCTGTTGCGACTTATGGAGACATCATGATCCCGCTAAAAGAAAGAGCGATTACGAGATCACATATTAGGACGGAAATAGGGGAATTGATTCTCGACCCGAGCCTCCTGAAGAGGGGACAAAATGACATTACCGTCTTCAAAGCCGGAGGGCTTGCGGTCTTGGACGCGATCTTTGCGGACTATCTTGTCTCTCGGTTGTAATTGTTCTTGGATAACTCGAATCGTTGCCGAGCTTTATGAAAGGTGTCGAGACTCTGCGTGATTTAGGTCCTATCTACTAGTCTCTGAAATGCCGAGATTGCGCCCGCCCGGAAAACCGTCGCGAGTTGTGAAACAGCCTGGAAAAAGAACCCATTTAATAGTGGGTCCTAGGTTTCGCGGTCTCGTGGGCCGGTAGATCAGCCTGGTACACAGCGCGTCAGGGCTGGCCGAAGATCGCCCGCTTGGCAGGTCGTCCTTCGACCCTAAGTGCGGGAAGGCACTAACCCTGCTCCGTAGGGCCGCGGGTTCAAATCCCGCCCGGTCCACCACGAACAACATTCAGCGGCGCGAGACGCGAGTAGGACCCCGAGCCCTCATGAAAATTCACGGTACAGATTCGCTGCTGGTTTCAGGGCGAGATCCAGTACTGTCTCAACAACAGTTCAGGAACTGGTTTCGAAACCGTTTCACAACCGGTTTCAGGACGATTTCAGGAACTGTTTCTGGTACTGGTTCACTGACTGGTTTCAGCAACGGTTTCAAAAAACGATCCCAGGAAGCGATTGTAATTACGCGATTCTCCCACAAAAAAAAGTCGGATTCCAGTGGCCGCTCCCTTGGGAACACTCCGTGGGACCAAACTCTCAACGTTTCTGAGCCATGGTGTGTCGCCATCTACCAATTGGCTGTGGGAATCGTCCGATATGGTCCAGCCTGGTTGCTTCTTAGTTGGTCTTATAGGTGCCCGCGAGACGAAGCTACTGCCTTCAGGTGTATTCTTTGCCAAGTAGACGGCCCACATGGTTTGAGACGATCAACCCGGCAACAGGCAGGACCCTCAAACGATACAAATCGTCAACAAAAGCCGATGTTGACAAGGCAGTCACGAAAGCCAAAAAGGCTTTTGAGAAATGGCGCTTACTCTCGCCCGCCAAGCGGGCTATCTATCTGGAGAGAACCGCGAAGACGCTTCGGGCCCAGAAGGAAAAGCTCGCCCGAATCATCACCCAAGAAATGGGTAAACCAATCAAAGAGTCGCTACCGGAGCTAGCGAAATGCGCCTGGGCTCTGGAGTACTATTCAGAGAACGGCCCAAAATTCCTAAACCCCGAGGTTACAAAAACAGATGCAACAGACAGCTACGTGGCCTTCGAACCACTAGGCGTGATCGGCTCTATAATGCCGTGGAACTTTCCACTGTGGCAATGCGTCCGGTTCGCAGCACCAGCCTTGATAGCTGGCAACACGACCGTCTTCAAACCCTCCAGCATAACACCCCAGTCAGGACTTGCCCTCCAAAACGCCTTCGAATCAACAGGCCTCATCCCCGGATGCTTCAGCATCGTCCTCGGAAGCGCCCAAGTGGCCAACTACATGATCGAATCCGATACTGTCGCCATCTCCTTTACAGGCAGTGTGAACGCAGGACGAAATGTAGCTCAGGCAGCAAGCACACAGCTGAAGAAGTTTGTCCTAGAGCTGGGAGGCAGTGACCCATTCATAGTCCTTGAAGACGCGGACATTGAAGCGGCCTCAACCGGCGCAGTTGCCGGCCGATTCATCAACAACGGCCAGAGCTGTATCGCGACCAAGAGGATCTTCGTGGTCAAGCGCGTTCTCGACGAGTTCCTAGAGAAGTTCGTGAAGAAGGCCAAATCATTGAGAGTCGGGGATCCTCTTAGCCCGGAAACGGACATCGGACCTATGGTCCGGGAAGAGGCGCTCAAGACCTTAGACGGCCAAGTCAAGGACGCAGTTAGACAGGGAGCTCAGCTGGAAATAGGAGGCGAGAGATTGAGACGCAAGGGATCCTTCTACGCTCCCACCATCCTTACAGACATGACACCAGAAATGAGGATTATGAAAGAGGAGACATTTGGACCAGCTGCACCTGTAATGGCTGTCAAGGATGAAAATGAAGCGATAGCTCTTGCTAACAAGAGCGAGTTTGGGCTGGGAGCAACGGTCTGGGGCACGGATACGAGGAGAGCGGAGAAGGTCGCGCGAGAGATCTCAGCGGGACTTGTTACAATTAACAACGTTGTAGTCTCAGACCCCCGAATGCCCTTCGGAGGGGTTCGACACAGCGGAATCGGTCGAGAACTTTCAAGATACGGAATGCTGGAGTTCACCAACATAAAATCGGTGCGCGTATATGAAAAATCGCCGCTAGCCCACGCTCACGTCGAATGATTGCGATCTAGGGACGCTTCTTGGGAGGCAGAACCGCTCTTCTCTACTCCGAAAAGTTCCTGGATTACGACCTCGGACCCTTCCACCCTCTCCGCCCGATAAGAGTCAAACTAACTCATGACCTGATTCAATCGAAAGGACTGCTCAATGAAGACTCTTCCAAAATCACCCTGCCCCGCGTTGCGTCTGAGGAAGAAATTCTTCTCTTTCACGAACGAGATTATGTCCGGTTGGTTCAGAAGTATAGCGAAAAGGGCTCAGGGCTCTTAGACGCAGGCGACACTCCTGCTTTCAAGGGATGCTTCGAAGCCACCAGTCTGGTTGTAGGTGCTTCCCTAGAAGCCTGCGACAAGATAATGACCGGAAAAT
>VBBR01000120.1 GCA_005881615.1 Candidatus Bathyarchaeota archaeon
CGCCCATTCTGCACGACCAGCGATAGGTCAGCGTCCCATCTAGGTTTGCCTTGATGTAGTTGAGCGCGTCAAGAACAACCATGTCCTTTCGGTAGGGCACTTTGTAATCCTGGAAGAACGGTTTCCCGTCTTTCTCGGGTCGATAGCGCGTTACTCTTATCGTTGCAACGTCTTGGCTCATTAGTAGACGCGAGCCTCCGGTTTCCAACGCGTAATCGTCACTGGCATAGCGTCTATCCTTGGAACAGTTCCAGTCTCATAGACCACCAAATGCTTGAGGAATTGGACATCGTCACGTTTTGGATAGTCCGTTCGGTAGTGCGCTCCTCTCGATTCCATTCGTGCTAGGGCAGCGTAGGGAATGGTTTCGGCGACATCAAGCATGAAATCTAGCTCTAGAGCAGATACTAGGTCGGTGTTGTAGACGCGGTCCTTGTCTTCAACGACGGCGTTCTTCATCCTCTGCTTCAAGTCTCCGATGAGTCTACAAGCCTCTTTGAGATTGTTCTCATCGCGGTAGATACCTACGTGTTCCTCCATGGCCTTTTGCATCTCTGTCCGAATGGTTGAGATTTTCTCGCCCCTCACAGGTTTCAGAACCTTATCGTAGATTCTCTTCTCTTCCTCTAACGCAAGGCCTTGAACAGGGTTTCCGAAGCTCGGAGAACCCTGCTTCGTCGCGTATTGAGCTGCTCCGATGCCGGCCTCAGCGCCAAACACGAGGCATTCAGTCAACGAGTTGCTGCCGAGACGGTTTGCACCGTTCATGCTTATGCACGCGACCTCTCCCGCAGCGTAGAGTCCAGGTAGGCCTGTGTAGCCACGAATGTCGGTGTGAACGCCGCCCATCATGTAGTGCTGCCCGGGCCTGACGGGTATCATCTCATCAACTGGATCTATCCCCAGATATTTCTCGGCCAGCTCTTTCACAAAGGGGAGTTTCGCCTCAATCGTTTCCTCCCCCAGATGGGTGAGGTCCAGGTGAACATAGCTGCCGTAAGGGCCCTCGAATCCTCGGCCCTCCTTGATCTCAGTCATCTCCGCCCGTGATAGGATGTCTCTGGGCCCGAGCTCCATCTTGTTGGGAACGTACCTCTTCAGGAATCGCTCGCCATCCTTGTTGAGCAAATGACCACCCTCTCCTCTAGCTGCCTCTGTGATCAGTATGCCCGTGTTCGGCAGCAGTGTGGGGTGGTACTGGACCATTTCCATATCTTTGAGGGGTACCCCAGCTCGGTATGCCAGGGCCATTCCGTCCCCGGTCTTGATCCATCCATTGGTTGTGAATTGATAGATTCTGCCGCATCCCCCTGTAGCTATCACAACTGCCTTGGCTAGGAACGAGACAAGGTCGCCTGAACGCATGTCAATTGCGGTGACACCGTCGACTCGTCCATTATCTACGAGAATCGAGGTGGCGAACCACTCGTCGTATCTGCGAATATTCTCGAACTTCAAGCTCGTCTGAAAGAGACTGTGCAGGAGGTGGAAACCAATCTTGTCCGTAGCAAACAGTGTTCTTTTCACGCTCATTCCCCCGAAGGCCCGCACGCTAATCCGCCCATCCGGGTCCCGGCTGAACGGGCAACCCCAGTGCTCAAGCCGTATTGCCTCCTTGGGGGCTTCTTTCACAAAGAACTCTACTGCATCCTGGTCTGCTAGAAAGTCGCTCCCTTTGATAGTATCATACGCGTGCAGGTCGAAATTATCGTAGTCAGTTCTCAGGACAGCAGCCATGCCGCCCTCCGCGGAGACAGTGTGGCTGCGCATAGGATAGACCTTTGACACGATTGCAATATCCAGCTTGGGGTTGAGCTCCGCTGCAGCAATGGCAGCTCGGAGTCCAGCCGCACCACCCCCAATGATCAAAACATCGTGGCTGAGATGTTCCACTACAATTCAGCTTCCTGCATTCAACGAGTGGCTGTTAACGAATCGGCCCGTATTTTAAATAGTGTTAGGAAAAATGGAGGAAAAAACCAGCGATTGGTCGAGATGTTCTTGTCGATTTAGAACTCTGCCTTCGCGACTCTGAGGGGTTGACCCTGCGTGTCATCAAGTCGCATCTGGACAGAAAAGAGCCCTCTCAGTGCGCCCAAGAACCGCGCCTCTGTCGTTTCCGTATTGACGAGAAATATTGCAGTGACAGTTGACGGGCTCAACAGCTCGATCAACTGTTTGATACCCGAGTAGACTTGCTCCCACCTTTCACCTCGAATAAGTTCGGTGATACTGTCAAAGACGAAGCTCAAGGCAATGGACATGTTATTCTCGAAGAAATCCGTGACCAGCGAAGTCACCAGGCCGAGCTCTCTGTCCGGGATCTGGATCTCTCCATCGAGAGATTCGTCGGGAACAGATACAAGAGACGAAGCCGCGACTATCCTCACCATTCTCTTTCCCTTCAACGATCTGTACAGCTTACTCGACTTGGAGGTGAAAAGAGCACACATCTCAGCATTGGCAATTCCCTCGTCGAAGAACTTTTTCACCACGTCCTCAAAGTTCGCGTTCGAAGAGTACTCAAGAAGAATCTTTGAGCCCTCAATCTTTGGATGGTCCAGGTTGACAAGAGTTGAGAAAGGGTCCGACGCTTCAGAGAGATTGACGAGCTCAACGTCTCCGTTCTTCTGCAAGAAATCAGCAACTTGGAGCCTAGGAGCCTTGCTAGATTCTAACAGAAGCACC
>VBBR01000015.1:0-8648 GCA_005881615.1 Candidatus Bathyarchaeota archaeon
AGGAGTATGCGTCGATCCTATTCACGGTCGACCTCGCAGCTAGTCTATTGATCCTGGCCACCTTTGCCCACATTATCGCGCGGGAAGAGGAGCACCTTGTTGATGGCCATGTCATGATAAGGATGAGGAGGGTTCGAAACAGACTGAGCATCCTGACGGCGATAGTGCTCATGGCACTTGTCGCTCCTTGGGACTGGGTTTTTCTCGGAGTGCACGTCCGGCTCTTGATCTGGTCCATCCCCATTATCTCGTTCTGGATTAACAGGATGAGACGCTCACCGTTTGGATTGCCGAGAGATGCCCAAAACCCGTAGACTCAACCAAGCGTGGACTGGAACCTGCTAAATATGTCGGAAGTGAGCGCTCGTCATGCCTGACAGTGTTCTTCCGCTGGTCGAGCCTGATCTGGTCGGGATCTGGAGGAAGAATGTCTGGTGGTTCGGTCTGCGCTGGCCGTTCAGCATGGTTCTCTTCTCCTGGGTCACAGTGGCCTCGACGCTGGCTCCCGAGTTTCACCTATACCGTTACCTTCTGACAATGCTTGCTGGGTTGTTCGGTCTCGTTGTGGGAGCGCACTACATCGACATTGCGGGAAGCAGCGACAAGTATCTCCCATATTTTCCCAAGATGAACCGTGCCGCGATTAGAGCCGTCGGCGTAGTCGCGGTTCTCGTAGGAGTAGCCATTGGAATCTACATGTCATTGCTCTACTCAATCTGGTTCCTAGCGTTTGTCGTTCTCGGAGGATTCTTCGCCCTGTTCTATCCCATCGAGAGGCCAAAGTGGCTTCACACGTATGCCGGGTTTGGTGTGGCTTGGGGTTTCATGCCCGTCCTAGCCAGCTACTACATCCAAGCGCTACGGATTGACCTCGTCGGACTCGGCTTGGCAGTCTTTCTCGGGATCACCGTGGTCGAGATGCATCACATGGCAGTCCTGACCAATGAGAAGGAGTATGCGCCAGAGACTAACAGAAATGCACGACTGTTGTTGAAGATTCACAGGGCCGCTGCCTACGCGATCGGACTGATACTCCTGATATCGCGACTAATCTAGAGACTCTCTAATTCGGACCGCGCTGTCCTTCTCGCGCGATACTTGGCGTAAACAAGAACTAGCCCATAGCCGACGAACGTATAGAATAGTACGTCCAGTCCAAAATTTAGCCAGTCATAGCCGATCGCTAGCAAGCAAGAGGCCGAAATTTCGATACCCGGCGGTGGGCACCCTCCAGTCTTCCACGCCAATGGGAAGCCGTACCCGCTAGTCCAGTTGCCGACGAATACCGTGGCCAGAGTAAACACTGCCCCTATCAGAATAAGACTAGGCCAGCGAATGATCAGCTGCGTCATGGTTAGGCTGTTAACGTCTTGAGCAAAGTATTTTCGCCTGTTCGACGAAGGGATCGCCGTATCATGACAGCCAAGAGGCTACGGAGCCTACTGGTCTTCGCCCTGCTCACGCTGAGCCTGGCTCCGACCGTTCTCGCCCATGCGGATTCTCCCCTTACCCACACATCAGTCGTAGGTCAACCTGACTTTAGCCTGAACGCCTTTCCAGGTAATACTCTGACCATACCCGCTAACGGTGATAGATACATGGAAGATGTCGGCGTCAATAGCGTTTACAGTTTCTCGGGAAACGTCTCGATGCTCGCAACATCAAATTCGACCGCGCTGTACGCTCAGCTGGGTCTTGAGGTTGTAAAAGTTGCTCCCGGGTCGGGCGTCTACGTCAACATAACGTTCAGTTCCTTCACAGTCGGAGCATACAGTGTCAATGTGACCGGGATGAGCGGCTCGCTGGTTCGCTCAGTCGCATTTCAGATCCTTGTAATGACACCATCTGTCGGAGACTTCGCTATAACAGCTAGCCAACAATCTCTATCCATGCTGCCAGGCAACAGCACAACCGTGAGCGTATGGATAACAAGCATCGACAATTTTTCCGGGCCTGTATATGTCAACGCTTTCGTTTACGCGAGCGACACCTACACGCTAAATGATCCGTTCGCGCTCCAAGCCATCATGAACACGAACCAAGTCTCTATGCCCAAGAACCAGACCATCGTGGACGCTCTCACTCTCCAAACTCCGAATCTACCAATCCACGGAATCTACACAGTCAAAATTGACGCCACCGGCGGACTCCCTACTCTGTATCATTCTCTGAACTTGACCGCTAGTGTCTTGAACGTTGACTTTACTCTCAAAATGAATCCAGATTCCCTATCGACAGATTCCGGAACTGAAGCGAATTCAACCATCACAGTCAGAAGCTACGGATTCATTGGCACAGTCGACTTTGCATTCTCAGTCTCCCCCGCTGGGATCAACTGTACGCTCAGCAAGCCAAGCACTCCAGTAGGAGCGGGATACGGCCCCTCCGGAAACTCGACACTCTCATGTCGAGGCTCTCCCGGAACCTACACAGTCACGATAACGGGGAAGAGCGGTTCCCTCAGCCGCTCAGCTATGATGACCATGAACGTAGAAGGATCCACACCCAAACCTCCTCAGACAGCTGGTTTCATGCTTTTCGGACTCTCACCAATCGAATCCTCCGCAGTTGTAGCTGGGACGATTGCCCTCCTAGCACTAACGGGCATTGGCATCTATTCTCTACGAAAAAGAGGTCCGACACCAACCGCTAATTGATTTCAATTATGATTACTAGGTGGCAACCCATCTAGACTCCCGGACTTCTCCGGGACATGATGGGACGAGTATGTTGGTGGTTCACTTCGAAGGTCTATTTCTTCGAAGACTGTTTCGCGTAGTCCGTTAAGCCTTGAAAATTGACCACGACAACCGGCTCATTTCCAACAACCCACGCATCATGACCTGGAGGCACTAACGATATTTCTCCGGGACCGACATCTTTCGCGGTGCCATCATTCATCACGATATGAAGAACGCCGGAGACGTGGTATTGAAAGTGGGGAGCTTCGCAACTGTCGGTCTTCGCTATCGGCTTGACATGCTTAGACCACCTCCATCCGGGCTCGAACTTGGCTCGGCCAATCGTGCCTCCGCCCATTTTTACAAGCTCGATCTTTCCATTCTCGAACTTGCGAACCTCGTCTGGAGAATTGAGATGTTTAACTTCCATCTTAGATGAAGGCATAGACCCGCCGCTCCCGCTCCGTATTATAAGACTTGTAGTCTAATTACGCGACACGATTTCTTTCACTAGGCTTCTATAGATTCGCCTAGAAAGACTTGGTAGTCGTCTTAATAGCCTTGCCAGTATTCGCGTCGGGTCTCGGGCTCATCCTGTTCGACACCGCCTACTTCGTCTGGATCGTAAGCGAGCTCTTCGGGGCAGTGCTGATCCCACGGCTTCGCCGGCGAGGAGGAGCGACGCGCGTGAAGAGGGATCGTGGCTCTGGAGCCTTGATTATCTTCACTGTTCTCGTCTCGATCATCATCGCCTTGAGTCTAGGATATGCCGGTGTTGGGCCGTTGCCTGATTGGGTCTTCTATCCGGGAATTTTTCTGATACTTCTGGGTGTTCTGGTTCGGCAGTGGGCGATTGCGGTCCTGGGACGGTTCTTCTCGTTGACTGTCCGGGTGGCTGAGGATCACCGGGTTGTGGTGAAGGGTCCATATCGCCTGGTCCGGCACCCATCGTATACCGGGGTCTTGATTACGTTCATCGGACTGGCCCTGGCAGTGCAATCCTGGGGCGCACTCCTGGTTTTGTTGACCGTCTTTGGCGTATCCTATGGCTATCGTATGCGGGTGGAAGAACGGGTCTTGCAGTCAGAACTCGGCCGGGACTATGCTGAGTATATGAAAAGGACGAAACGGCTCATACCATTCCTCATCTAGCCTGCGGATTCCGTGAAAGAACCGATTTAGCCAAGAACCCAGCAGAATGAATTGTACAATCATGACGCGACGGAATAAGAAACATGAGACATTCGCCGACGATGAATTCGACCGGGCTATGGAAGGAGTGCTCCGAGAAGACCGTGAGCTCTTAGAGAAACTAGCAAAGATCTAGCGCGCGAGCTTTGTTCAAGGTGGACTAGCCGAATGAGTGGCGTTTTCAGAAGCCATATTCCTCTTCGCAACAACACGCTCAGTCTTCACAATCACTTTCTTGACTATTTCCAGATAGTTTAGCGCTTCATGAATCCCTGCCGCCACAAACCCGACACCCTGAGCGATCTCCCGGTTCGAATACTTCTTCGAAGTACGACTAAGATCCTTCTCCAAACCCTCCAGATACAGCTTAAACTCCTTCATAGCAAGCAGAGTCGATTCTGCCTTCTCACTAGGGGTCTTCTCAGTCACTCTGCCCAATCTACGTACCCTTTCAAAGGGTTATAGAACGGCGATAAGAGGATGGCTCAACCCTGCAGCCGAGAAACCGGTGACATTCACCGCAACTTGAGCATCGCCGTAGGTGGTCAAGAATCAGAACTAGATTTTTGCGAGCCTTTCTAGGAGTTCGAGGTCTCTACGGAGATTCTTCTCAACGATCCTCCTGAACTCCTTATCGATCTTGACCCTTTCGACGTCTTTCTTCTTCCTCAGCTGTTGAGTCATGATCTTCGTCCAGATCTCCCTTTTCTGTCTGCTAAATTCGTTACTATCCAACCCTCGACCTGGGTCTCTTGCAGCCTACCCTTCCATTCCCCTTGCAAAGACCAGTCTTGTGTCGGGAGGATCAACTACTTTTGAGATTTTTCGGAGGGGGGTCCCGCTAGTTGAAAATGAAACGGGCATTGAATGCTATTCAGGGCGCAGAATGGAACGCTCGACCTTTTTTCAAATTGCAGATTAAGCGCAGAGGTCAGCGTGAAAAAGTCGCGATCTCAAATCGCCTGCCCCGATTCCCGATCCAGGCTTGTTCTGCGCTTTTTCAGAATTGGAAAGGAACAGTTTGCGGATTCCGAGTTTGGACAGCCAACAAGGATGGACTACCCCCGCTGATCCGCCAAACCCACCTGTTAGGTGTTCCCTAATATACGAGGTCGAAGCGTCTATGAATCGGATAATAATTTGAAATCTCTGGATAGACGCAACCGTTCTCGACTGTTCACAGTCCTACTGTTGATGAGCCTTCTTCCATTTGCGATGCTTGCTATTAGACAGGTGAATGCAAGTCCCATGGGTCTTAGACAGCACACGCCGATACTGATCGATGGTCCCGGTAATTTTGCTGCTAGCAATGGCGTGACTGGTGGGAGCGGCAGCCCGAACGACCCTTACATTATCCAGGGCTGGAGCATAGACGCCAGCACAGCGAACGGAATAGAGATCCGCAACATTCTGAACCCAGCGACCCCCGTTCCCCCTCCCATCTACTTCGTAATCCGGAACGTATTCATCCACTCGGAAACGAACGCTTACGCAGACATTGTCCTTGACTCAGACGCGTCTCCTCAGGGCTTATCTTGCTTTGAATGCCCCGGAAATATTTTCCCCGGAGTAATAGCCAACAGCACTCTGACAGGTAATGGGGACGGAATCTTACTCCGGGACAGTAACAACATACTAGTTTCCGGCGTCACGGTCCACGATTCGCAGACCGGGGTCCACTTGCTCGACTCGGCTTTCCTCAATATCAGAGGAAACAGAATAACCGACTCGGGCACAGGTATCAACGTTTCCTCCTCCCTAGTCGACGTCTTCTATAACACGATAGTCAACACTGACAATGGAATCTTTGTCGGAAGCTATGCAAGTCTCGATATTGAGCACAATTACATCACAGGCCCGCGAGGATTCACCTTAGATGGGTCAGGGACCGTGATAGCAATGTACAATCGGATAATTGGTTCATCCGGTCCAACAGTCCACCTTTACGAGTATGGTGTCAGCGAATACCAGGCGGACCGCATCAACCTGCAGAACAACACGATCACCAATAGCATGCCGACCAACTTCCAGTCTGGACCCGCGGGAATCAACATCACGTCCTCCAGCTCAGCCTTCGTGGCCGGAAATACCGTGCAGGCGGGTAACTCGTATGGAATCATGCTTCACCACGCTTCCGGGAGCTCGGTCTACCACAACAACCTCCTCAACAACACCATCCAAGCCTCCGACGACAACCCGAGCCAGAACACATGGGACAACGGCTACCCCAGTGGAGGCAACTTCTGGTCAGACTTTACCGGAGTCGACAAGTGCAGTGGACCCCAGCAGAACATCTGCCCAAGCCCCGACGGGATAGGTGATACACCATACGTGTTCAACTTCAACACGGACCACTACCCTCTCACGAAACCCTTCCAGTAACAAAAAAGGTCGTCCAATTTTCCACCTGCAAAATGTCAGCATGAATAAGAGTGAAGATCTCGTAAATCAGAATCGCATGCTCCGATATCCGACAAAGGGCTTATTCTGCACCTGTCTCGTTTGAAGCGATTGAGAGACTTTCCAGACGATCTCGTCCTTGTCTAGCAGGATCGAGATGATCGAGATGGTCGAGGATACGGTTGGACGACTGTTACTGGGCGGTTTGGGATAGTGTCATATGCTTGGAATTAGACGTAATGTATAATCATGGGCATTAGGACGGTTGTGCGCAAATGGGGGAACTCGTTGGGTGTTGTGATTCCCAGCGAAGAGGCGTCGAAGGAGGCGCTTCGCGAGAACGACGAGGACGAGGTCGTCATACGGAAAGCGCTGGATATTCGCGAGCTCTTTGGCAAGTACAAGTTCCGGGACCTGCAGAAGCTCAAGAAGAGCTGCGGGAAGGCTGGGCCTAGACGCCCTACTTCTACGACAGCTACGCAGTCCTAGCCTATCTGGATGGTAACAGGCGCTATAGAAAGTACTTCGAGAGAGAGACCGGGTCTCTTACAATTCTGAGCCTGATGGAGGCTTACTATGCCGTCCTGAAGGACTATGGAGAGGCCGAGGCCGAGAAAACCTACTCGGCCGCGGGAAAGTACCTTGTCGAGTTTGACGATGAGGATGTCAAGGAGGCGATGAAGAGGAGACTCCAGCTTAGACGAAAGAAGCTGAACCTGTCGTACGCGGACGCGCTCGAATACACAGTAGCGGTGAGGCTAGGGCTAAGATTCCTCACCGGAGACGAAGAGTTCGAAACCCTCGACAACGTAGAATACGTGAAATGAGACTCCACGAACCCCCCGCAAGACAACGCCTCATTATACGCTGCCTCGTCGGAGCGGGACGCAACCTTTATGTTGGCTTTCCCACTCTCCCACCGTGGGACGATCCAGATGGCGAAGGCTGTGACCGTAGAGGTGGACGAGAAAGGACGAGTCCACATACCCTCATCGATCAGACACGAGCTCAAAAGCCGCAGATTCACCCTATCGGTCAAGAAAGGACGACTAGTAATGGACCCGGTCAAACCGGCCACCACGGTCCGGGGCAAGTACATGGGCCTGCTGAAAGCCAGTATCGAGGAGATAGAGGAGGCCCAGGAGCGGTTCGTCGCTGCAAACCGCCGCTGAGAACCTGACCAGCCCGATCCTGATAGACGCAGACCTCTTCATCTCATACCTAACCGGAGACAAGCTCGAACCCCACTTCCACAAAGTCGTGGAGCATAGTCTGAACGGCCGGCTCACACTACTCGCGTCGTCCGAAATCTACGACGACGTAATATCCGCGCTGAGAAGCCAACAGACCCCTCTGAAAACAATCCACGAATTCCTCGAGGACATGATGATCATCCCGCACAAGACGCTGCCGATGACGGTGGAGATAGCCGCGTCGGCCCTCGATCTCTACCAGAAGCACGGAGGACGCAGCAAACTACACTACTTCGACAGCTTCCACGTGGCCACATCCGAACATGAACGCACCCCACTGCTGACCAGCGACCGATACATCCTAAACCATGCGAGAGAAATGAGCATCAAAGCAATAGACCCCAGAACCCTCTAGATCCTAGAGGACCCCCTTGTATCCGGGTCCCGGCGAAATACTGCTAACGCCCATCCAAAGGATTTAACCTTTCACGATTCCGCCGGCAAGAAGCGTTTTTTCGGGTTCCAAGAAATACTCGTGGAGGGGAGAAGAGGAGAGAGTAGAACGTAGGAGATTCTGCGGGTTGTCGACGAGCGTTGGGAAGCGGATATATACACGTAAGTGCACGTAGACTCATCATGGCTCATAAGACTCTCACAATATCCGAGGAAGCATACAACGCTCTCGCACGAATCAAATCTAAGGATGAATCATTCACTAAGGTGATTCTTAGGTTGGCGCAAAGGAAGAGCAAGGGCAACTTGCTCGAATACGTTAGATCTTTTCCTGCGGACAATGAATTGGCTGATAGGATTGAAGAGGTTCTAAAGAAGCGCGGGTCTATCCGAATTAGGGCTGCGGGACGCTAGTCCATCGTGGTCTGCTTCGACACGTCCTTCCTAGTGGACCTAGTCCGAAGGCGCCCACAAGCCGAGGAGAAGCTTCGCCAGTATCTTGAGAATGGTGATCCTCTCACTACAACCCCAATTAGCGCAGCGGAACTGTTTGAGGGGGCTCTCTCGGGCAAGAGTCGAAGAGGGGAGTACGAGAGGGTTGACGGGCTCCTGAGACACCTGGAGCTTCTCGAGTTTTCTTTGACCGTTTGCGAGAAGTACGGTAGACTAGTAAACGATCTACGCACTAGAGGCAATCCAATCCGGGATCTTGACACACTAATCGCCAGTG
>VBBR01000015.1:8683-9114 GCA_005881615.1 Candidatus Bathyarchaeota archaeon
GTAGCTTGCCCACCCTCACGAAATCCTCCTGAACTCCTTGTCGATCTTGACTTTTTCACTGCCCGTCCTTTTCCTCGATTGTTCCCGTTGGAGAGATTCTGGCTAACTTGGAGTATGGTCTTCAAGGAGGAAGATTCTATGGACAGTTCATCGGGGGTCCGGCCTCTCTCATCCTTCTGATACTCATATTACCTCTCGGAAAGAGGTTCGCGCTGAGGATGGACAGATGGGTCGCTGAACAAATGGACCAGAGAGCGCTGCTCGACCTATTCAAGAAAATCGACTCATCCAAGCTATCAAGAGTCGAGAACGCGAAACAGAGACACGGCTGGACCTTACGCCTATGGCCCATACCCAACATAATCGAACGAATACAGAACCTAACAGACGAGTATCTTCGACTAGAACAATAGCAGTTCGAAGTCGAGCCC
>VBBR01000121.1 GCA_005881615.1 Candidatus Bathyarchaeota archaeon
GAAATTGTCCGGAGTGCACATCGCCTCGCCTAACGCGACACACTTCGAAGTTGCCTCCGACTTTCTCAAAGCCGGAAAGAATGTTCTGGTCGAAAAGCCGCTCACTCTAAAATAGAAAGAGGCGTACCAGCTAGTACAGCTTGCGAAGGACAATAATCGCGTCCTTTGCACAGGCCATATTCACAGGTTCAACAACGGCGTCAGGGAACTAAGGAGAGCCCTCGCCAGCGACGTCCTCGGCGACCTCTACTATCTCCGATTTGTCTGGACTGGTTTCCTGCCTCCCCAAGGCTTCCGGGAAGTCATAACGGACCTTGCGCCACATCCGTTCGACATCTGCAATTACCTCCTAGACATGTGGCCAAACAAAGTTACATGCAGGGGCAAAGGATACAGGACAAAGGAGAATGAGGAATTGGCTAACATAACAGCGGAGCATGCGGGAGATCTTACCGCCCAAGTCGAGGTTAGTTGGCTAAGCAGAGAAAAGCGGAGAGAAGTAACCGTAGTGGGCAGTAAGGCTGAAGCGTACTTGGATTGCTCTGAACAGAAAGGCGTTCTCCGGACCGCGGAGGGCACCCAGCAGATATCAATAACACCAAGCAACACGTTGAGGGAGGAGGTTGAACACTTCCTGAATTGTATAACCAGCCATCAGGACTCCAGGCCCTTCTCCAACCAGTCAGACGGGGTTCTCGGGGCCCGGGTAGTCAGCGTCTTGGAAGCTGCACGTGAATCAATCCGTCAAGAGCGCACAATGCAGGTCCAGATGCCTTCTGCCACGGAGATCCCCGCAAAGTGAAGACCAGTCGCCCGAAGTATTCCGTTATCAAGAAATCTAAGATAGGGGAAGGCTCCAGAGTCTACGATCAAGTAAACCTTTACGGCTGTACTATCGGCGAGAACACGAAAATAGACGCTTATGTCTACATTGAAGAAGGCGTCACAATCGGTGACAATTGCAAGATCAGACCGTTCGTTTTCATCCCGACCGGAGTAACGATCGAAGATAGCGTTTTCATCGGGCCCAATGTCACCTTTACCAACGACAAATACCCCAGATCCCATGGTGACTGGTCTCTGCTCAAGACTCGGATCAAGAAGTTCGCCTCCATCGGAGCTGGATCCACTATAAACCCTGGAGTAACCATCGGCGAGAACGCCCTCATAGGGTCTGGCTCCGTTGTTACAAGAGATATTCCCAGCAATGCTGTCGCAGTCGGGAATCCAGCCAAGGTCGTCGGCCAGAGAGAACCTCACGGGTAAGGGACTCGCTTTCGAAAGCTCTAGCGATAATTCCAATCTACGGAGAAGCCTCGGCGATAGGGACAGTCCTCGAGAGATTCGAACCGGGGTTCGTAGACGAGATTTGTCTAGTGGCTGACAGCCCATCGCCTACCACGCTTAAGCGGGTAGAGGAAGCTCGCAGGGAAATCAAAGTTCCAATCCACCTAATCCATAATTCTGAGAGGAAGGGAATTGGCCACGCCATCAGACAAGGATACAGTTACGCCTTCGACAACGACTTTGACCTGATCGTCGTTATGGCTGGAAACGGAAAAGACGACCCGAGGGAAATTCCCAGGCTAACCACCCCCATATTGAAAGAAGGGATTGACTATGTTCAGGGATCACGGTTCCTGCCTGGAGGGCGACGGCAGAAGAATCCGTTCCTCAGAAGCATCTTCATTCGCCTCTTTCCAGTCGTCTGGACCTCAATGACCGGGGTCCATTGCACAGAGGTAACGAATGGATTCCGAGCCTACAAGTGCTCGATTCTAAACGACCCTCGAATCAACGTCTGGCAAACCTGGCTCGACAACTATGAGCTGGAATACTATCTCCATTACAAAGCTCTCACACTGGGATACAAGTTCGCAGAGAGACCGGTTTCCAAAGATTATACCGAAATTAGAAAGGGAAAGTACTCACACATTTCTCCCCTCAAAGACTGGTGGCAGATTGTCGGGCCTGTATTCATGTTGAAACTCGGGGTCAAGAAATAGCCTTGAAACCAACAATCACTCCACCCATCTCACTGAGAGGCAACAACGCTAAGGAAGTTCAGATTCTAAGAGAATTTGCTCAATTCTGGAAGGTACCACACCGTGAGAGGCCCTCTCAAGACGGGAAGGAAATTCTGGTATCATCTGGTAGAGTATCCGAGACCGAGGCCAAAACTCATTCTAGTATCATAGTCTTTCAATCGGGACTGGAAGACTCGAAAGAGATCGCTAAAGAATACGGCCTCGCAGTCAAGACAAAGGAAACCCTGGTTCAACTCCCAGTTGCGCCTGATGTTGCAGTCTCGATGAGAACACGAGTGAGCGAGTTCTCAGGACCGGGCATTGAGCCGGTAATTAGCGGTGTTATGACGCCGATATTGTATAGGCTCAGTGGTACACGCGTTCATCTATCGTCCGTGGATCTAGTTTCCGAGTACGAAAGACTCGTCAGCGGGGGACTTGAGGAGGTTCCGAGTAGGAAGTTTCGTCTGGTTACAAAGATTCCATTCTCGTACCGAGCAATACCCTCTTTCATCAGGAATCGAGCATTCAGAGCCCCCAATTCCGTGACGGAACTAACCGAAGACAAGCTCGCTCCAGTAGAATGTCTACGGGTAATATTTCTAGCAAGCCTAGTTGTCGCAGCAGAACGAGCAGTGCCGCGCATAGCCTTCTGGAGGAAAGGAAAGTCGCACGCCCTAGCCATCACTCATGATGTCGAGACAAAACTTGGCCTAGAGGATGGCGCTGGACGTCTTGCCGACATCGAATCCAAGCTGGGGGTTCGTTCGACCTGGAACGTTCCTAGCGAGCGATATCCCCTTTCATCGCAATTACTGATCTCTCTGGCAACCGCCGGCGAGGTTGGAGGACACGATACGAAACACGATGGCAGGCTGATTTTCGAAAGCATTGAGAACAAGGTGGAAAGAGTGGCCAGATGCAAGTCACGACTTGAATCCCTCTCAAAGAAGGAAGTCCGAGGGTTCAGGGCCCCTCTACTCCAGCATGGGCGAGAACTCATAGACGCGCTGGGAAAGGCCGGCTACCAGTATGACTCGTCCGCGCCAAGCTGGGAGCCTCTTTCGCCCACATCCCTCAAACCCCACGGCGTCGGAACCGTCTTCCCATTCTTCATCTCAACGATGCTAGAGATCCCGGTTTCTCTTCCCCAGGACCATCAACTCATCAGGGTCAGCGGTCTCACTGTCACAAAGGCAGTTGAAGAGCTGTTGCGAGTTTCAGGGCTGGTCCGAGATATTGGCGGCGCCTGTGTCCTGCTGGTTCACCCAGACTACGAATTTGGTCAACCAGAGAACAGCGAGGAATACTATCGTCTTCTCGAGAGGTTCAAGTCCGATCCTGAGTGCGAGATTCTGACTTTGGGGGAACTGGCTCGGTGGTGGACTCACCGGGCGAACTCGCAGATCGAGACGGGCAACGGCGACATTTCGATCCGGTATGGGGACAAGGACTGGTCAGGCGATCTCGAACTTGAGCTAGTGACTAGTTACGGTCCTGATGGATTCAAAATCGTCCGGATCGAGGACAAAATGGAAATCGCCTCGCTCCTGAGGGACGCTCCTAGGGAGGAAGAGTCTTCTTGATCAACCTCGTCCTTCTTGCCTGGCTTCTGGTAGGTTTCATCCATATCGGCATTCCTCTAGCATACTTCGCTGCAATGGGAAGGGTGGCATCTTCGAGAAATTATGGCTTGAATCTCTCCAACGACTGGGAGCCAACTGTCAGCATCATCGTTCCGACATACAACGAGAGCCCGGTAGTAGAGAAGAAACTCCGCAACCTATCCGAGGTTGATTATCCCAAGGATAAGGTCGAACTAATCGTGGTCGATAGTGCATCATCTGATGGTACCGCCAAGCAAGCCCGAAAGGCATTCGACGAAATGGGATTCAAAGGAGCTGTTTTGGAGGAATCAGAGCGGAATGGTAAAGCCTCGGGCCTCAACACAGGTTTGAAACGTGCTTCTGGAGAGCTCATCTGCATCAGCGATGCCGAGTGCCTATGGAACAAGGAGACTCTGAGAAACGCGGTGAAGTATCTCTCCGACCCTTCGGTCGGGTCTGTTTCAGGGGTTCATGCAAGTCAAGCGCTAGACGCAAACCTGGCTGTCAGCATGGAGAATTCCTACCGATCGATCTACCGTGCAGTGAGAATCGGAGAATCCAAAATTAACAGCACTCCCGTCGCCGAGGGAGAGATTCAGCTCTTCCGTCGAGCGGATCTACCTGGATTTGACACTCGAATAGGAGGGGATGATACCGATGCTGCCTTGTCAATGGTGGAGAAGGGTCTCCGTGCGATCAGTGCTGAAGACGTGGTTTTCTTCGAGCCTACCCCCAGCGTTTGGGGCGCTAGATTTCGGCAGAAGATCAGGAGGGGCCAGCACGTGATCCAGGCATTTCTCGCGCACCGACGCCTCTTCACAAAGAGGTCTACTCCCACAGGAATTATCTTTCCAATGGAGTTCTTCCTATACGCTATCAATCCGATTCTTTTCGTTCCCTTCGTGATCTTGACTATCTGGGTCGTCGCAATATTCCCACTGGTTCTCTATCCAGGATTAGCTGGACTGGCTGTGATAATCTTAGTTCCCAGTCTGAGGCAAATGGGAGCGACCTACCTGACGAACAACGTGATCATGCTGGCCGCGTTGTATCAAGAGGCGCGCGGGAACAAACAGTTGACTTGGGAAAAGATCGAAGAGAACCGGCTGCAATGACGAACTTAATGCCGCCGGGTTTTGGCGAGTCCGATTTGTCGTCAGATTCTCTCAAATTCGGACATGTTGCCAAATGCATCCTTGGATATAGGACTGACCATTGTTATTGGGTTAGGTCTCGCTCATGGTTCGCGTCGGCTTCAGAGTTTATTACGCCCTGTAGCTCTTTCATGATGATTTAGGGTCCAGAGGGTGTCATGGAGAGCATAACGTATGTGAGTCCTCGCTACCCTCCGTACATTGGAGGAGTCGAGACTCATGTGTCAGAACTCACCGCTCGTGCCTCTGCTCGATTTCGCAGGGTTTCAGTCGTGACCACGGACCCTTCAGGAGGCCTTCCCTCCACGCAGAACCTAGGGAATGGTCTGACAATCTTCAGAGTGAGATCCTTCGCACCTGGGGAAAACTACCATTTTCCCACGTCTGCGAGTCTTATCAAGATTCTTCGATCGTGTCGGTCGCCCATCCTACATTTACACAGTCTACACGATGTTCCGGGACCATTAGCAGCGATTCTCGAGAGTAAGAGTGGTAGCTCAATTGTGTTCACTCCCCATTTTCATGGAAAGTTTAGTTCTAACCTTGGAAAGCTATTCTTCGAGGTGTCTCGTCCCGTTTTGAACTTGGTCATGGACCGAGTTGATTGTATTATCTGCGTGTCGAGGTTCGAAGCGGGAATAATGGGCGACGCCTTTCCCGATTCGGCTGGAAAGATCAAGGTAATACCCAACGGCGTGGACTCTGAACTTCTCTCCCAATATTCCTGGTCTCCGCCCAAATCTCCCAGGATTCTTTTTGTCGGTCGACTGGAGAAGTACAAGAACGCGGACAAGGTCTTGTCGGCTTTTGCGATCTTGAGAGAGAAGTTACCCTCTCTCAAGCTCACCGTCGTTGGAAAAGGGCCGGCCAAAGAAGATCTCGTGGCTCTAGCTGGGCAGCTAAAGCTGGGTTCAAGCGTGGAATGGCTCGAGGGGTTGAAGAAGCCTGAGTTATACCGGCTCTACGAGTCGAGCACTATGTTTGTTCTTCCATCCTATCTTGAGGCTTATGGGTTAGTGGTCGCGGAAGCTGTTGCCGTTGGGACCCCTACAATAGTGGCGAACTCGTCCGCCCTATCCGAGTTTGTAACGGCCGGGTTGGCTGCTTCTGTTGAACCTCCAGTGGAAACGGAAAAATTGGTGGACGCAATGTCCCTGGTTCTGGAGAGCCCGAGATCATACTCGTCCAGGTACAAAGTCTCTGACATGATTCAGTCCTGGGATAGCGTGGCCGCGAAAACCTTCGAAACATATGAGGGGCTTCTCTGAGAGGGTTGGGTCATATGCGTACTGATTTTCTAGAGTCGATGGGGATAGTGAAGACGGCCCGAAAAGAGGCCGATTCTATCATCCTGGCTCGGGCTCTTCTTCGAAACGAGCCCCCGCCGGTGAACTCTGAAAAATTCGTGGAACTGGCTAAGCTCAACAAAGTACTTCTAAGGACAGCTTTCAAGTTGAAGATTCCTGCTTCAGTGGGAGAGCGTGCAGAGGAAGGAGCGGCGGAGGCTTGGGAGTTGTTCGACAAGATGAGCAGGGCTTTCGAGGAGCGGGGAATCTCGTTTGTGGTGATAAAATCCTTTGACTCCCTACCTGACATTGGGCATGATCTAGACTTTCTAGTCCCGTCACCGTCAGAATTTCGCAAAGCCAAGGATCTGCTAGTGACCGAGTATAGAGTTCGTGCTCAAGATCTTACGCATTGCGACAAACTTGTAGGGAAGTTCAGTTGCTATCTGCCAAAATTCCTGCATGACTTTGAAATCTATCCTACCATCAGTCAGCTTGGAGAGGAGTACCTGGCACCAGAAGCACTTGTGGATCATCGCAGAAAGGAGAATGTGAACGGTCGCGAGGTCTGGCTCACCTCCGATGTAGACGGGGTTCTGATAAGAGTGATCCACGCGATGTTCCGTCACAACTTCCTCAAGCTCTCCGACATCATCGATTTCGCCAATATGACCCGGAGTTGTCCCAGTCAAGAAATAATCAAGGGGATTGAGGCTGCTGGTACCCAGGACGCATTCCTCTTCTATCTCTCCACCATAGAGCGTTTCTTAGAGGCGTGCGGGGTTGATTTTCCCCAAGTTACGAGTCTCAAATTTGAAGCTGAAAGGAGTTTCGGGAAGGACAGATTGGGCTTTTTTGAAAAAGACAGGCTCGTTCTCCCCTATCGCGTTCCTCTTCCCGCTATAGTAATGGTCTTCCTCTTTAAGGCGGCACGGGATACTGCGAGGGGCCGGGTTGGAAGTGCTGTCAGATGCTTGCTTGCTCCTCCTCTCTTGCTCCTGAACTTTGTCAACGCGGTGTCCGGTGATCGGCTTCTCAAGAAGGTCTGGTGAACGCGAAAAGTGCTGGTGACTCTTAGCGGGACCCATGGAACCGGGAAATCAACGAATGCTGGCAAGTGCTACTATCTTCTGAATAGGCGAGGCCTTAAGTTCTCATATCTTCGGCATCAAGACCTTCTGGACCCGCTCGGTTTCATCTTGAGAAGAGCTGCGAGAATCCTCGGTTTCAAGAGCACTACCGACCTCGAGAGGAGAGAGCCCGTCCGTGTTCTCTCATCAGCCTACCTACTATTAGTCTATCTTCCGACCTTAGCGTTTGGAATATGGGCCCGTAAGCTTCTAGGATACAGTACTATAGCGGACCGGTATCTGTACGATCTCATCGCTGGTTCTTGGGGCAACGGGGTCAGCGTGCCTTTAGAGAGCTTGCTTGTCCGGATGGTTCCTCGGCCGGATGTTTCCTTTGTTCTTGAAGCGGACGAGAAGAGAATTCTCAACGACCGGCCTGAGCACACGTTGGAGTACATTATGAAGGAGAAACGTCAGTACAGCAAGCTCGTGGATGTATTCCAGCTCAAGAGAGTCAGCACCGATGATCCTCCTGAGGTAGTCTGGAACAGGATAGTTCAGGAAATCGAATCAGCGGTTTCAGAGAATGACCATGTGGGAACGATTGTTCAGAGTGATCAGCTTTGAAGGCAATTGTGATCGGCCTAGATGCCGCGTCCCCCCGTCTCATCGAGAAATGGATTGACAAGCTTCCCAACCTAAAGCGGCTTTCGAATCAGGGCGTTCACGGAGTCCTCAAATCAGTCGTTCCACCGTCGAGCATCCCATCCTGGCAGTGTTTTGCGACCGGCAAGAATCCGGCGAAGATAGGGAATCTCGGCTTCCTCTACATTGGCAGGGATTTAGAGATCAAACATGGTAAGACGACTCCTGACATGGGATGTATCTGGGACATCTGTTCAAGAGCTGGGCTCACGGTTGGCGTCTTCAACGTTCCAGGCACCCAACCACCTTACCCGGTCAACGGGTTCATGGTCTCCGGGTTTCCTATTCAACGAGGGAAGGCTTGGGCATACCCAGCAAGCCTGATGAAAAAGCTCGATTCGACAGTAGGGGGCTATGATGTAGATGTGCCGTTGGCAAAGCCCTCGAAGATGAAGGGAGGCGAGAAAGCCTACCTCATGGAGGTCGAGAAGCTTCACAGTAAGAGTGTCCGATCGGCTAAGCTGCTAGTCGAGTGGTCTCATCCTGATCTGTTCGTCATGACTCTTCAAGGCTTGGACATGATTCAACATCACTTCTGGCGTTTCATCGACGACCCCAACTCAGAGTACGCGAACGTTGTACAAGACTGGTATGTTAAGATGGATGAGGCAGTCGGAGAACTGACCCGTACCGTATCTGACGACACATACATCCTCGTCCTCTCAGATCATGGATCTGTTACGGTTTCGAGCACTCTCTACATCAACGAGCTACTAAAGTCTCAAGGTCTTCTCACGCCTGAAAATGGTAGGAGGGAAACCAGGAACGGTGGACTTCACAAATGGGTCAGAGAGCTTGCATTGAAACACGTCTCTCCCAAGACAATAAGGGCCGTTTACCGATTTTCTCCACAGTTCATATCAAAACAGCTCACTGTTTCTGCCGAGATGGAGAGAGTTCTCGGGGATCTCGTTCGCAACATCGACTGGAAGCAGACTCAGGCGTTCTCAACAGGCGGACACGAAGCAGCGATCTACGTGAACTCGCGTCCAGAAGCACCGAAGGAACTCTCAGTTCCACAAACGCATTCGGAAGTCGTCCGCAAACTCTGCGACCTGCTAGGCAACATAACCGATCCGGCCTCGGGAGAAAAGGTGCATCCTGTGTTCTACCGTAAAGAGGACGTCTTTCGGGGGCGGTATCAAGCTGAGGCACCTGATCTTTGCGTGGAGCTCTTTGAGGGAGACAAGAAGATCCAGGTGAACCCGCGGCTAAATTCTGGGAGGGTCTGGAGTTCAAGCCCACACTTTTCCGCTATACACTCCAGGGATGGATTCTGGGGGCTGGCCGGTCCTCGGATCAAGCGCGGGCTTGCGCTAGACGCAAGCATTCTAGACTTGGCACCGACCCTAACACGTCTTCTGAACGTGAGAGCGGTAGAGGATTTTGACGGACATGTCCTGGACTCAGTCTTCTCACCGGTTGGACCTTCTTAGGCTATGCAGTCTGAGTTGGTTCCATGCGCCGACGCGGACTACTCATAGCCTTCTCAGGTATAGATGGCAGTGGGAAGACCACCCAAGTCAAACTGTTGGAGAGTCGACTAAAGCAGAATGGAGTACGCATCTTGAAGGTGTGGTCTCGGTGGCGCCCCCTGCTCTCGCTTCCACTCCTCCAAGTTCTCCGTCGAACCAGCCAGGTAAGAGTCCACCGCGCCGATTTCCTAACAATTGTAGAATTCCAAAACCCCAAGAACGAAGGAATGGCCTCGCTCTGGTGTTTTGCAACTCAGCTAGAGAATTTCTTGAAAACCAGCCTGAAGATAGTCTTTCCTCTGATGCTCGGACGAACCGTTATCTGCGATAGATACACGCTTGACCTGCTCGTTGATGGCATCTCCGATCTTCATGATCCTACGACCAGAATGAGGTTCGGCTTTAAACTGCTCAAGCTTTTGCCCAGGCCGGACGGGGCCTTTCTGATCGACATCGATGCTGAAACTGCTTTTGGGCGGAAACCAGACCTTCCTAGCGTCGCCCATAACGTCGAGAGAATTCGCGTCTATCTTGAACTGTGTAAGAAAGTTGGTGTGAAGGTTGTGGACGGGAGACGGTCCACGGACGCTATTCACGGTGAGATCTGGACACCCGTATCCTCAATGATAGCTTCTAGCTGAGCGACGAAGTTTGGAAGTGTGTTTCGTCGGAGACGATGCGCATCCACCGTGGAACCACGCCGGGTCGATTCTCACGAAGAGAATTATCGAGTGTCTCTCCCCGAAGGTGAAATGTACCCTAATCACGACGCTGTCACCTCAAGATGCGAGACGTCTCAAAACCGATTGGAGGACGATCACTACAAGTCCTTCTGGAAGGAGAGCGTTAGACGCAGTGAACCTGGGCCTTTTGACCAGTCATTCCTCGGCAGACTTCATTCATCTTGTGGGAACCAACGCACTCGTCTTCTCGCCGGTTTGCAAGTTGCTGGGAGCTCGTGGAACAATTGTTCGTCAGATCTTCACTCCCTACGATACGAGGGACGAACTGGTGCGCCCGGTTAGACGCCTGATCAACAACCTCTTCCTAGGTGCTTACGCATTTACCACCCCATGGATAGGCCGATGGGACAAGGATCTGGGACCAGGGATGCGAAGAATGATCGTCAGGCCGCCTATTGACTGCGAACTATATCGCCCATCCAATGGGGGTCGCGACGTTACGAACGACGGAGGTAGGCACGAGTACAACCTTCTATACATGGGCCCGCTCTGGCCCTCACGGTTTCCGGCCCAGAATGTTCTGGGAGCGGTAAGACTGCTGCTGGAGAAAGGCTTTGATGTCGGGCTCAGGATTCTGACCAGCGCCAGAAGCTCGGTCTCTCTCTGCGAAGAGGTCTTATCCCTCGCCAAGCGGCTTGGTATCGATGGAAATCTGTTCTTGGAACGGAGAGATCTCTCGGAGACTGAGAGGGTTCGAGCGTACAATGGGGCTGACGTCATAATTTTTCCCTACGTGGGCCCCGAACCTGAGCAACTCGCCGATCCGCCCTTTGGAATCCTAGAGTCAATGGCATGCGGAGGAGTTGTCCTCTCAACCGGGGTGTTAAGTGTACCAGAGGTTGTGAATGATGGAAGAACCGGGTTCCTTGTCAGAAATGCTTCACGGGACAAAATCTACGACGGGATCGTTCGGGCGCTGACCTCTCCAGATCGGGAGCAAGTAAGAATCAAGGCCAGAGAGAGAGTCGTCACGGATTTCAGCTATCCCGTGGTTCGCCAGGATCTGATCGAAGCCTACGAGTATCTGTTGGCGCATTGAGTCCTTGAAGAAAACGACAAGCCTCTTACTCATTACGATCCTCCTGTCCTCGGTCCCCCTGATTCCGGCGGTTAGCCAGACGGTGTCGGCTACCGGCTCGACCTTCCAATTTGCGGCAGCCGGGGATCATTCTCAAGATGTTAACACGAATTCGAGCCTTCAGTTGCTGAAATCTTCGGGAGCGAACTTCTACTTGGCCCTAGGAGACTTGAGCTACCAGAGTGTAGGCGAGGAGGCCACGTGGTGCAATATCGTAAAGTCGTATGTGGTTCGAAACTTTCCGTTTGAACTAGTTTCCGGGTTCCATGATGACGGGCGGGAATCATCACCCAAAGATGGTGGGCTGATCGATAACTTTGTCGGTTGTCTACCTGACAAATTGGGATCCACCGGGATATATGGGAAAGAGTATTATTTTGACTACCCATCGTCCAGTCCTCTCGCACGGATCATAATGGTATCTCCGGACCTGAACTTTACGAACGGCGGATACTACTCCTACACCACGGGATCTTCCCACTACGAATGGTTGTCCAGCACGATAGACGGGGCACGAGCTTCCGGCATCACTTGGGTCATAGTCGGAATGCACAAGCCCTGCATTTCCGCGGGAATATACTCTACCTGCGTCGTGGGAGGAGACCTGATGAATCTCTTGATCGAGAAAAAAGTTGATCTCGTGTTACAGGCTCATGATCACAACTATCAGCGTAGCAAACAGCTGACTTGCGCCATCGCGGAAAACTTCTCGAGTGGTTGTGTGTCAAACGATGGGTCATCGGGTACTTACACGAAAGATCGTGGAACAATTTTCGTCGTTGCTGGGACATTCGGGCAAGAATTCTACCCGATCAATTATACAAGTCCAAATGCTCCCTACTTTGCGAGTTTGGCAGGTAACAATACAGATGGAATGGGCCATGGGTTTGTCACATTTACGGTATCGGCCGATGAGCTCAGGGCTCAGACAGACTTCTCAGGCACATTCTCCGACTCATTCAGCTTAGTCAAGCCTGGGGTCGGGCAACCAGTCCTTCTCTTTATTCAGGGCAATTTTCTCTTCTTTTTGTTGCTAGTCGCACCGGTCTTGGCGGGCACTACCCTACTTTTCCGCAAACATTGGAAGCGATAGTCACAACTCGTGAAAGACTGACGGATTGTAGCATCTAGTGCAGGACTATCACGACTCAACCACCGCCGAGACATAAATTGACGGAAGATTTGGTGTCTTGTTGTTGTGGGTGCACATGGCTGACTCTCTTTCTATCCCTGTCGCGATCAGTAGGTCGGCGTTGGTCTAGCACGGGGCGCTGCAATCTTTCGAGAACTCAGATACATGACTTCAGGTTCGTTCTAGCCAGCCCCGCTGGCTGAGAGATCTTGCCTTCCGACGCGCAGCTGCAAGTTGGATGCTTGCTCTTAAGTTGAGAAGGGCGATCGATGATGCGAGGCCAATTAGCGCTCCCATCGCAAGTAGCCACACGCTAGTAGTCATTAGCGTCGGCAGTAAGCAGCTAAGGCATAGTCCTCCTCCTGAAGGCTGACTGGCGTTGCTTTGGAAGTTGAATGTTGCATTTGTGGAGTGGACGAGTGATCCGCTGGTCCCAGTGATCGCGAGTGTGTGTCTGCCGGCCGTGGTTGCGTTGCATGAGACTGTTGCAGTGCCTGATCCGGTTAAACTCGTGCTGTTGATATTTCCACAGTTCAGACCGTTCGGTACCGTGTCAGTCAAGGCTATTGTCCCATAGAATCCGTTCAGAGCGTTAACCGTGATAGTAGCCGTGCTGGATTGTCCGGGGTTTACCGTCGCGGGTGATGCGGCCGTTACAGTAAAGTCGGCCTGGTTCACTGCGAATGTCGCGAGTGCGGAATGTGTCAGAGGACCACTGGTTCCGGTTAGCGTTAGCGTGTAGGTGCCCCTCATGTTTGCACTGCAAGACACGGTTGCCGTCCCTGAGCCCAACAGGGTTCCTGGACTAATAGAGCTGCATGCTAGCCCTGGAGGGACCTTGTCAGATAGGGGGACCGTTCCAGTGAAGCCGTACAACGAGGCAATTGTTATCGTGACGGTAGCAGATTGGCCGGTGTTGACCGCGCTTGGTGAAGTTGCAGAGATAGTGAAGTCTGGTATCGGTGGGCCTAAGGGTGCGAAGGCTAGTAAGCATCCCCATCCAATGGGGTTGCTGTTGCACTGTAATGAGCCCAATGTTCCGGCGCCGGGCGTGTTGGTCCAGCTTCCAGCAACCCACCAGACCCAGTTTATCCTCTGAGGAGCATTAGCATCATAGAGATTCGTCAGAGTCTGTGCAAAGTGGAACGAGACCACTGAATATCCCGCTGAGCCTGATAGGACCTCGTCGGGAGGAACCTGCGACCCCGTGCTTGTTCCTCCTTCAGTGTTCAGCGCGGGCCAACCCGTCGTCTTCATGCCCGTGACGACAGCATTGTGGAACTCCTGTGCCAGAGTCTCGGCAGTTGCATTGTTCCACGAGGACGAATACCACTGGTAACCCATGTAGCTGTGAAGGCTGATGAATATTCTACCGCCTTGCGACAGGTTTCCGAGCGGGTCTGTCACTATCGGATAGCCAGCGGCCATGTTGGAATCAGAAAACCCGCACGAAGCGCTGCACATACTCTGAACCACTATCCAGTGAGTATCACCTAGGGCCCTCACCTCGTTAATGAGAGCTTGATACGCGGAGGACAACCCAGCAACGTCTGCGTTGTTTATCATGTGGGGCTCGTTCAGACCCTCCCAGATGATCTGGGAGTATGACGATGTGAAGTTCCCTACCAGGGATTTCCAGAAGCCAAGCCAACACTGCTCGCTAGAACTAGTCTCCAGGTCGGTGTAGCCGTGATAGTCGACTATTATCCAGAGACTGTACTGCTTCGCTAGATCGATCACCTGGCCCAGTTTTGCGGCATCATATCTTCCAAGTATACCGCTATCAGGTGGAGTAGTGCATGTCGGCTCAAAAGCGACCCTGACAATGTTGTATCCTAGCTGATTCAACGTCATCATCTCAGTCTGGATATCACTCATACTCTCACCAATCCCAACGCCACCCCAGCCGATGAGTGCAGGCACAGAACCACCCGTCGAGGCCGGAAGGACAGTCAGAGGCTGACTGGTTGTAAACGTCTTCCCGGTGCTATCTGCAACATTCGGCGTGAGAACATGATCAAAGTTAGGGCCCGTCGGGGCAGCAAAGGCCCTTGCGGGCAGCGAGACAAATATCAGACTGGCTATTGACAGAACAAGTAAGAAACCTGCAAGGCTCCTACGGTTTAGATTATGAATTACACTCATCTATTTCTCAATCCATTCGCGTCGGTTACGGCTTCCCTGCACTTTTGGCGAGGGGTGGTCCAGTCTCGAGGGGAAGAACCAGATTCTTTTTGATGAGCGCGTACTCCGACGATAGCTAGTATTGTCTCAGGGTTCCCAAAGGCACTTCTGAACCGGATGGAAACTTGTCGAGTTCTTGAGCCGATCCTCACGTGGACTATGGTGTGGGCAGACTCTACCCAGTTTTTCCTTACTTTCAGTGCTGATCTCCGATCCTATGATCCCGGTTTTTATTCCTCACATCTCTAAGGAGAACGATGACGTTTGGGCTTCAGGGAATTACGAGTAGTCATGGCCTGTGAGTTTCACAGCGAATTTCGCGTCGGCACTGGCCCGGTGTGTACGGCTCAAAAGAAGGTTGGACTCAAAAGCGCCCACTGTCCTGGCCACCTGCGAACCCTCTTCGGAGTCCAGCAGGAGGCGTAAAAGGATGAATCCGATGGCCCACCCCTCGGGTTCTTCCGGGTCGGCGCGGGTAGAGACGCGTAGAATCTCCATCAGTCGCCCCGCTATCTCGGCCTCGGCAGATGTTTAAGAGTCTTAGCTATTCGTGGATAGCCAGATATGTAGAGGGCCGAAGGGCTCGCTGATCTGTTAGAGCCGCTGTCGCGCCACGACTGCCACGACTGGAATTTCCTGCGGGGATAGACCACATGAGAAGCGCCGTGAGAGTCATTCCAGGCATTTCTGCGCATTGATACCGGGGTTACCGCAATTCCCCGAGCTACTGTTTCTTGCCGAGTGTTTCGGGAGGCAAACCTTCGAGTCTCGGAAGCGTCTTACGGCGGCGCTTTCTGACAAATGTCATGATACCGATGGCCAGAGTCAGCCCAACCGGGAGACCAATCAAGACTACTGACGCTGTGGGGTTGCTTTTGAAAAAGCATTGAAGGCATATTCCCCCAAAAAGTGGTGCTGTAGCAACGGTCAGCGTGCGCGACGCTGTGAGCGTCTTTCCAGCCCCGTCTGTCACAGTCACCGTCGTCCTGTAGGTCCCATATTTACTGTATGAATGGCTGATGGTTTGTCCTCTTCCATTGCCTCCATCGCCAAAGTTCCATGTGTACGAGTAGGACTGTACTCCTCCGCTGGCCAAACCTGAGAACACTATTGTCTGACTTGCCTGGAGATGACTAGGATTGTTCACGAAGCCAGCTTGTAGCACGCAAGGCGGACCGGCTGCAAAGAGTTCACTCATCGGACGAGCCGAGCCATCGTTTGAAGTCAGATTCTGCAGACCCCAATTCCATTCAAGCGTGGACAGAAAAGAGTAGTGGGAATAGCTGGCACCGCACATGTAGCCCCGCTTCACCTGGGGTCCGGCCCATACGGCATAGACGCAGTCTCCGCGTACGCTCGGACATGTGTCCGAGCCCTTGCCAACGCCCTCGTCATATAGGACGAATAGGGCTGCTCTTTGGGTCGTGAAGATTGTGCTGGCGAGGATTTTCGGAACCACATTCGAAAGATATACGTCTCCTTGGTTGGTTGCGCCGTATCCGGTACAGAGGTGATGCCACTGATCACATGGGGATGGACTCAACCACATGAAATTGGAGGCGGTTGCAGTTGAGCCAAGGTCATTCAGAAATATGTTCGGATTACCCGTATTATTTAGAGGCCATACGGTACTTGCGTTGACGAGGTTCTTACATCGGGTCGCGTTGTTATAGATGTCCTGAAAGTAATTGAAGGGGAGCGGCTGACCTCGATCGCGGCAACCACCATCGTAGTCCTCCGCGTATGCTTTCCATGTAAGACCAGCCTGATCGAACCTGTCAACGATGTTTGGGGCGTTAATAGGGCAACATAAATGGTCGGAACCACAGGGTTGAATTGGGAAACACTCCGAGCTCATGTTAAAGGTGGAACCGCTGATAAGGGCAACGTAGTCAGGAGGGCTTGGATGCCCAACGGCCGTGTAGTTGGTAGCGAGCGTGTAGCTTTGGGCCAGCGCCGCCTCGTACGGTGCAATGGTGGAGGCAGCACAGCCAATCACCATGTTCCCTGCTATGGAACATAGGGAATGGTTCTCCATGATAATGATGACGACATAGTCAAAGGCAGCGCCCTGCTGAATGGTAGCCGGTGAGCTAGCGAGATTTAGGCTGTTGATCGGAGAGGGGGATCTATCTGCCGCGATAGTCGTTCCGAGCAGGATGAAACAGATGAAAAGAATCTCGAGGCTCTTACTCAACAAGCCCATTCCCTTTGCTACACTGCGTTCCCAAGATTTAGACGCCCATGTTTCATCTCAATCAACTCGATCGGTTAGTCCCCGAAATGTGTGCAAGACTACTGGTCTTAGGCTCGGATCAGGCTTATGCATTGAGGGCTTTAACCCCTTCTTGGAAAAAACTGTCGATTTCTATCCTTTTGGTGAGAAGGAAATCCGGCGATATCGTCCTCCTGCACCGACCTCAGAGTTGGATAAATACCATATGAGGAAATTCCTTGTTGAAATCTGTTTCGGAGACTTAGCCCACGTGGGCACAATATGATGGCAGATCCAACCCCGATTAAGCAGTGCTTAGACTGGCTCCTGAGAGTTCGGTTCAGGACTAGGAGAGGGGTTCGCTCGGAGTTCATGCCCTTCGGGTGGGTCGGGCGTCGAGAACGATAGTCCAAGGTGGAAAGCGTTTGATGAAATGCATTCTGAGAAGACCTGAATCTCTCGCAGGTTCCACGAAAAATCAGGCTCCGGGGACGGCAAAGTATTAACTCGA
>VBBR01000122.1 GCA_005881615.1 Candidatus Bathyarchaeota archaeon
ACCTAACAGGACAAGGCAAGTACTCCAAGACTTGGCACGCGCGTTCAACAAACTGGCCTCAGAACTCACCGCTGATCTTAGCTATGCGGCGAGAGAGATAGAGAGCCTCCGCCGAGAAGTGCAGAGGTTGCGAGCGTCTGCAGGCAAAGGCAGTCGGACTAACGGGAGTTCAAAGAAATCATCGGCCCATGGAACACAGACGAGCGGCACATCTCACAAGAATAGCGCTTCCCATAAAGGAGCTGCGCACGGATCCCAGACTAGTCCTGAATCTCCGAAACCCGCACACGAGCCAGGATCGTTCGTCTTTCCACAAGAGCCCTTTAGTCCAAGTCCCCCAACTGAGCCCAGCGCCGCAGGCAACAACTGAGCCATTTCGTAGCCAACAAGGCGCCGGATTCGGCCAACTAAGATAGAACGATCTCCGCGCCACTCTTTTTCCAGACCTGAGGATTTCTTCTCTAATGGAACAGTTCCGAGACTACGATTTTTGCCTAGTTTAAGATAGTCGAAATCCATCTTGTAGGATGGAGTTCGCTCAGGATACGCATGTTGGGAGTCTTACTGACCCCTATTCTGAAGAGGGAACAGACGTCCTTCAAAGCACTGTACGGCAAGTCGTTCGCAGTCGACGCTAGTATCGAACTCCATCAGTTCCTAGCCCTGATCCGCAAGCCAGACGGCAGCCTGTTCACCGATCCCAAGGGAAGGGTGACTTCACATCTCATTGGGTTGCTGACCCGGACCAGCCGGCTAGTTATCGAGTACAAGCTTCGCCCTGTGTTTGTCTTCGACGGGCGACCGAATCCTCTGAAGAGCGCCACCATAGAAGCGAGAAGAAAGGTTCAGCAAAAGGCTCAGACCGAGTATCTTCAAGCTATCACAGCCAGGGACTATTCGAAGGCATGGTCCAAGGTTGTGATGACAGGAAGAGTAACCGGGGAGGTCTTGGCCGACGCGAAGAAACTACTTTCGTTAATGGGGATACCTTGGCTTGAGGCGTTGGAGGATGGGGAAGCACAGGCCAGCTTCATGGCTGCAAAGGGCGATGTCTGGGCCGTTGGCAGCAAAGACTACGACTGCCTATTGTTCGGAGCACCCATTCTTGCAAGGTATCTGACCCTCACGGGAAGAGAGTATCTTCCGTCCAAGAGAACATCACGGCCCTTAATCCCGGAACTTGTGAATCTCGCGGACAATCTTCAGGCTCTAGGAATTAGTCGTGAGCAGCTGGTCGATCTGGCCTTGCTAGTGGGGACAGACTTCAACGAAGGCGTCATGGGCATCGGGCCCAAAAGGGGCCTTGCCCTTATCCGGAAGTACGGAGTGGCCGAGGAATTTCCCGAGGAGATCCGGAGTCATCTGCCCGAGAATCTCGATAGTGTCCGTAACATCTTCCTACATCCTCGCGTGCTGGAGAATTATTCACTGAAGAAGAGGGGTCCCGATCCCGATGGTATGGTCGAGTTTCTCTCCGAAGAGAGAGCTTTCAAAAGAGATCGAGTTCAGAAAGTAGCTGATGGGCTTGCGGAGTCTCAATCTAAATCCGACTCTCAACTCGGGCAGTGGCTGGCTTGACGAAATCTACGCCATTCCTCGAGCTGGCTCAACTCTGTCAGAGGGTCGAAGCAACTAGCAAAAGGAACGAAAAGATCGTCCTGATCAGTACGTTCCTAAAATCAATCGGTCCTGAGGAAGTTCCATTGGCTACACTATTTCTCGCTGGAAAAGCGTTTCCAGAATCAGATCCTCGAGTCTTGGAAATCAGCTACGCAACCGTCTCCGACGCCAGCAAGAACCTCGGACAGAGCCGACTCACGGAACATCTTCTGATGATAAGAGATGTCTACAACACGCTAGAAAGGATCGCCGAAACATCCGGTTCTAGGTCTCGGGACCGGAAGCTGAGTCTCCTCCAGACTATTCTCACTCAAACTTCTCAGCTAGAGGCGGAGTATCTCACACGAATGATGCTGGGAGAGATGCGAATTGGCGTCGTTGAGGGCGTCCTTCTGGACGCCATTGCAGAGGCGTCAGGGGTTCCAAGCAAATAGTGCAACGGCTCTGGAGAAAATCAGTCTGCGGCTGTTCGTCCCGGTCAAACCCATGCTGGCAGAAATGGCGGATGACGCCCAACAGGTTCTGGCGGAACACAAGGATGGAACAGCCTTCGAGTACAAGTTCGACGGGGCGAGAATCCAGATTCACAGAAAAGGCGAGAAGGTGCGGATCTTCAGCAGAAGGCTGACGGACGTGACGGACAGTATTCCTGAAATTGTCGATTTTGTCAA
This sequence comes from Candidatus Bathyarchaeota archaeon, assembly GCA_005881615.1. Taxonomy (GTDB): domain Archaea; phylum Thermoproteota; class Bathyarchaeia; order 40CM-2-53-6; family 40CM-2-53-6; genus 40CM-2-53-6. The sequence continues at coordinate 2,292 of VBBR01000122.1, forward strand.
GACGCAAGTGAAGGCGTCAGAGTTTCTGATCGAGGGCGAGGTTGTCGCCACCGGAGCCGAGGGTAAACCTGTACCGTTTCAGGACCTGATGAGGAGGTTTCGACGGGTTCATGAAATCGAGGATATGGCAGGAAAGATTCCGCTCAAACTATACCTCTTCGACGCTCTACAAGTTGACGGGAAGAGCCTGATCGATCAGCCTTACACCGAGCGTTGGAAAATACTCTCCCAGATTGTGCCAGGAGAACGCCTTGCTCCAAGAATCATAACCTCAGACATCGAGAAGGTCGAAGATTTCATGGAATCCGCGTTGAAAAAGGGACATGAGGGCCTCATGGCGAAGTCCCTGACAAGCAACTATTCGATAGGTGCGCGAGGAAAGAAATGGTTCAAGATCAAACCAGCCGATAAGCTCGACGTGGTCATTGTTGCCGCCGATTGGGGTAGTGGTCGGAGGGTTGGCTGGCTAAGCAACTACCATCTAGCGGTGAGGGACGAAGAAACCGGTGAGTTCTTGGTAGTAGGGAAGACGTTCAAAGGCCTTACAGATGTAGAGTTTGAAACGATCACGAAACGATTACAGGAGCTCAGGACGAGGGATGGTGGATATACCGTCTACGTCAAACCAGCTATCGTGGCGGAGGTTGCATACAACGAGATCCAGAAGAGCCCCCGCTACAAGTCGGGATTCGCACTAAGATTCGCTCGAATATCCCGATTTCGAGATGATAAGGGTCCAGAAGATGCTGGCACACTGCAACGGCTGCAGCAATTGTACGACAAACAGTTCGAAAACAAGGACCGCTTCATCATGCAAGAATCGAAATGACGCTTCGAGTCGTCGTCTCTTTCAGCGGTGGAAAAGACAGCGCGTACGCGACATGGATCACTATGCATCAAGGTTGGGACGTTAGCCTCGTCACAGTGAAGCCCCGAGCATATGACTCGCTAATGTTTCACCACCCAAATGTAGAATGGACGCATCTTCAAGCCCAGTCCATGGGATTGTCTCACGAAGTTGTTGAAATGACTCGCA
>VBBR01000018.1 GCA_005881615.1 Candidatus Bathyarchaeota archaeon
GAACTTGTCGTGTCCACTCTTTCAATGCTGATCGCATCTTTGGGTCTCCATCACTAGTTTTATCATGCCCACCCAGCAGAGCGCGAGACGGGACCGTAGTCTAGATTGCGGGCGACCGCAATACATCCCCGCGAGGACAACCAGGATAGGACATCGGGCTCCGACACCCATGAAGTGGAGAGACCCGAAGATCGTGGGTTCAAATCCCACCGGTCCCTCTTCAAAGTCCTCTACTGTCACTGTGAGGAATTGCCTCGTTGCTGATCAATGTCCTCTCCATTACTCCCCGCGCCGCTTCGGCGAGTCGTTTTTGCTTTCTTTCGATGCTGAATCCGATCTCCTTCGCGAATTGTGGGAGGCTTTTAGTTCTCACGATGAAAGAGAATCCATCTTTCCTTCTAAAATAGACCTTACCGCTCTTAGGATCTAGGAGAGCTGTTCCTTTGCTGCGGTGCAAATACAACCGCGACGTTTCTACACGATGCTGGTTGAGGAGATCTTGAATATAGAGGAGCAATGCCTTCTTCGTATTGTGCAGTGACAATTTGCGGCCACTAATCGATCCTTCGGCATCATAGAATGCTCTTAGGAAGGCGGCTCTGCATCTACTGCAGTGTTCAATCCATTTCTTCAAATTTCTCCAATCACGGCTGAGGAAATTGTACAGGAGAATACTCGATCCTTGAACAACCCATCTGTTCTTTCTCGGATGCCAGCGAACCTTGTAGGGCTTAGGTTGGACAAGAATTGTTGCGAGCGATGCACTGAACTCTTTTGCGAAATCGTAGTCGGTCACGGCTAAAATGAGTTCAGCGTTATACCCGTGAATATTGAGATTCCCGTCGCCTAGAACGACGCCTATAACATAGGCCAGCTCAGGACTTGGACCCGACTGGAATTGGCTAACTTTTCCCAGCGGATTGTGAATTCTGCGGGCCCAGTAACTAATTGTACTTTTCGACAACCAAGCATGTTTCCGCTGCAAAACGGCTTGTTGTATTTGTCGGTAACTTAGCCTAAGTTGGATTAGCTGGCTGACGAGATAGTACAATTCAATTCTGTTGCCTAGAGCCAGATAGCTTCGCTTCTTTGGCTGACGAGCATAAAGCGAGAGTGAGTCAGTTTGAATGCCTATGAACAATATTCTGCCGCCAGCCCGGAACGAGTCAAAGTGACCGGTCGATTGGCGGGTTGATTAATTCATATTTGAGCGAGAGGCAACCGAAAGGGTCGTCTGGTTCCTCGTGGTGGGAACGAGCGTGCAGGGAACTCTGAACCGAAAAACGCTAGAAAATTTCTAGCGAGAATTTCCCTTCGGAATGGATGTCAGAGTCGGCAATCAATCGTGCAAGTACATCTTGAAAGGTGGATGTGAACCAGTTCCGGTTTAAACCCCACCGGTCCCGCTAAGCACCAGATCAGGTTGGAACCTGGCAGCATAGAAGTTCGGTTTCAGAACATTCTATTGTGGGTCGAATTCTTGACCGGGTCCTATGGATGAAACAGCACTGTGATAGTACCGGGACCGTTTATGGTAGCTTTCGTTGTTGGAGTTGCGTAGTACGCGAGTCTTATCATTGATGTGCTTGATGTCCACGCGGCGAACTTGTATCCTGGCGCGGGCAATGCGGTCATCGTGATGGTCGAGCCGGCGTTCTGCCAGCCAGACGTAGGGGAGGTTGACCCGATTCCAAGGCCGACCACGAATGTGACATAATACTGGTGTATGTACCCCACGTTGATTGGATTCGTCCCGCTTACGAAACCCGAAACCACGGGTGCGAACCATCGCACTGTGGAGGTTGAACCTGCGAGTGTCTGTGGGGATACACTCCAAGCGGAAGCAGAGTCGAGCCATACGTTCTGCGGGCTTGTGGATAGCACTAGGGGAATTGTTGCAACACCGAAAGCCATGCCCGTAAACGAGGGCGGAGTCAACGGGATTGTACTCGAGTCCGATGTAAAGTACTTCACGGGGACGAAGTACTGGTCCCAGTAGTCGAGGTTTGTGATCGAGTCAGCACTTGTGACGGCTCTGCTGGTTGAACAGTCTAGCAATGAAGTGCAGACTCCCCCGTTAGAATATCTCTCGCCCGCGTTTCCACAGCTAAACCTAGAAAGTTGTTGAAGGGAATGCAGTTAGGCCACGATGCTTCCGACCCATTCACCGCTAAGGCCATGAAATTGTTGGGAATCGTACCAAGCGTCAGGCTCACCGTCTGGGTAGTGTCGATGATTCCCGCAGAGCTTGGCGCAGTGGCATATTGCAGATTCACCGTGAAACCATTCATCCCGAAAGAAGACGGCGGAGGAGAGCACACAATGGTGTGATTGGAGCA
>VBBR01000017.1 GCA_005881615.1 Candidatus Bathyarchaeota archaeon
CATATCCGAGGAGATAATGCGGTTACACCATGACAAGCACCACCTCGCCTACGTCAACGGTGCCAATGCCGCCTTAGACAAGCTCCAGAAAGCTCGCGAGACCGGCTTCGCCGGCGTCGACGTCAAAGCAATCGAGCGAGACCTCGCCTTCCACGGTTCAGGTCACACGATGCACAGCACATTCTGGCCCAACATGAAACCGAACGGCGGAGGAAAACCCGGCGGAAAAATAGCGGACCAGATCAACACCGACTTTGGCAAATTCGACTCGTTCAAAGAACAGTTCGGCACCGCCGCCAAACAAGTTGAAGGAAGCGGCTGGGCAGTACTAGCCTACGAACCGTGGACACAACAATTAATCACGCTCCAAGCCGAGAAACACAACGACCTGACGGTTCAAGGAGTAGTTCCACTTCTAGTCCTTGACGTCTGGGAACACGCCTACTACCTACAATACAAGAACGACCGCGCAGCCTACGTAGACGCTTGGTGGAACGTCGTCAACTGGGACGATGTCGAGAAGAGACTAGAAAAGGCCAGACGTTAACTCCTCCAAGTCCTCCTCTTCCTTTTTCTTGGCTACAACCATGGGCTTCGCTACTCTCTTCTCGTTCTTTACCCTCGATGCAGGCAGAGGCCTCCCGTGTCCTGGACAGATGATCTCTGGACCTAAGTCCAAAACCCGTTTTACGCTCGCCTGGGTCTGAGGAATACTCTCCATCAGCAAAGGTTCCACAAGCCGGCCCCGACGAGACCGCAAGAGATCACCGACGATGGCCACGCTCGGCTGGTTGAGAAAGAGCGTAACCGATCCTTTGGTATGTCCCGGAGTCCAGACCACAGACCCGTCCAAACCCACTCCATCTAAGACCGACTCTTCGTCTGCAGCGAGATCCACGTGCGTAGTCTGGAACTTGATAATCCGAAACAACTTCAGCGACCAATATTCAAGCGTCGTCAGTTTTCTCACGATTCTTCCATAGAGGCTCCAAGCGCTCGGAGCCGATATCACCAGGGTCCCAGCCGCGTAGGGCTTCTCGAACGGGTGAGACGCCAGCTTCGCTCCTGTTTGCTTCTTCAACATTGGCGCACTCCCAATATGGTCCAAGTGCCGGTGCGTCAGCAATACAAGTTTCAAGTCTGAGGGGGGCCTTCCTAGCTTGGCGATAGCCTTGAGAATCCTCTTCTCGCTGCCTGGCAATCCGCTGTCCACTAACACTAGACCCTTGGGAGCTTCAACGAGGTATGTGTTGGCCGCTCTTGCTGGAATCCTGTAAACTCCCTCAGCGATCTTGCGCAATTATGATAGCATCCTTTCCTTGCAGTTCAAGGCGCCGCACTTTCTCTGGAAACCGTTGGCACGCGTCCTAGCCAGCTTCACGCTTGATCTGTCATAAGCCGATTTAAGAGTGCTGAACCGATGGAAGGAGATCCACAGTCCATTATGAGACGTTGAAAGAAATGGATACGACTATCGAGTGTTGAGTTTCTCTATTTCTCCGACCTGATCAAGAATCTCCGTTAGCGAGCAAGGTTCTAGATCAGCCCTCCTCATATACGCAGCCGCAGTAGCGTTCGCGAAGGTCAGCCGATCTTTGTGGCTCAGCGCGATGCCCTGCGCAAAGATGTCACCAGCGTTCCACGCATCTCCCGCCCCGGTGACTTTTAGCGGAGTTGTGCTGGCGCACAGGACTCGTTCTCTCTGGCCATCGATGAAAGTTGCCGAGAAGCTGGAAGTGTGGAGATCGACCCTACTTCCAAGCATGCTGAAGACGCTAGCGGCCTGGAATAATGGATTGTCCTCCTCTCCTTCAAACCCGCCCCCCGCCTCGCCAACCGCGGAGGCCAGTTGGGTGAGCTCGTTCTCGTTGAGACTAAGAACGTCAACTAGCCCCTTTGAGAGAACCTGATCGTTTAGTCTCGGAATCTCGCTAGCCCTCGACGTGGGATCTCCGGGGTCAAAGAAAGTCACCCCTCTTCCCTCAGTCTTAGCGATCTGAAACACTTCCTCAGCAAGTTCGGTTCCTTTCAGGTTCTGGTTCCAGTTGAAAACGCAGACAAAGTCAGCCTCCCGGATCAGTTCCCTATCCTTTGCAGTCAGTCTTCCCGGCCCGAAACTCGACAGAGACCCGGGATCACTTGCCATAATATTGACCCGTCTACCGGAATACTCAGCCTCGAAGGCAAGGGTCTTCGAAAGCGACCCTGTGTTTGTAACATGAGAGAGATCCGTGGCTTTCAGAAATTGAGTGAGAGCCATCTTCCCAAACTCGTCAGTCTCAATAATCGGAACAACGTTGACGTCTAGGTTCGAAAGCTGGGCTGAGAAGTTGGACGCGTTTCCACCCCTACCGACCAAGTGCTTCCAGCCAAGTAGGTTTCCACCTCCTCTACCTGCTACACTAACCATTGCGCCCGTCACCTCTTCAAGCTTGCCGGGAAAGGCGAGAAGATAGTCTAGATAGAAGTCTGGCATCGCAACAACCTTGAATCTAGGTTTCTCCGCCAATTTTTCCTTCAACACAGACACGAGCCTAGACATATTGCAGCACCGAAACCGATGGTAGCTTACTGCTATGGGTTGATAAGGCTCGGCTAGACAGGAGAGAAAAACTGGCTAAGACATGTCGCAGGGACAAGAACGACCTATCACAAAACACAAGGTTCGGCAACTCGGGTCCAGAATCCTTCACACCGCAAGGTTTGACACCCAGACCCTCAATGAACTCAAAGAGGACAGAACCGCAACCGGGCAGGCCGTCGCTGTTGTGCTCCTTGTCGGTCTGTCCTATGGACTTGGATTCAGCGTCTTCAACGGGCTCCAAACCCGCAACCTCTCCCCCAACCAAGTCATCTCCGGGACAATAGCCAACATGATCTTTACAGACTTCTCTGTCTTCATCTGGTCCGCAACAGTCTTTCTCGTCGGAACAAAACTATTCCAGGGAAAAACCGGTTATTGGCAACTCGCAAGGCCCTTATTCTTCTCAACAGCTCCAGGAGCACTATTCATACTGATAGCAATACCCGTAAGACCAATAATAATAGCGATAGCAGTCATCGCCTCAGCCTGGATCGTCTCGGCGGAGTTCGTCGCCTTGAAAAACGCGATGGGTTTCAATACGCAACGCGCACTCCTGACATCCGTTGTCGGATTGCTAATCCTAGCTTTCATCCAGATGACGATCTAGCCTGCGTCACATTAGGAACTTGGCCGTGTTCAACCATCGAAACTCACCAATAATGTCGAACAGATCAATAATTCTCGTAGAGAGCGAAAGGAACGAAATTCGATCCTTTCCGTGAGTTGATAAGTGTCGGAGTGCTAGATAGCTGAAAAGGAAATTGATGCGATGATGGGGCATTTCACCGCAAGCCAAGACCTCAGCCTCAAGAAAATGGGATCTCGAATGCTAAAGGTCGCAAAATTCGACGGAGAAACATCTAGGGAACTGAGAGATGACCCCAGCGCCACGGCACAGTCGGTTTCTCTGGTAGCGATAATTGCGCTTTCTTATGGCGCAGGGTGGAGTCTTTTCGGTTACTTGGTCGGTGATATTTCTATTCTTGGACTCCTCGCAGTCACTCTTGAGAATTTTGCCCTTGGACTCGGTATCGCCGTCTTCTGGTCAGGCACAAGCTTCTTGATCGTGAGGAAACTCTTCCGGAGAACCGTTAGCTACATGGGGCTCGCTCGCCCCTTCTTCTTCTCGTGGTCGCCTGGCCTATTGTTCATCTTCATGTCTGCTCCTATTCCCGCGGTCTCGGACGCCTTTCGCGCGGTAAGCAGTGCTTGGATAGTAATAGCTAACCTGTTCGCTGTCAAGAATGCCGTGGGCATTAGCATTCAAGCGAGCATGGCGACCTTCATAATCAGCGCCATACTCCTAGTCTTCTTCGGTTCATTCATCCTATCCCTCATCTGATCTCTTGTTCCGTATGGAACCCTAAACGTTCAACTTCAATGTGCTGGAACTGAACAAAAGGGGAAGGATCAAAACAAGGGTTGTCTAGTCGCGGCTAATTGCCGAATTCATGATCGGTCGCGACTCTTGAAGTTGGCATCTTGAACTTCTTAAAAATCTCCATCGCTGGATCTTTATTCATATCATGGTCCTTGTAGAGATGGTCCTGCAATTCGTAGTAGGTTCCGAATGTCCTCTCGATACCTTTCACCGAGCAAACGAAGCAGAGGATCTTATCCTGAACCACTCAAGACACAGCCCAGACTTATCGAATCGCAGACCTGGATAAAAAGAGACTTCTCGAAACCTCAATGAGGAGTTATCTACGCGAGTGTTGTCTCAATTTCTCAGAGAAAGTTGACTGAAATGTCTGGAGGGTTCATCAAAGACCCGATTCACGGCTATGTCAGAATCAGCCAGACCGAGAGATCAATGATCGATACCGAACCCGTTCAAAGGCTCAAGCGGATCCGCCAACTTGCAGGCTCAGAATTCGTTTACCCTGCCGCGAATCACACGAGATTCGAACACGTCATCGGTGCCATGCACCTAAGTGGTGCTCTGGCTGAGGCCCTCCCAATAGATCTCCCTCGACATCAACAAGAACAACTGCGCCTGGCCGCGTTGCTTCATGACATTGGGCACGGCCCCTTTTCGCACGTCTTTGAACCGTTCTTGGCAAAATATCTGGGCAGGAGGCACGAGGACTTTGGTCCATGGCTCGTGAAGGAGACGGACATAGCCGAAAAACTCGAGGCTGCAGGCCACGACGCCATCACCCTGGGTCGACTGGCAATTGGAAAATTGGCGGATAGAAAGCGTCCATACTTGGACCAGATAATCAGCAGTAGCGTAGACGTCGACAAGATGGATTATGTCGTTAGAGACTCCTTTCACACCGGGGCAGGATACGGCTCATTCGACGTTCATCGCCTCATTTACGCAATGGATACCATCAACGACAATCTTTCTGTCGATAGGTCAGCCGTTGCAACCCTTGAGAGTTTCCTCCTTGCACGGTTCGAATCGTTTCGAACAATATACTTTCACAAAGCGTCTAGGGCAGTTCAGATCATGCTGGTGAGAGCATTGGAGGCCGCAAGAGGTGAACTCCATTTGTTGGACTTCGATAGACCAGAGGATTACCTCCAACTTGACGACTACAAAATGTGGACAGCCTTGAAGGAGTGTAAAGACTCCAGGAAGATAATGCAGGACCTGGAGCACAGAAAGCTTCTAAAATGCGCATATGAACGCATCCTCTTTTCCCGTGAAGGGCCGGTGTCCAATGCGGCTTCAGACGAACACGTTCGCCTGGACCTCGAGAAACAGATTGCCAGGAGGGCGAAGATTGCATGCGAAAACGTGACAATTGACTTTCCTACCCTGCCATCAGTTCCGTACCACGATACCGCGGGCTTGCATTCCATGGACATACCCGTGTTCAAGCACGCTCCAAATGGAGGAAAAGAGATAGTCCCTTTAACCCAGGTTTCGAGAATCGCAGGTGTTCTCCAGACGTTCATGAATCTTGTGAGAGTCTACACGAAGCAATCGTATCGTGATAGAGTAGAATCTGCGGCACGCCAGATTCTCGGAGAAAGTCCGACCTAGGAGCGCGCGTCTACTGATTCGAGCCATCCAACACCTCTACCCTGTCACTTCCTTGGAATTCTACAAGTTACATCAGCACTTTATTTCAACCCCGGAACTGAGTTTGATATCCCGAGAAACCGTGGTGTTTAGACTGCCTAAGTTCATGCAAACGCTTGATGACATAATTTATCGCGAGCTGGAGAAGATCGCGAAACGAAGAGGAATAACCATACAAGAGCTAATCAGGGCGGTCATAGTGCCAGAGTGGATCAATGATCTAAACGGCGTTGAGGGCAAAGAGTCTGCCTCGAACAAGTTGAACAATTGGCGATAACTTTCCATCTATTCTAGAATCAAGACTCTAAGCGAGACCGCACGTGACAGACAACACGTCAAAATCGCTTCTTTCCTATTAAAGAATCGCGGAAGAAAACTAGCAGGTCGCGTTGTTACAGAGAGGATAACGCCGGCCTAATCCTCTGTTTTTTCTCAGTGGGTAAAATGTCCAAGAACAAGCCAAAATACTCGATCACTATACAGACGATTCTTTCAACGATTGCTCGCCGGATGACGGTTCGATGAGCGTTGAGAGATTGGATGATGCTGTGGCAGCGATCACCTTCACTGCCACGGTGATCACAATCGCACTGGGTTTCCTCTTCAACCTTTAGATGAAGCTGAGTCGGCATTTGTGCGAGACCTAGCCTTGTCGAGGAGGCTCGCGTAGAGGCGCAGCGCCTCGCCCTCTGAGAGCTTCGTGTTTATCGATACAATGCTCATCTTAGTGTAGGTTGCAGCAACCCTCTCAGCCAGAGCCCTTGCCGCGATCAGGTATTTCCCGCCGAGAAGAACAGATGAGGTCCCTGGTCCTCCCTCGCGAACCCCGGGAGTCGATACGGCTAACGTGCCAATCTTGAACGTACCATCGTAGAAGAAAGCCAAGACCGCGTTTTCTACAGGAAGAAGGCTCACCTTGTGGACTTCTCCGTCCCTTTCCAGACTCGCTTCGAGCAAATCCCCTTCAATCCTCTCTCATGTATTCTCCTGCTATAAAATGGAATGGAAGGAATAAGCTCCAGTCCAAATCCGAAAGTAGAAGGAACGTTCTCTCGTTAGGTAATGTAGCGGTCCTTGCCTTCCTCGGATTTCTCTTCGCCTTCCTTGGACTCCTCAACTTCCGCATGTCTGAAGCGTTCCATCTTCTTGCGCATGTCTTCAATCTCTGAATCCAGCTCTCTCAGATCAACCGGAATACTGACCAGTCCAGTCAACATCTGGATCACGGCCCTTGCGGCTTCCAAGTCCGGGTAGGCTCCGGTAGTCGCGCCGAGTAGGCCTGCGCATTGCATGCCGCGTCGTCGACCGATGCCAAGTATTACTCCCGCCGCTCCTGTGACGGCGCCTCCTTTCGCAAGTTTTGCTCCCATTTTCCTCAAGCGCTCTCCGAGCGCAGCCTCTCCTACAACAGCATAGACGGCTCCTACGTCGTTTCCCGAGCGTGTGCCATATCCTCCCATCGTGTAGACTGCCTTACACCCGAATCGTTGGGCGAAGTCAAGGACGATGCTTGCGACTTCGTATTGTCCTGTTACGCTTGGTTGGGCGTCTCCTGTGAGAAGGATGACGTTGGGATCTAGCTCGCCATAGCCGTAGAATTCGTATCTTGGAAGTGAGTATGTTCCGTCTTCCGAGATGTTGATCCCTAGGTTGCCGTCGGGGAAGAGTAGATAGCTGGAGTATAGTTCACCCATTTTCTGGGGCTTTAGTTTCTCGATGAAATAGTTTGGATGAGGACAGGTGCTTTCAGTTGGATCTGTCCTAGCTCGTGTATCCTGGTGTCGCCGAGCGTTTGAGAAGCCATGAAGGAACGCGTTCGGGGTCTCGCGGGGCTCTGTGGCTTATAGTTATTTCGGGTTCTGTCAAGTCTTCGGTTGTTCGAAGACTGGGCTTGCTCTCATCGGCTCCGGGGATTACCGTCGTCATCGGGTTCCCTTTCATTGCTTCACTTGAGAGCCCTTGCGCCTCAGAGATACGTGGTCTCTTTTCGGCAGGGAGCGGTCGAACCTCAACCGCCCCCTCACGCCTGTAGCGTGGTAGCTTGGCCCGTTGCAAGGCAGGGATTTTACAGTGGCCAACCGACCAGGTATCCCAGTTCAGACCTGTCACGTGATCAGAGTCACCTCCCCAGCGTAACAGGGCTCATTTTGACGAACGCCCCTAACGAATAATCGGTCACTCCTCGAACATAACGGTTAGAGATGACCGAAGAACAAGAAACAGCAACCGAAGAGTTGACAGTGCCTTATTTCGTAAAGCTCGAGTAACGTGGCGAGCTCGAGCTTCACATCCTATGATCGTTTCTTCAATGAAGAAGGAGTAGGCTAGTGTTCGCCCTTGATCGCAGATCCCGTTGGAACCAGGGCCTTCAATTGAGTGCTTGCTCTGAGAAGTTCTCCGGTGACAGCATAGTAGGCTCGGCTTCCCAACGGTAAGAATCTCAGAGCCTTTGAGAGCTGTTTGATGTATATCTTGAGTTCTTGCGGGTCGTGCCGTTGCCGAGTCTGTTCATCTGGTTCTTCAAACTCATCTCCGGGAGACTTGATGCTGAGCCGTTCTTTTCTTCGGGACACGCCTAACTCATCTCTGGGCCTCAACATCATTATCAAACGTAATGAGTATTCTGTATCTGAAACATTGGTTGTAGCGGAATGCTTTCCGACTCTAGCACGATAGTGAGAAGGAGATTTACAATTCCACGATAGGGATCGATTATGGCGTTTTGTAGGAGGGAGAGTTAAAATAGCTTGAACCGGGCTTGGGCTCTACTTCAAACTGGAGAGTTAGTTTAATGAGTTGTGCGCCATTCGTGTCATCGCCGCATGATGTTGTCAAGAAGATGCTGGAAGTTGCAAGAGCCAGCAAGGACGACGTTCTCTGCGACCTGGGATGCGGCGACGGTCGCATCTTGACCACGGCAGTCAAAGATTTCGGGATCAAATCCGCTGTCGGTTACGAGATTAGGGAAGACCTGTTCAAACAGGCGTCTGGTGAAGTTGAGAAACTCAAGTTAATGGAGAGGGTGCACATTTTCAACAAGGACCTGTTTCAGGCGGACCTAAAGGACGCAACCCTGATCACCCTGTATCTTACTACGTACGCTAACGAACGCTTGAAGCCCAAGTTGAGATCGGAGGCGCGGCCCGGCTCGAGGATTGTAAGTCACGACTTTATGATCAATGGCTGGAAGCCTTCGCGGAAGGAGAATTATAACGAGCACACGATCTACGTCTACTCGATTCCCGACGCCTACTCGATCTAAGGCTCGTATCCTATCTCTTCCAATCTTGAAGAGAGAATAACCGCTCCTATCTCAATGGTTCTAGGCGTTTCTTCAGCCTTTGTTGTGATACCGATGATGCCGTTCCCGATTCGCTCAATTCTTCCTATCGACAGTAATTCTCCCTCCTCGTCGAGTAGTCCGGCAAGAGTTCCTTCGTTCATTGACGTTTGATCGAGACGTTGTTGTTTTGAGGCGTTGAACATTCTGAGCTTGATCATGTTGAGTTTTAGATCCAAATGAATTGGGTTCTTTAGAAATCGTCTATATCCTTCTTCCCTGGCCTTCTTCCTCTCTTCTCTTGTTCTTGTCCGGGCAAATTTTGAGGCTTCGAGCCGCAGGGTCGGACGCTTTTGCAAATCGAGGATATGATCGAGTTCATGATCGAGGCTTAGAGCAAGCACGAGATCTGGTCGTAAGCTGCTCAGGAGCCGGAGCTTGTGCTCGACCGCTTGATCCTCTCTCACCCAGCCATCAGTGTTCAAGATCGCGATCTCACTTCCGGTTGAGATCTTATCTTTGAGATGTGTGATTGATTGTACGAGCTTGTCTGGGACTGAAGACGGGCTGGTGTCGCCGACGAAATAGGATCTTTCAGGTCTCAGCTGTTGGAGACTGAGGATGTGTTTGGAAACGGTCGAGGAACTGGTAGTCGTGGGTGGGCCGATATCCGCCTGCCCAACGTCGCCATCGATAATACATGTCTGAACTTCATGGTCTAGGCAGATGTTGGCGAGGTAGGCGCAGAGTGTGGATTTTCCAGAGTCTACATCTCCCAGAATAACGGCAAATCCACGTGACCTTCTTAGAGCGTCTGCTGCATTTCGCCAACTTGGAGGGATGGTCGAACCGTTGACTTGTCTCCAAACGCCATGCTCTCCTGTCCTGACTCGAAACACAGCTTCTGTATCCGTCTCTATTGGGATTCTTCGATGCTTTACAACGACTAGTGAGTCGCCGATTCGGATTGGGGCGGCAAGAGAAGTGGCTGTTCCTTCCTGCAGCACTATGGACGCGGGGCCGTCAACAAGAAGGGTCTTCTCCTTCGATAGCCTGACTTCGGGGAAGTGTCTTCCTCCTAGGTAGAGTTATTCAATCTAGGCAAGTGGCGCGTCTCTCTAGATTGGTTGGTTCTTGGTTATGGAAAGGCTCAGCACTGGGACGAGTGGTCTGGACCGATTGTTGAAGGGTGGTTTTGCTCCCAGACAGATCAACCTCGTCTATGGGGAGGCGTCGACTGGGAAGACGATCTTGGCGATGCAATCCGCGCTGCAGGCCTCGGGGAGAGGCTTCAAGGTTTTCTTCGTTGACGCTGATCTCTCCTTCTCGGTTCAGAGGCTTGAATCCCTGGATCGAGGGGAAGAGCTTGCTGAGAACATTGTAGTCTTTCAGCCAGAGGATTTTCATGAGCAGAGTCGGATAACGGAGAACTTGGAGTTGATGTTGTCAAGTACTCCTGCCTTGTTGGTCGTTGATTCGGTGACGGGTCTCTATCGTGCTGATATCGAGAAACCTGGGACGGTTTTTGTCAATAATCGCGAGCTGAACAGGCAGCTGGCCTATCTCTCCGACCTCTCCTCAAGATTCGATCTTACTATCCTGTTGACTGGGCAGGTTCACAGCCAGCCAAGTCATGGGAGCTGGCTTATCGCGCCAGTCGCCACGAGGACGTTAAGACACTGGTCGTATCTGATCTTGAGACTTCGCCCGACTCCCAGACATGAGGTAAGAGAGTCTCTTCTCGAGAAGATAGATGGTAGAGACGTTAGAGGTCCTCGGGCACTGTTCAGAATTGGGGAGAGCGGGTTGGAGGACGTGTAGCGTTTGGTTCATAACCGTCCCCTGGTTGAGAGAGCGGTTCAAAGTCTAGGCGATCCAGTCTGGGAATATTTCTATCCGCGTTACTGTTCATCGGACCATCATACGTGGCGAACGCTGCTCCTCTTCTCCTCGGTGGTGGATCTCCGCTGGATAGGGGACGGAACTTTCTGGATGGAGAGAGGATTCTTGGTGCGCACAAGACGGTTCGCGGATTATTCGCGGGGATAATAGCCGGTTCAGTGATAGGGATTGCCGAATCACCAGTTGACGGCCGGTTATTACTGGGCGGCTTTATGATCGCGTTGGGAACGGTTCTCGGGGATTTGCTTGGCGCTTTTTTCAAGAGACGTATCCGGATAAAGCCTGGGAGTCCGCTTCCTATCGTGGACCAGCTGGATTTCGTGTTCGGAGGCCTGATCCTTGGGCAACTGGTGTTTCCATTGAATTGGTGGTCAGTCTTGATCGTGGTACTGGTGACTCCGCCAATTCATCTGGGAACGAATTACGGAGCGTACTTGCTGGGAATCAAGAGGACGCACTGGTAAGTGCGTTCTCGTGTCTCCAGGTTCTGTCAAGTCTTCGGTTGTTCGAAGACTAGGCTTGCTCTCATCGACTCCGAGGATTACCGTCGTCATCGGGTTCCCTTTCATTGCTTCACTTGAGAGCCCTTGCGCCTCAGAGATACGTGGTCTCTTTTCGGCAGGGAGCGGTCGAACCTCAGCCGCGCCCTCACGCTCGTAGCGTGGTAGCTTGGCCCATTGCCAGGCAAGGATTTTACAGTGGCCAACCAACCAGGTATCCCAGTTCAGACCCGTCACGCGATCAGAATCACCCTCCCCCAAGCGTAACAGGCTCATTTTGACGAACGCCCCTAACGAATAATCGGTCACTCCTCGAACATAACAGTTAGAGACGACCGAAGAACAAGAAACAGCACCGAAAAGTTCACAGTGCCTGTCTGCACAAGCCTAAAATCCCCATTTCAAGCCGATTCGATTTCTAGCAATGTCAGCTCCGCCAGTAAAGAAGAAGAGCAGGAAGGGCCTGCTCGCACTCGTAGTGATCGTAATTGCTGCGATTGTTTTGATAATTCCTCCAGCGTTGGCGGGAGCCTTGATGGTTCCCGTTTCCAAAGTCGTCT
>VBBR01000123.1 GCA_005881615.1 Candidatus Bathyarchaeota archaeon
TAGGGAAGAGGCCAGTCCAAGCTCTGCCCAAAGCGATCACGTCTGAAACAGCATACGGTTTGCTATTCCAGTCTCGCTCCAAAAGCTCCCGTCCTCTACAAGGTCCCAGAACGAAACGAACTGATCTCCGAACACTTGCTGTGCTTCGGTTTCTATGACAACAGGTCCAACGTAGTGGCAATTTGTGCAGTTGTAGAGAGACCCTATGGAACCTCCGAGCCAAAGGAAGACCTCGTCGGAACCGCATACCAAGCATCTTCGCATTTTTCACGTGCTCACCTCTAATGTGCAGATAGGGAGCTGGAACTACTCCGTTCTCCTAGGAATCCGCTTAAGGGCGAGAAGCTCGGGGGTCGAGAAGACCATTTTCTGGTAGAGTTGAGATCCCAGTCCTTATTCTGAATGACGTTGGGACAGGAGCATGTTTATCGGAGAAAGCAGCTAGAATTCGGTTCCGTCTCCGGAAATTATAGAGATGGTCGAGTTTTGACTGACATGTTCGGCTCGTTGGGCAGACGAGTGTCACGACGCGACGACGTCGTCTCACCCCCAGAGAGGCTCTGCCCATTGTGTAGGAGGGTCCGGAGGCTATCCGGAGAGAAGAAGTGCGCAATCCACGTCAAAGCCGACTCACTAGCAGCACACCATCCCGAATTCGACCTGAAGTCCATCGCAGGCTCCAGCCCTCCGGGAGTCTTCGTAGGCAGGTTCGGGTATCCAAACGTCTACGTCGGACCCATGGTACCCTCGATCTCTGGTGACACTGAGATCCTTGACACTCCCGAATGGTGGATGGGCAAGGGCTTCGATGAGATCGTAGATTTCAGGTATAGTCTGCTTCGAGGCTACAGCAAGGCGAACGTCGCAGACGCTCAGAAGGGAGGTAGACTGATCGAGACCTTGCAGGACGTGGCGATGATGACAAAACCGGTTGACACGGAACTTGTCCTTGCTCGTCCACCCCGAAAAATCTTGGACATGCGCGAAGATTCCCAACCGTTCGGTCCCATCGCACCACTCACGTCCTTCCATGCCGGTAACTCCTCCGTTGACAACAGAATCGAGAAAGCATTCTATGACGGCGATCTCCCTGCGGGCGACGCTGTCCTCCAGCTCTACAGAAACGGCGTCTTGGTAACTCGTATTCAGCGAGCGTTCAGCCTCGGTATGTTTGGCGAGAGCAAGAGACGAAAGCTTGTACCAACACGATGGAGCATAACAGCAGTCGACAGCAACCTCAGCCTCAAACTAATGTCACGGGTAAGACACCATCATCTCATCGATGAATACCGAGTCTACAAGTACACCTACCTGGACAACATCTACGTGGGCATCCTAACTCCTGAACACTGGAAGTTCGAGTGGATCGAGGCCTGGTTCGAGCCTGAGCTTCTCGCGACTAGTTTTCCCGATGTGAACATGGCCGAGGACGTGGAGAAGAGCAGCTATGTCTCTGCGCAAGGATATCGGCCCGTGATGCTTGGTGACTCTGAAGGATTCCGAGGACGGAAGACCTACGCCAAGCCGGGTGGTTGCTATTACTCAGCGAGACTCGCAGTATCGGAATATCTCGATTCGATCGGGAGACAGGCAGGGGCAATAATGTTGAGGGAAATTCATCCAGGCTACATAATGCCCGTTGGGGTTTGGAATGTTAGGGAAAGCCTCCGAGCACTCCTCAAAACACCATTCGAGAGATTCGACTCCATGGACAATGCCATGAACTATGTTAGCAGCATATTTGAGATACCAAAGCGCGGCTGGATGGAAACCTCGGCCCTTCTCCAGAACGCCTATTTCCAGCGGAAGATCAGCCAATTTTAACTAGGCATGATAGGCTGTCTTGCCTGTCTTTGTGCAAAACCTCGTGATGGCGATCTCCATTTATCGATCTCTTGTGGTAAATGCTTAAGCAGGACCGTTTCTAGCGCGATTCTGTGATTTCTACCAAAGACCTGGGCGAGGAACTGGCTAAGATATCCCTTGATCTTGCTAAGCGAGACAATGCGACTTATGCCGAGCTAAGACTCGTCAATACTCGATCTGAAGCCGTTACCGTCGTCAACGAGAACCCGGCCAGCGAAGAAGCGGGCACGATCGGCGTCGGGATCCGCGTACTCTACAATAATCTGGGCTGGGGGTTCGCTGACACTGACGAACTGGAACATGAGAGCATAAGAGAGACAACCAAGAAGGCACTCTCCCTCGCTAAGGGCGCGTCCAAACTCGGGATAAAAGTCACTCGAGCTTCTGAGCCCGTTCATGTTGACAAGTGGGAAACACCGGTCAAGAAAGATCCGTTCCGCGTCCCCACCGAGACCAAATACGAATATCTTCAAGATACTACCAAGAGAATGAAGGAAAATGACGTTGTCGCCCGGAGGGGCCAGATGACGTTTGATTATGTCGAGAAATATTTTGCGAACTCGGAAGGATCGAAGATCTTCCAAACTCTCTCTTACGCGGGCGTATCTGCGATCGTTGCCGCAAAGGGACCCACCGGAGTCCAGAGACGATCGATTCAACAGAACACAGGCGGCGGCTACGAACTCGTGGACGAGATGGACCTTCCGGGACAAGCCTTGGAAATTACAAAAGATGTTCTAGCACTCACTCGCGCGCCAACGATCAATGAAGGAAAATCGGACATTATTTTGAGTGGGGATCAAGTTGCGTTGCAAGTGCACGAGTCATGTGGGCATCCAATAGAGCTCGACAGGGTTCTAGGTTACGAGGCGAACTTCGCGGGCCGGAGCTTTCTCCAACCAGATCAGCTCGGAAGACTCCAGTACGGATCAGAACACGTGAACATAGTAATGGATGCAACCCTCGACCATGGAAACGGGCTTGGGACCTTCGGCTACGATGACGAAGGAGTCAAGGCCCAGCGAAAATACGCAGTCAAGAATGGAAAATTCGTAGGATATCTCATGTCCCGCGAAACCGCTCCTCGAGTAGGAGAGACCCGAAGCAACGGGTGCATGCGAGCCGAATACTACAAGCTCCCAATAATCAGAATGACGAACGTCAGCCTCGAACCCGGCACCTGGGACTATGACGAGATGATCGAGGATACACGCGATGGATACCTTATGGTCACAAATTATGGCTGGAGCATTGACCAGAAGAGGTACAACTTCCAGTTCAACACCGAAAAAGGATACAGGATAAAGAACGGAAGCATAGGCGAAATGGTCAGGGGACCGACGTACGCCGGCATAACACCGGAATTCTGGAACTCTTGCGACGCCATCGCCAACAAGAAGAGCTGGGTGTTATGGGGTACACCGAATTGCGGAAAGGGTCAGCCCGGCCAGACTATGATTACGGGACATGGAGCCTCACCTAGCAGGTTCAGAAACATACGCGTCTTCGGAGCATCCTAGCCATGTCACAAAAGATGGAACACCAACCTGTTTCTCTCCGAGAGAGAGCTCACCAGATCTTCACTACTGCGAAAAGTGTGGCGGGAAAGGCTGAGGCCGAGATAATACTGGTGTCCCGAGTTGACGAGTACCTTCGATTCGGGAATAACGAACTCGCCCAGTCACAATACAGCACGAGCAGAAACCTGTCGGTCAGGGTCGCGTCCGAGAAGAAACAGGGACGGGTCACAACGGGCACGTTGGACAACGCGTCGATCGAGAAGACCGTTGAGAAGGCGATCAGCCAGGCCCGCAATTCTCCGGAAGACCCAGACTATCTGCCGATGCCCGGCCCCCAGAAATACCGTACAGTCGATCGGTATAGCGAAAAGACCGTCGAGGCTCCTGCCGAGCTGAAAGCAGGATACATCGGATCTGCGATCGACCAAGCCAAGAAAAACCATCTTCTTGCGTCAGGAGTTCTCGGAACCAGCGTTGAGCATGTAATGATGCTGAACACGTCGGGGCTGGAAGCATCCTATCGAGGATCCGGCGGATATTTCTCGTTGACAATGGACGCGGACAACGGGAACCAGACCGGATTCGCTCTGTCAACCTTTGGCGATATTGGCGAGCTGGACCCGAACAAGGTCTCCCAGATAGCCCTTGAAAGAGCCAAGCTGAACAAGAGTCAGGCGGACATAGCTCCTGGAAAGTTCGACATCGTCGTTGACCCATATGCGTGGAGCGAGATGTTGCTCTTCTTCGCAGTATCCGCATCCACCGGTTACAGTCCTGATCTTGGAATGCGACAGTACAAAGAAGGAAGAAGCTACTTGTCAGGTAGGCTAGGGGAGAAAATCCTCGGCGACAACATCAGCATAGACGATGACGTATATCATCCAAACCAGGCCGGACCGCCCTTCGACGGCGAAGGCTGCCAGAAGAGCAAAGTGTCGCTTGTCGAGAACGGGGTGTTTCGAAACGTCGTCTCCTCCCGAATATCCCAGCACCGTTACGGTGCAGCAGCGACAGGCCACGAACTGCCATTGCCCAACCCTCTCGGTGAGCTACCGACCAACCTTGTAATTCGAGGCAGAGGAGCCACCAAGACCCCTGAGGAGCTAATTGGAGAACTTGACAAAGGGCTGTTGATTACTAGGTTCTGGTACGTGCGAGAAACTGAACCAAAGACCAAGATAGTGACCGGCATGACAAGGGACGGAACATTCCTGGTTGAGAATGGTGAGATCAAGAGACCCGTGAAGAATTTGAGGTTCAACCAAAGCCTCCTGGAATTGTTCAGCAAAGTCGACGCAGTCTCTGAGCCAGTGCGGAACTTCTCCGAATTCCAACAGTTCAGAATCCTACAACCCGGTATCCTGGCGAGGGACTTTAACTTCACCAGCGTCTCACCCTTCTAGGCCACGGCTGAGTCAGAAATAATCTCAGAAAGGCTTCCCCTAGACCGGGCCTTGTTGGTTCTAGAAAACTGATACTTCGCCCTTAGAAGCCATTCACCGTGGATTCTTGACTTATCGGAAGGAGTACGTTCTCGGCATTCTGTCCCTGGTGCCCCTACTCGCAGCGGGCACCTACAAGGGAATAGGCTGGCTCATCACAATCATCGCCGTATACGTGGGCATTCCAGTCCTGATCTGGAGCCTAGTTGTCGATCGTCTCGCATTCCTCGTCATTGGAATAATACGCCATTTTCGTGAGTCCTCGGGTCACCAGTACTATTTCGAGAAGCCTGTCGGACCTCCTGGCTTCTCCCGCCGGATCCTGAGGGATTTCCGCGTTCTACTATTCGTATTCGTCCTGTCCGCCACGATTGTTCCCCAGATAACCGAGGTTAGCCCGGCCGACATCGCGATTGTCAGCAACGAGTTCGTCTACGTGGCCATCTTCATCCTCGCCGTCCCATCCTCGATACACGTGCTCTTCTGGGTTCTCGAGGACTCAGGGTTGAGGTGTCATAATCCAAAGAGAGTCACTGTCACGGCTCCTGGGGCTTGGATGTCGAACTGGCTAGCGTCGGTGGGAAGCCTCGGCGCCTTTCTGACCTTCGCCATCTCTCTGGGTGGGAGCCTGGACAGGGCAATCGCGCTCACCACTACCCTGCTGGAGTCCCTATTGCCCTCCTGCCTTCTTGCGCCCACTATCTTCTATCGACGAGTGGAACCCGGCATTCTAGCGAAGGTTCGGGAGAGCAAAACTGCGATGGCCATGGCGCGCATGTTCGCCCTTCCCAGCAGTCCAAGCCCGCCACCACAATATCCGCCCAGCATGCCAGCTCCGCCTGGACAAACCCAGACAACCACCTAATACCGGGAACCATTCGCCGACTGGACTAGGCTCTTGGTCTTCAGAGAGCGGAATAAAAATCGCCTATTATCAGCCCTGATCATAATTCTAGGACTACCGCAAAATTTCGCCTGAGAATCGTTCAGGATACGCCGATATAACCGCGATTTTCCCCTCCGACCAACGCCCAGACCATTCCCTGATCAGCCTGTCTCGCCCATTATTCATGCCAGACAGGGAATATTTTCTGGAAAAGGGGGGTATGTGTCAATGTTCTCATGACGCATGAGCGGACTCCGCGGACCCGTGCGAAAGTAAGCCT
>VBBR01000124.1 GCA_005881615.1 Candidatus Bathyarchaeota archaeon
CGTGGCAGCGGCTTTCCAGAGATGAGGCTAGCGAACTTGCGGCTTGGCCTAGCTGTCTTGCCTTGGCTTGAAGAGGCTTCAGCTGAGGGTCGATCACCGAACTCGTCCAGTGTTGGAGAGCCTTCTCGACATCTGCAGCGTTCTTACCTTGTTTCACGATCTAGTTGACTCCCTTACGCCGAGACGGTAGGCTTAGCAGAATCGGAAGGGCCCTAGTTGAAACGGTTTATTCTAGGCGAAACTTGGCAGACTCAATCTATGTAACGAATTAGAATGGTTTCTAGCGAGGCTCTAGGTTCCACTTGAGATTCTTGTGCCACCTCTGCAGGGCCAGATAGAAGATTACTGCGAGAATGAATCCGGTCAACCAGAATCCGAATTGATAGTCTCCACCCCACCGCATACTAGCCCAAGAACACCAGCGTACCTATGAGAGCTGCACAACCCTGTTTTGACTGTGAGCGAGGATTGCCGAACCGGCTCCTAGTTAATGGAGGTCCTCTTTACCTTCACTTATGGTAGAGGGTGGACGATGCTCGGGGTCCACTTCTCCCCCCATCTCCTGTAAGCGGACAAGATATCGCTTAGGTCCCGTCCTTTCTCCGTTAGGCTGTAGACTACTGAGAAGGGTTCTGTGCCGGTTACTCTTCTCTCAACGATTCCCATATTTTGCAAATACTTCAGAGTCCTGGAGAGGGTTCTCGCGTTTAGATCGTCGGGCTTTCCCTTTCTCAATAGATCGTTGAATCTGAGGGGGTTGTCGAGGAGGTAGTATGAGATGAGGATTCTCCACTCTGAGCCTAGCTTTCTTACCGCTTTGATTATCGCGCAGATGTCTCTCCTGCAAAGCTCGCTCTTTCCTGAGATAATACTGGAAATATCGGGTTGGCAGCTAGACGCAAGCTTACTCAACAAGGTTAGCCCGAGATATAAGCAACAAAGGGACACAAACGTTAGTTGCACTCGTTTTTCTCTGATTCATTTCTCTGAATTTTGGGATGTTGAATGACCCGTGGTGAGTGGAGGAACAGACCCGACATTAGTTCCGATCAGATAGCCACCGAATGCAAGAGCCCATACTAGGATAGGGTAGGCGACGATCCGCTCAATGCCTCCGGGGCCCAAGCCAAGGTTGACTCCGACGCCTGACAAGACTGCCGCACTGATGGTGATAATGCCAGCTATAGGGAAAAGTCTGTCTAACGGTTTCATCACGAGTTTTCGAGACTCTACGGCCGACAGGCCGCCGAAGAAAAATACCAGGCCGGAGAGCGCGTCGTGCACTATTGCCCCCGCGATAAGAAGGGCTGGAACGTTCGAGATCGGTTGCATGATTTGTTGATCCGCGTAGACGTAATATGGAATGTACGACAGCGGGAGAGCGACTAGTCCGGCTGCGAAGACAAAGAAAACCTTCCAGAACTTTTTGGCAGGGAACGTCTGCCGAAATTGCCAGGCTGCCTCGAGAGAGAGGACGGTCAAGATGCTAAGAGAGATAACGTAGATAATCGATGCTGGTTGGTGAATTGTAAGTATGCCCGGCGGGTTTAGCGGAATGGCTATTGGAGCGCCAAGGTCGCTGATGAAATCCCTGGAGACGCTATAGCCCGGAAAGACGGATTCCGCCACCGCGAGACCGAGCACGAATACGGTGTTCCCGGTGAATAGCATCATACCCGCTAGTCTTTGAGGAGGGATATCCTTCAGCAAAGAAAACGCCGGCTGGGTATTGAATGGCGTATGTAAGATTTTGACGTGCGGGTCTACCTTACGCGTGCTCACTCGGGGCGGGGTCGTCGTTCCAGATGTCGACAACGCACTTCCATGCTCTGTTCTCCATTCGCCAAATCGTCACGGCTTTGCCGCGCAATGTGACGCGATTGCCCTTCTCGTCGTTGAACGAGACCTGGTTCGTACCTACACCATAGGCGAGGTCGCAATCTCGGGCGATCGCGAACCGAGTTGTCTTCCATTCGATACCGAAACCCGGGATCTTCAAACTGTCAGTCACATAATTCCGAATTGCATTCTTGCCAATAATAGGCGTCTGTCCTGGTGGAATAACGATCGCATCGTCGGCCCAAAAGGAAACAATTTGTTCTACATCACGAGCAGCTGCGGCCGCTGCGCACCACGCCTCATCGGCTCGCTCCAGTTCGGCTCGAGCCTTGTCCATATCTCGTTTGAGGCTCAATCGTATCCTTCTCCTTCCATTCTCGACTGGAGAGCAGTCAAATAAGCATAGAGCACAGGAAAGCTTAGACGAGGATGAGAAAAGCAATGGAGGGATCGGCTTTCACAGAGTTCAAACAACGGGATTTTCCAATCAAAGATGCTTGGGAGTTCGCGGCCTCGAACGGTCTCGGAAAAGAAGCAGAAGCGATCAGGAAGAATCGTTTCAAATATGATCTGAGAGGCTTGAGGGATCGGTCGTCGAGCATCCGTAGCGGTTACTTGATCGTACTCTTCCAGTCGAAAGGTCTCTTTGAAAAATTCCAGAAAGAGTTCTGGCCTTACTACGAGACAGAGGGAGGCAAGGCAGCCTTCCGGGCATACCACAAACTGGTCCTATCAACCTCCGTTCTCAAACCCTCCAAGTGAAAACTAGCCATAACATTCGACGATAACATTCGGGTCCGTCCATTGCACAAAATGGCGAGCACAGCGGCGGTTATGCCGTAGACGTTTATCGCTATGACTAGCCATGCTGAACGCTTCATTCCGTAGCAGGGAAGGCGTGTTGCGTCCAATATCTTTAATCGAGAGACATAGCTCCTAGGACCTGCCACATTTGTCGGTTTGTACCCAGTGCGGCACAGCATACCTTCCAAGCGCGCAGTTCTGTTCCAATTGTGGCTTTGCTTTTGCGCCCCACCCGGTTAACCCAGTCATCATCCTGCCTCCGCCTCCACCTGGAACCCAAAAGGCCATCATCGGTAGCAGTCCAACAGCCGAGATTATTGGGGGCGTCTTTTTCATAATAATTGGGATAGTGATCTTTGCGGCCAGCGCATCCATTCCATCACCTACACCACCCTTTCCCGGCGCTCCAACTCCCGCCGCCCCACCGTTCGGTCTCATCGCAGTTATTCCCATACTAGTCGGAATCGTAATGCTTGCCCTCGGTGCAATGGGCATCTCCATTCCACAAACGCAAGTTACCTACCAGACACGTTCCACTCCATCATACATGCGAGCGGGAGATAGTGCGTACGATTATACGCCGAAGAGTTTTCTGAAACAATGCCCTCGCTGCGGACAGGAGGTCCCGATCGCAGCGCTCTCATGCTACCACTGCGGCGCCATCCTGCCGTAATCGCTTTGAAGAAATGCGGAAGATTGTTGTAATTCTCTTTGTTTCCGTAGTGTTCGGTCTGGTTGGGCTGGCCGCGTCTTCAACTCGCGAGCCTTGGGGAGTGTATCAGGGCTTTCCCTTCGCGTACAGTTATCCAAACCCAATCACTTGTTTGCCCAATCCATTCAACGGATGCGGCTATTACTACGATCCAGTGATGATCGTTCTAGACTATCTTTTTTGGCTGGGAACAGCTGCAGTAGTGGTCTCCGTGATCAGCGTGTGGTGGAATCGCGTCGCTCCAAGAGGAGGTGCCGGCCAGACCACGAATGACCAAGCCCCGCCTGGGGGCTGCTCGATCAAAGTGATCTTTCCCAGGGCCGTAGTATCGAAGATAACATTCGGGTCCGCTGTGGACTTGGGTTTCCGCTCAGAATTATTAGCGCCTCAGGCACGTCGTTCAGACAGGGAAACGAAGCAGACGATTTATGGCCCGACTCCAAATTTCAGACTCCGAAAAGAAGAGAGCGGCAGTTCGGATTCTAGGAATATCTGGGAGTGGACGAAAGAAGTCGTACAACACCTCCCTGCTTGAGGTGGCAAAAACTCTCGTCCCTGAAGGTTCCCTGCTTGAGATTTTTGATGTGTCCGGTTTCCAGTTGTTCAATGAAGACCTGCTCGCTGAAATGCCTGCGGAGATACGGGAGTTCAAGGAGAAGGTGAAACAGTCGGACGCGATGCTTTTCGCGACGCCCGAGTACAACTACTCGATCTCTGCTGTTTTGAAGAACGCGATCGAGTGGGGAAATCAGCCAGACAACTCGTGGGAGGCAAGCCTGCAGCGATCATCAGCGCTTCTAGTTCTCTACGGGGTGGTGCGAGGGCGCAGGGGCATCTCAGACAGATAATGGTGGACTTGAACATACATCCGATCAATCAGCCTCAGCTGCTCTTGGCAAGAGCGGGGGAGAAATTCGACGCCAACCTCAAACTCGTTGATTCGGCTTCTTTGAAGACTCTGCAAAGCCTGCTCGACGCCCTTGTAGAATGCTCACGGAGATTCTAGTTGGGAGTAGCGAGTAGCACGAAGAAGAGCGCTTCATGGCCTCCTATGCCAGGAACCTATCAGGTAGGCGATCCAAATGGTCCCGTCGCGGTTTGTGCGCTTACGTCGGAGCGTCTGATCGGTCCGCTCGTAGCTCTTCCGGGAGTGGCCATTGCGGGCATGGTCTATACGGCCAATCTTGGCATTACCCGGATTATTGTCAACATCACCTCTAATCCTGCGATTCGCTTCCTGCTCATCTGCGGGAAAGACTCTGCGCTATTCAAGCCGGGACAATCTCTTGTTGCTCTCTCTGAGAAGGGCGTTGATGAGAAGCGACGTATCATCGACGCGGCAGGCTATGATCCAGTTCTACCATCAATTGATCCTGCACAGGTGGCACGGTTCAGGAAACAGGTGGAAGTTCTTGACTGGACTGGCGAGGAAGATCTTGAGGTCTTACAGGATCGCGTGAAGAGTCTCTCTGATCGAAATCCTGGTGTTTTCGTAATGGAACAAAAAGAAGCGAACATGGCTAGGCTTCAAGAGGAGTTTTTGTCTATTCGGCCGGGTGGACAGCGTGAGCCGTTAATTTATGATCCGAAGGGATACTTCGTCATCACCATCGAGCCTGAGCAAGGAGAGATCCTGCTACGAAACTACTCGCCCAATCATACGCCGGCTCATGAGATGCGGGGACGCGGAGCAACCTCGATGCTACTCGGTCTCTTGCGGGATGGACTTGTCACTCAGCTAAGTCATGCTGGATACTTGGGCGAGGAATTGGCGAAGGCACAGAGTGCGTTGCAGTTTGGTTTGCGGTACGATCAGGATAGGCCTTTGAGACCACGCGAGTCTCCGGTCAAACAAACGGGAGAAGGAGCGCAAGCTGCGGCGTCAGCGCCGCCGGAGCCTCCGAGGATTCCGAGGGTCCAGGCAGTCTCTGTGAAGCAGCTTGGAGAAATTATTCCTGGGACGATGGTGGACCTGTTTTTCTCGGTGACCGATCTTCCGCGAGAGCAGGTTCTCGGAGGAGTATTCCTTGAGCCCGATGAGACCGGGACCAACCAGACATTCCCTCGAACATTGCAACGAATCGAGGTTGAATGGGGTCCAACGAGTAAACTGATCATGGGCGGAGCAACCGACTTGGTCGTGGGTGCTCTGTTGCGTGTCGTTGGGAAATACGGTGGGAACTATCTGGTCCATGGAGAGCAATTGGTCGTTTTGACCCGTGTGGCCAAGGTCCTAGAATAGAATCTGGGAGAGGTGATAGCGATAGCATGTCTGAAGTTGTGATAAAATCAACCGAGAACGGTCCCAACCTAGTCATTGTCAAAGGGAAAGTTGTTCAAGCCTGGTGCCGGTGCGGCGCGTCCACGCTGATGCCTTTCTGCGACGGGACACACAAAAGAAACGGGTTCATGGCCAAAACGCACGAGGTCAAGGTCCGCTGATGAAGCCACACTGGAAGAGTGTGTGTGTTAGCTCAGGCCACGGCAGCCTGCTGGTTCTGACAAAAAACGGTCTAGTACTCATAGTCTGATGAAGAGAGGAACACAGTAGCCATAACGCCCCATCGCCTGCTCGGCTCAGTGTTCTCGCAGATGACTGGCCGATCTCGCGCCCTACGTACGTCGCTGGCATTGTTGTTTCTCGGGCTCTCTCTAACCTCGACCAGTCCAATATGGGTCCATGCAGACAATGCGCCTACCGGAATATTCAAAATAACGCTGATGGTTCCCTTGCCGAATCAGGCCCGACAGAGCTGGTCCCTGCTCATCCAGAGCAACCTCCAGGCCTTGGGTATCGACGCGCAGAGAGTTGTTCTCGACTGGCCCACAATATACGATAGGGCGCTAACGCCTGCCTCCGATGTTCTCGGGAGAAGCTATGACAATGGTGGCTTTGACGCGTTATTCCTCGGCTACGCTCTCGGGATAGATGCTGACCCCTATTCGTACTATCACAGTTCACAGTATGCTCCGATTGGTTCAAACTACTATCTCTGGAATAACAGCCAGAATGACCAACTGACCGCACAGATCAAGCAAACACTCGACAAAACGCAACGGTTGGATCTGGTGAAGCAGTGGCAGGCACTCGCCTATGACCAGCAACCCACCGCCACGATACTCTACACGAAGGAGATTGTCGCCTTTGATTATACGATGCCGAATGCCCAGCACGTGTTCAGCACCTACCACTCACCGTACTGGCCGCCGATCGAGCAATTGTCGATGCTGGGCGGGTCCATAACAGGCTCGATCACGCTGGCGCAGACGGGACCGGCTCCGTCGGAGGGTTTCAACCCGGCAACGAGCAGCTCCTACTACGACCAGACCGTGTACGGAGCAATGTTCAGCGCGTTAGCGCAGAGAAATGATACCATCTTCAAGAACATGATCCCGCAACTGGCGACTGGCTGGTCTGTTGCGTCGGATCAGAAGACTTGGACTGTATCGCTTCGTCCCGGGATAACATGGCACGACGGTGTTTCGTTCAATGCGACAGATGTGAAATTCACATTTGATGCACTCCAGGATGATGCTCTGGCAGCGGACAATGAGGCGTTCATCAAGGGAATAGTCGGCGGAAAAACCGACGTGACAATTGTGGACCCATACACTGTCAAGTTTACCCTCCCGAATCCCTACGCCTACTTCGTGGAGAATATCCTTACTCAATCAATCATTCCCGCCCACGTGCTGGCGAGTGTTCCATATGCTAACTGGAGGACGAATCCGTTCAACACCGGGATCGGTGGCGGACCCATTGGAACGGGACCCTACAAGTTTGTCAGCTACAATTCTACAACCGAGACGAACCATCTGACAAGAAATGATAACTACTTTGATTTCCCTGAGAACGGGAAAACGGCTCTTCAGAGCAGGGGAGCTTTCGAGGTTAAGGACTATTATGTGAAACACATACAGAGTTCCGATGATGCTGTTTCTGCCCTCAAG
This sequence comes from Candidatus Bathyarchaeota archaeon, assembly GCA_005881615.1. Classification (GTDB taxonomy): domain Archaea; phylum Thermoproteota; class Bathyarchaeia; order 40CM-2-53-6; family 40CM-2-53-6; genus 40CM-2-53-6. Next base: position 7,307 of record VBBR01000124.1, read on the forward strand.
GCAGGCTCGGTAAACGCTCTCGACGCACAATACGCTCTGGAGAGCGAGACAAGTTTTCTCGCCACCTGGCCGTCGAACCAGTGGACATCTTACGACGGGTTCGGGGTCCAGGAGCTAGGCTTCAACATGAAGCACCCAATATTCGGAACAGGCGTCAATACCCCGCTAGGCCTTAGTGATCCTTCGAGGGCCTCTCTTGCCGCCAAATATGTTCGTCAGGCTATCAGCTACGCGATCCCGAGAGACCTGATAATACAGCAGCTTCTTGCCGGATACGGTAATCCTGGGATAACGACTCCGGTCGTCGGCAACTACCGGACAGGTTTCGCTGTCACCGACGGATTCAACTCGGCTCTTACCCCGTACAGTTTCAACCTCACAAAATCCCGGCAGTTATTGCAAGCTGCTGGCTTCTTCCCGGCCGCCCCTCCAAGTATCTGGCAAACCTGGGGGTTCGCCATCACCGTCATGCTCCTGGCAACAGTTGTCACGCTTGCAGCACTCTACACTGTAGAGGTGAGGCGAAACCGTCCCACCCGCTCAATACCACCAACACTACCATCGTCCTCACCGTCCCCGAGCAGTCCCGAGCGCCCACTTTCCACCGGTTCCCAGCCGAACTCCCTTCCAACAACCCGGGGAGCCGCCTTGGACCCATAGATAATCTCTGGCAGTCGTTCCAATCGCCCGGAGACAGCTGTCCTTGAATGAGGACACACATGACAGCGAAGATCACGAAGTAGAAGTTCGCTAAATAAAACGGAGAAAAGATCTAGGTTTTTATTCGCGTAACGTTCCAGTTCAGTCGACGTTGAGTATCCCCGAGGCGGGCACCCCGCGACGTCCTGCCAAGCCGGTACACGTAGTACTATTCGGCCTTTTCAGCATAGTCTTTGGCGGGGTCGGAACTTTTGCAGTACTAGCCCTTGCCGCAATCACCAACGTTACACAGGCTGATCCTTGGTATCCTTTGGTAGCTCTCACCAGCATCGGATGGGTCATATGTGGAATCGGTTACTTTCAGGGAAAGCGTTGGGCTTGGGCAGGTTCCTTTCTGGTGTACGGAGGGGCTTTGGCAGCCAGTGTTGGCGAAGCATTCCTTCGTATACTTGTCTGGGGAATATTCATCGAACCAATAATCCTCGTCTATTTATTGGTACCCAGCGTGCGGACCTACTTCTTCCGCTCTCCCGGGCTCGCCCTTGGAGCGGCTGAGACAGAGATTACTCCCTCTATTGGCTCTCAGCCGATCGCTGGTCGCGAGAGAAACCGTCTGCACATTGGTAGCCTCGCAAATAAAATTCTCACCGGAGTTCTAATGCTGGCGATCGTATCTGTCGTCCCTGCTGTCGCACTCTCTGTGCACACAGTGTCGGTGACCGGCGTAACTCTCAACATTTATCCTGGAAACCCTGACAATCCGTGGTTTGGCTCTCGACGCACGGTCAATACCTCTATGTTCACTTGGGGACATGGTCTGATGGGATTCAGCTTCTCATTGGTCAATTATGACCTCTGGCAAGGGCATTTCATAGATTCGATCTCTCTCAAGACACAGGGCTTTGTCCTCTATTCACCTTCCCTTCCCCTTTCTGTGCCAGCTCTCGGAGGGGTTGCCTTATCGATGCGGCTTCAAGCTCCAGACTACGACTACTACGGACCCATAACCATAGAAATCCAAACCTCGTAGGGTTCGTTGTCACCACAAGGGTTCAGGAATTCTTCGAGGGGAGTTAGGCAATTGATCGGCTAGTGGGTTATGGCCGATTACCCACGCTTTGGTAGCAATTCGAGATATGAGTGAGCTAGAATTTTTGTAACGCTTACGAGGTCGGTTATGCGTACGTGTTCGTCTATTCCGTGGATGTTGCTGTCTTGTCGTGTGGCGCCTAGCACGGCTACGGGTATGCCTAGGTTGGTGACAACTGCCATATCGGTAGACCCTTGACTTCCCGCCAGCGGTGTGTCCCGTCCCAGAACCTTTCTCGCTTGTTTCCTGACAACTTTGACAAGCTTATGGTTGGGATCCGTGAGCATCGGATCGTATCCAAGAATCTTCTTCATCGACACCTTTGCAGGACTATTCTTAGCGAACTCTCTTACAACCGTGCTGATCTCTTTCTCGACTATCGCAGCTTTTTCTTCTGGTATGAATCGTCTGTCGACTAGTATCTCGCATGTGTCTGGTATGATGTTGCCTTTCAGGCCGCCTTTGATCATGTTCACGTAGAGCCCTGGCCGCATCTTCTTTGTCCCGTACATCGGCTCCGCCGGAATCTTCGATCTTCTCTTTCCGATCTCCTGACCAAGAACTTTCAATCTCTCAATCAAACCAGCTGCCTCCTCAATAGCATTGATACCAGTCCAACCTCGGCCCGAATGAGCGGCTACGCCCTTTACAGTGATGACATATTCTGCATCTCCCAGGGCCGCGACATGGAGAACCTCTATCCCGCTATCACTGGATATGCAATAATCAATGTCCTTCGTGATCACATGTTTATCGACAAGATAGTTGACGCCAGTGTACCCGCCTACTTCTTCATCGGTCGTAAAAGTCGGAATAATCAATCCAGAGAATTTTGCGCCGGTCTCCACCAACGCCTTCAGCGAAAAGATGGTACAGGCATCCGACCCCTTCATATCCGCAGCTCCCCGCCCATAGATCTGGTTGTTCCTGATAGTAGGCTCGAACGGGTCATTCGTCCATCCTGACGGGTCCGCTGGGACAACGTCCACATGCCCGTTGAGAAGAATCTTCGGCCCATCACCTTCGCCTTTGAGAGTCGCGTAGGTATTCGGCCGGGGACCCTTGAGTCCGACCTCAGGGCTAACCCTTCTCTTG
>VBBR01000125.1 GCA_005881615.1 Candidatus Bathyarchaeota archaeon
AAATCGATGACTATGACCGAGATTGCCAGACAGCACACCACTAGTGTGAGCAGTTGTTTGGCCTCGATCCTTGATGATTCCGGGTTAGACGGCTGGTTCGCCCGCTGAAGCGTCTCCATTTGTCTAGCTGACACCTGAGCTCTCTCGGATACGTTCATGGGTTGAGCTATACTTTGTATATTCATAAATATACATAGTATAGGTTCTCAATATACTTAGTATAGGACAGCTTATAAGTGGCCATGGGAAGAAAAGTATAGCGCGCAGAAGCTTGCAAAAAACCCAAGTCATTCGGAAGAGTCAGACGCCGATCATTTCGAAAGGTATGCTCCGGCCTGATGTTCACTTCCTGCGATGTCCCATCAAAGCGAGCATGGGCGTCTTCGGCAGAAAATGGACTACACTGATCCTCAGAGATATCGGATTCAGGAAGATAGACCGGTTCAACAACCTCATAGAATCAGTCCCTGGTCTGACGCCACGGGTCCTATCGATGCGCTTGAAAGAGCTAGAGAAGGACGGAATCATTCAGAAGATAGAGGACGAGACTTCTCCTACAGTCGTAAGGTGGACTCTCACAGAGAAGGGAACGGACGCTCTACCGATCCTTATGCGATTGATGGCTTTCGGGTCCAAATGGTACGCCGACGAAGTCTTCGAGGACAAGGTTCCCAGATCTCTCAACGAGATATTCACAAAACCCGAAGCGCAGGCAATAGTCCAGAGACTATACCAAGCCTAAGCAAAACCGACAAGAAAACCTAGACTTCGGCCATCGACCGAGGAAAACGAGTGCGAGCAAAGCTCAAAGCTCCTCCCGGGACCATCCAAGGAAGAAAACGGTGCGTGTATCGTCCAGCTAGAACCCCAGGGTCCTCGTCAGCGACTGCTTTAGCCTCATCTGGCGAGCCTCTGTAGATTTCAAGACCTCGAAGGTCTCGATCGGAAGATCCGAGGAGCGGACCGGCGGCCAGCAGAAACCCCTCATCGTGCAGCTTGGCGAGGTGTGCCATGTGAGCGTCCTGGAGAGCATTCTCCTCCTGTTCACTTAGTTTCGGCGCGTCAGCACGCAGTATCAATAGTCCTATGGTGAACCGATCAAAGTCCATCTGGGAACACTAACAAGTTCAGAGTACTTTTCGCGTATATCAGCATGAAAGGGAGCAAAAGTATACCTCACTTCAATCATAAGTCGAGTTTCAAGGACAAGATCTCTCCAGTAATCCTAGAATAGCTCGCTGCACTAGAGTCGAAATGAGGGATGGTCGAGAGACTCTACGAATACTGAGATCTAGTGGACTGAGGCCGATGGGACTAGGATCTCCAGCTTTCAACCTCAGGTTTTTCTTGCTATGTAGTAACTGTTCAGAATGTCTCCCGGAACCCTTCTGATTTCCAAACTCTTGAATCCGGCCCCGCTCAGCTTCTGTTTTGCAAGTTGTTCGCCCCAAACCGTGCCTAATCCTTCCCCCTTGTAAGCGAGCGAGACTGTCATGCAGTGCATCGTCGAGATACTATAGAGGAACGGCCCCAGTGGATGCTGAAGATTCTCGTGCAGATTGCTCGACGCAGCAACGTCAACCAGCAGGAATACTCCATCCGGTCGAAGGCTTTTCGAAATTGCCGTCAGGACCTTTGTCGGCTTTGCCTGATCATGAATGGAGTCGAATGCCGTTATTAGATCGTATTTTTTCGGTTCGTTTAGGGTAGCTACATCTTTCGCGGCGAACCGGGCATTGTGTAATTTCAGGCGCTTGACTTCCGCTCTTGCGGCCGCGATCGCTTTCTTGGAAAAGTCGTAGCCCACGAATCTACTATTGGGAAAGGCCTTAGCCATCAGATTGATTGCATGTCCCGAACCGCATCCTACATCGAGAACGCTAATTCCCTTCCCTAGTCGCTCCACTAGTCCATCAACGAGTGGAAGTATAGTGTCGACTAGCCTAGCGTCCTGGACCTTGGAGCTTCCTTCCGACATTAGTTCAGTGAATCGTGGATAGGCCGAGTAAGGTACACCTCCACCCTTCCGGAAGCAATTCACTACTTGCTCTTCCACTTCGCCGCAGAGGGAAAGAAGTTGTGCCCTAGTTGCTAGATTGTTGATCCCAGCAGCCCGCGTAATCGCAGCAGCGTGCTCGGCCGGAAGCTTGTACGTTTCACTACTACCATCATATTCAACGATCTTGCCCGTCACCATCGAGCCAAGCCATTCTCGCACATACCGTTCATTCAGTTTCGCTTTCCCCGCAATTTGCTCGCTAGTCGAGGATTGTAGAGTTGCCATCGCATCGAACAATCCAGTCTTGTGACCGATGCTGATCATGAGGGTAAGAAAACCACTATTCAACAGTCCAACCGCGTACCCAGCAAAAGACTCGGCTTTGGCCTTGTCGAAACCCGATGTTGATTCCTGAGAAACAGCTTCCATAAAGAAACGACTTCGGCTGCAGAATACTTAAGGCTGGTCTGTCAATGCCTTCACCTCGTACGGCGAGGCTCTCGTCGAACTAACGGTTTTATCGTTGCGGGAAGCTGAGGACTAAGGGGCCTAATTGCCGGAAGGCGCACGTAGACTCGCTGCAATCATGTTTACCGATCTAGTCGGCTTCACCGCTCTCGGCCAAAAGAACGAATCGCTAGCACTCTCGGTATTGGATGAACAGAGAGAGTTACTCCGCCCCATGTTCAACAAACATGGCGGTAGAGAGATCAAAACAATAGGCGACTCGTTCCTGGTGGACTTTCCCAGCGCACTGAGCGCGGTAAAATGCGCCTACGAAATCCAGAAAACCACGCGAGAGTTCAACAGTTCTCTTCCTGAAGAACGAAGAGTTCACGTGAGGATCGGTGTTCACCTTGGCGACATAGTGGAATCGCAGGGCGACATTTCAGGCGACGCAGTCAACGTTGCCTCCAGAATAGAATCCCTTGCGGACAGCGGCGGCGTATACCTGACTCGTCAAGTCTATGATCAGGTCCAGAACAAGTTCGAACTGCCCCTAAGAAACCTAGGGGCCAAATTGTTGAAGAACATAAGAGCGCCCACGGAAGTGTTCAAGATGGTAATGCCGTGGGAAGGAGCTATGATGGCTGACGCTCACGTTGTCATGGCCGACTACGGCATGATGCCGAAGTCCGAATTTCACGCCAAGGTTCGAGAATATGCAATGAGGGCTCTAGAAATAGACCCTACTCTATCCCAGCCCCATGCAGCCCTCGCCACAGTTCACGAAAGGAACTTCC
>VBBR01000019.1 GCA_005881615.1 Candidatus Bathyarchaeota archaeon
GAAACGTGTTCAATTTATCCTGATCGACTTTTACCTGTTCTTGCAAGAAATAATCAGCTGCTTGTGGATAGGTGGCGAGAATTTAACACTTTAACTTGAGCACGGGAGAATTCTGGGTCCCTTCAACCGGGCTGAGATTCACCCAGTCTACACTGTCGCAGTATCCTGACTTTGCTAAACTACGTCGCTATGGAGGGGCCGCATTTAACTCGATCCTAACGAACTCGTCTCGTTTCTTCAGCTCACCAGGTGATGTCCTGGGAGCCAAGGATGATCACCTCTCGCGTGTCCGCTTATGGCCTCGGTTCTGGGACGGGACCCATCCTCCGTCCTTCGTCCTCTTGTATCCTTGGTTGTAGTGGCGGAAGAAATCCTCGGGCGTAATCAGGGACTCTTCTGGAACGATGGCCCCCCACCCAGCCCCGCTCAGTAGGAGCTCCTTGAAGTCTGGGGTCACTATGATATCCTTGGAGACTTGAGCCCGGTCGTGCCAAACCTCCATATCGAGTATTCGGAGCCGTTCCCCTCGGTCGGCGATGAGTTGCGTGGCGACTTCTGGCCCGGCCGGTTTGCCAATTAAGTCCCCTGCTTTCACCTCTGTCTCTGTGCCATTGTATCTCAGCGTCCCCTTCCCGCTAAGGATCAAGTAATATTCGTCCACGTGCGAATGACTGTGGAATCGAGCAGCGCTCTCGTCCTTCTCGACCAGTCTGACCCTGAAGAAGGCGCGCCCAGGCCCGAGGAGCGGCATCAGGAATCTGTCGATCGATCCCGTTGCTTTCTTCGAAGTCAGCGGGCGCTCGGCTCCTTCGAGGTTGTCATCGTAGAGAACGTTCACCACCGGTCTCCTCCACATGTTGACCGACAGAGACCCTCCCTTTCTCAGATAGACCTCGTCAGCCCAGAACGATGCCAGGCGCACCAAAAAGTCCAACGCTTCAGGAGCCAGGGGAGGGATCGTGACCGTTGCCTCCCCCTTCGAGTACTTCAACAACCTCCCTGCCCTCTGGCCCATCTCGTCCCAGAACCAGTTGGCGAAAGGGAGCAAAGGTTCACCGTGTCCCTCCGGCATCTCCGTCTTCGACCTGAAGAACAGTTCCCACGCTAGGTCTGCGCGCACCGACCGTTCCGTAACCTGGTCGTCGAGCACGATTTTCATGTTCGTGAATATTTCAAGCGAAGAGGTCTTAAAGATTGCATGGAAGCAACCTCGCTCCCCACTCGGCAATATGTCGATGATTGGTCTCGCAGGAAGCCCGGGTACTGATGTCGAACCCACGTGCTCGATGGAAGGAGCCTTCGCGCCTAGGGCCGACTTGATCCACTGGTTCTCCCGAGCAAATAATACCTCCCGCGCGGGGATCATAATCGACAAGGACAACCTTATCGCTGATCTGCTTCCGGGTCGGCCCTACCGCTACCTTTCTGATCTGTTCTAGAGTCATCGGTTTTGGAATGTCTTGCGATTCAGCTCCTCTAATGGAGGTAGATATCATCGAGTTTCGTTTGCGATCTTAATAGGAGCCATTAGAGATCGCGAGATTGAACCAAGGGAAGGGCGTGCTTGGCATATTGAGCAAAGCAATCACGTCGATCTCGGCGGAATCCGCAAGGCGTCTCGCGGTCACGAAGCAGCACCTTACGGGTAAGCTGCCGGCAAAGCCAACACGGGAACATCTTCTGTCAGTGGTGCGCGACCTTACGTTTGTTCAATGGGACCCGATAGCGGTGGTGGCGCCGTCGCACGTGTTGTCCCTCTGGAATAGGGTTGGCGACTTTCAACTATCGGATCTGGAGGGACTACTGTGGGATGAAAAGAGACTGTTTCTACACTGGGTCAACTTCGCAGCTTCGATTGTTCTCACTGAAGACTACCCGATGTACTATTCGATGATGAGACGATACCCAGAGTCGATTGGCAAGTCCTGGGGATCGCGGAAGCCGAAGACAAGAAAGTTCCTCGCCGACCACAGAGTATTGGCTAAGTCGATATTGAGCCAGCTCAAGAAGGGTCCGCTGCAGCTGACGCAGTTTAGAGAGTACGTTCCAAAGAAGAGCGTGGACGGGTGGTCGACTGGGAGTGAGGTCTCACAGATGCTCTCCCACCTTGAAATGAGCGGAGAGATCATGGTCGCTGGTCATCAAAAAAAGCGGAACATATGGACCCTATCCGAGAAGTTCCTCCCGAAATGGGCCGAGAAGACGGAGATTGCCGAGCAAGAGCTGGAGCGCATTACTGTACAGAGGGCTATCCGGGCCCTAGGAACTGCATCTCCCCGCCAGATCAACTACTACTTCCCACGCGGCCGATACCAGAACATGAAGGGGGCTTTGGAGAGCCTAGAGGAGGATTCTGTCATACACCGGGTCCGGGTCGCAGGGTTTCCAGAGAAGGACGAGCGATACGTCCACGATCAGGACGTCAAGCTCCTTGAATCATTGAAAGACGACATCTTGGAGCCTCGGGTCTCGCTGCTTTCCCCCTTCGACAATCTGATCTGCTGCTTTAAGAGAATCTTCGGCTTCGACTACAACCTCGAAATGTTCCTGCCCAAACAGAAACGAAAGTACGGCTATTACGTACTCCCTATCCTCTGGGGAGACAGGCTGATAGGCAGAATAGACCCTATCATGGAAAAGAGCAAGGAGAGGCTCCTAGTCAACTCGGTCCACGCGGAGCGCGGCGCACCAAGCGACAAAGAGGTATCATCGAAGATTGCGGAGAAGATAAAGCAGCTCGGAGAATTTCTCGGAGCAAAAGAAGTCGTATACACAGCTCGCGTCCCGAAGGCATGGAAGAAATCTCTTAGCTGAGTCATACTCAGAAATTTTAGAGGGCTTGGATGTCCGAGTTTTGAAGAAATTGACCACCACCCTGAGTGCAGACTCGGAGGGCAACTCTGGGTCCCGCAGGAACCAAAAGGGAAAGTCCGTAGCGCGATTCTCGGTCCGTGAGCTAGGGCCTTCGACATGGCCCGACTTTGAGCGGATGGTCGAAAAACATAATGGGGTCTGGGGTGGCTGCTGGGACACATGGTTCCACATGACGCCCAGCCTGAGGAAACAATGGTCTGGGAAGCACCAGGAGTACAAGGAGAAGCTTGTCCGAGCCAACAGGTCCCACGCAGCGCTAGTCTACGACGGGCCCGACGTCGTTGGCTGGTGTCAGTTCGGACCCCTTGTCGAACTCCCGGGCCGGATGCTTGGTTATGGTAAGATGGACATCGGTCTGCCCGACTGGAGGACAACATGCTTCTTCGTCGACCGCGACCATAGACGCGAAGGAGTTGCGAAAGCCGCGCTCGAAGGCGCACTCCGGTTCATCGCGGCCAAAGGAGGCGGGACGGTCGACGGATATCCAATCGCCCTTCCCAAAGGAAAAAAATACTCGAACTCATTCATCTGGGGCGGAACCGAGTCAATGTACCTAGACCTAGGATTCCGCCCGCTCGGTCCATTCGGCACAAGCAATCGGGTGATGGTGATGCGAAAAATTGTTCGTGGTCGATGATCTCGGCAATAAATGTTCATTGAATTATGCTGTTGCTCGTGGAATTGTAGAACAGCCACTCAGTGGTGGGAGGACCGGCGGGGGCCAAGCTGATCGCTTCGTTCGATGGGGCGCCATCGTGGGGCCAACCGTAGAAGGTAATATGGAACTCCCAGACTGGTGTTGTGGTATTGACTCCGATGAGTTCGAAGGTCATGGACTGACCAGGTTCGATGTAGAAGGGAGTAGACGTATAGTAAATCGTGTCCATCCCGTTGCAGTTGTTTGACGAACGGTTCGCCTGACAAACGATTCCCATGATAGCCGTCATAGTGCTATTATCAAGCAGAGTCATGTTCCAGTCGGATACGGTTGAGTTCTGACTCTTGACGAATCTCATAGAGAGTGCCTTTACTGACGGGTGGGCGGGGAGAGAGTGCAACATCACAACAGCTCCGTATCCTATTCCCAGAAGGGTGGTAAGAACGAGTATGGGACCGAATAGTCCTCTTACGAATTTGAGCCTAGACGGAGTCAACATTCGCATCCTCAGTTCTGGAATCGCCTTGCTTCGTCGCCTTGTTCTTTGCCGCCCTCTCTAAGAACCAGTACTCGAAAACGAGATCGCAAGCAACAGCTGAGCCTAGGAAGATGAGACTCAGAGGCCCCCAAGGGGAAGGACACTGGGCATCCTGTCTTAGACAGATGAAAGCCATGGCCAGGTATGGAATTCTGAAGCCTGTCCAGACTCCAGTTATCTGACTGGCCGATATTACCCAAGGATCGGGTCCGGGCTCGTTGTCACCTTTCGTATAGTAACAGGGAGGAATATTGCATTTCATGTAGACATACAACGAACCGACACACTGTGAGCTGGTAGAGGTTGCTATGCAGACAACTCTGTGAATGAGCAAAACCTGTGTGTACGACTGCTGGTAGATGATGACATCACCAAGACGGATCTGTGGAGCACTGATTGCTCGCATGGCGATCACGTCGCCGGCATCGATTGTCGGCTCCATCGACCTAGAGGGTACTAGCAGTAAGGGTTGATTGACTCCCAAAGCCAGAACCAAGAACGAGTAAGCTGCCAGCGCCGAGCCGATAGCAACGCCCACTAGAACGAGACTCGGGACGAGCTTCCTCAGGGGTCTCGCGTGCATGAGCCAACCTCAACCCGTTTTGGGAGAGGACCAGTCGAATGTATCTGAACCTTGGACTCAGGGGTCAGGTAACTGTCCCTCCAAGAAAGCAGTAGGGAACAGTAGATGAAGACCAGACTACATTATCTAGTCTAATCTATGTCGGACGTGTGGGGCGGAAGCCCCTCAATTTTCACAGAATTCGGATTCCGTACCCACGGCATTCTCGGATCGAGTAAACGGGTGATGCGAAAAATGGTTCAAACCCAATGATATCATTCCCTGCAGATGCAAAAGTTATTCGACTAATGCAGCGATAGACAATCTCTCGCGATGAGGGATTCTTGAGGAAGACTATGTTGGCGATCGCACTCGCCGCAGTGGTGAGTGCTGCTACTAGCGGGAAGGTGGGTGTGGATGAAATAGCTTCTCGTTCTTTGATGGAAGCTCCTCCGACTTGATGCAAAGCTTAAGCCGTGTCTGGTCTGTTGCAGACCTTTGCACTTGTCGACAACCAGGACAGTGCGAGTACAGACGAAGAGGCGAAAGGGCAAAGAGAGTATTTCCAAGTCGGCTTTTCGAGTCAAATACCTGCGACGCAGCCGGAAACTATGGAATCGATATCTCAACTCCAGGCCCTGGGTGAACCAGCTCTACAAATCATTCCTAGACATTAGGCCCGGCCAGAAGATTGTTGATGTCGGTTGTGGTCCGGGAGATTTTACTCGCTACCTCGCCAGATTGTCAGATGGACATTCGAAGATTCTAGGGGTAGACTCTAACCCGAAGTCGATAAAGGCTGGAATCGCAGATACCAACAGGGCGCATCTGTCCCATGTTGTATCCTACAAGCTCGGTGACGCCTACAAGATTCCCATAGACGATGATTATGCTGATCTAACGTGTTGTCGTACCTTGCTCATGCATCTCGACGAGCCGTTGAAGGCGGTCAGAGAGATGGCGAGGATCACGAAGCCAGGCGGACACGTCGTCGCGGTGGAGCAGGGAAAGATGGGCATATACTATGATCCGAACGATAAACGCTTCTCTCGCCTATCCGACCAAGTATGGGAAGCACAGCTACG
>VBBR01000126.1 GCA_005881615.1 Candidatus Bathyarchaeota archaeon
TCACGCCTCTCATCCTCGGGCGTTTCCAAAATCCAGGGCAATTCTCGAATAGCTTCATGATGTAGAATGGCCTTGAATCCCTTCGATCCGATATAGCCCATGCCAATGTGTTCGTGGCGATCCAGTCCTGACCCTTGCCCACCGCGGGAATCGTTCAGATGGACTACTTTCAACTTGTCAAACCCGATATCCTTCTCGAAACTTGCCAGAGTCTGGTTCACGCCTTTTTCGGTGTGAAGGTCCATCCCAGCGGCATAGGAGTGGCAAGTATCCAGACAAACACCCAATCGATCTTTCTTCTTCACTCCGTCCATAATCTCTCGAACATCGAGAAAATTAGATCCCATACTGTTCCTCTGTCCAGCCATGTTCTCCAAGAGTATCCAGGGATCCTTCTTGACTCGCTTGACAGCCAGATTCAGCGCATCGGTGATTCTTTGCAATCCAACGTCTCTTCCCATCCCCAAGTGGCTGCCCAAGTGGATGACGAGGTACGGTATCCCGAGGGTCCCGCAACGATCCACCTCGGCTAAGAGGGTGGCTGTGGATTTTTCGTAGAGCTCGTCTTCCGGACATGACAGGTTGGGAAGATATGGCATGTGATCGACGACCGGTCCCAGGCTGGACTGGGCTAGTTTTTCCTTGAAATTCTTGACTTCCTCAGGATCTAGCTCGGCGAATTTCCAGCCCCGAGGATTTCGCGTGAACACTTGGAATGTGTCGCAGCCTTCTTCTTTGGCCCGGTCGACGGCGAGATCGATTGACCCTGAAATTGATACGTGAACTCCTACCTTCAAGCCCGTGTCTTACCAGCTGGTTTGCTGGCGAGTCTCGTGGTAGATAGCTTTGGCTCCGAGAAAACAGTTCCAGAAATCTAGATACTTGAATAAGGTAGGTGGGGAAGCGTTGGTTGTTTCTGCTGCTGTTTAGAACGCGGGTCTTGTGTGCCGGTTCTCGTATAGGATCTTCCGCTCGTACACGCCCATGACCCAATAGAGTCCCACAACGAACACTAGACCAATAACGAACACGATGGTGTTGGCGTTTGCGCCAAGGCCGTTGTAGATCCATTGTCTCGTGGAATCGCCGAATAGGAGTGTCCAAGTCAGGGTGGCCAATAAGGCCGCAGGTAGGGCGAGCCTGAAGGTCCTCAGCAGGAGAAGCTCATTTTTCGCACTTGCCATTTTTTCTACACCTAGAGCGTCTGTTAGACGGTTAGGGATTTCATAGCGGTTTTGCAGAATTCTAAGGCTCGTCCCTCGAAGCACCCGCCTAGGCTCGGGTCGTTTTGAACACGAGGAATGTCACGTTCGTTGAAATAATACATGACGTCCCTCTGAAAAATGGATGGATTAGTGTAACATTTGGAAGGCAATTGAGACTTCACCCGGAAAGTATTGCTGGGACCAGTGCAAGAATCAGACTAAGGGAGTTTGCAAACTTACATATTCCTCGCTAAGACCGGGTCTTCGGCGTGGCCGCCGTAGCGTAGCTTGGTAGCGCAGAGGCCTGAAAGACGTGTCGAAACGCCTTGGCCTATGGAGTCTCTAGGGCGGGTTCAAAACACCTCTGGTAGGTGGGAATATCCCGCCGGCGGCCCTCAACAATTAACAAGCATTGGAAGCTTCCGATTTAGGTTGGATCCCAAACGCTTGTTAAGTTCGCTAATCTCTCGGAGTATTGCGTCTCCCCTCACTCGCAGGAACCCAAAACGCGCGGTCATCGTATCAACCATAGCTGACCAGATCGCTGGGAACGATTTGCTTCGAGGTCACAAGGCTTGAGGAATATCCGCAAAGGAACGACAAGCGGTCGACGATACTTGTTCGAGGTATGCATTCGCCTAGAGTTTCGAAAACCATCATACGTGAAATATGCGACGGGTTCGAAAACCCGATTTCTCTCCTCCAAGTTTCAATATCCTCAGAACGGTTGACCTGCAGAATCCGTTGAAGACTCGGCTTCGGCCTTCATGAACGGACAGGGTGGACCGGCAGGATGCGCTAATGCTCAGATCAGCTTGCAGGAAGGTAGCGAGTTGTTCTATCACTAGACTCGCCTTCAGCTTTATCTGAATCCGTGGATATTTGTGCGGATTGTTTCCCCCGGCGTTGTAGAATCCGAGGACGCCGTCAGTTGCTAGAAGTTCTCTTGCAAGAGGCCTCATTAGATGGGCATCAGTACGGAACGCTTCGGGAATCGAGAGGTTCCTCTTCCTCCCATTTGGGAGCCCTAGGGGTTTCGTGCTTGAAGAGTGCAACCGCTTTGCTCTGATATCTCAGGGAGATCCAGGTCTGTTCGGGGTTGATGTAATACCCAGGTCGTTTGAGATCGTATGCGACGGAGATCGTCGGCATTACCGTGACGATCAGGTAAAGTTGATCCTCAAGTGCGGTTCCCGTTACTTCATACTGATAATGGCCGTGCGGTCCTCCTCGCTTGATGGAGAGCCCGCCATCTCCGATATGGATTCCAGTTTCGGCCGCCACATCAGGAGATAGAAGGAACTTCGAGAAGGCGGACATCACAGAATCTGATTGTCATTGCCCTTTCAAGGCTCACAGACGGAGCCGAAAGTATTGATTTCTAAGCAAGTGGAACAACCCGAAGCTTATCCCATAAGGGACACGTAATTGTTCAGATTCTCGTCAAAGGCTTTAACCGAGTAGAATGTCGGATTCGGCATAGTGGGCCGGTAGTTCAGTCTGGTATACTGACGAGTTGGTCAGGCCGAAGAATGTCCGGTTTGCAAACCAGTTGATGGTCCAGATTCCGGAAGGCCGCGGGTTCAAATCCCGCCCGGTCCACCAAAATTTGCAAGGGTCTTTGCCTTCCTAAAACAACTTAAAACAACTCTCCGTGCGAGAGAGATGCAAGAGATGAATCAGGGCCTGATGAAACGTCCATGCTCGGGTCATACCAGCGCAGATAATCATAGTACAAACCTGTCGTTTGGCTGTAAGGTTTGCCTGTAAACCTGTCACTAGACATGTCCAAGCTAAATCCGGCATTCAGCGACTGTTCAATGCCGAGAAATGGCATCATGAATCGTGCCTCGGACTCTTGTAGTCTTTGAGGAGACAGATCAGATTTCTTTTTCTTGAAGCCTTCTTGTGGAGAAGCTGATCGTCCGTTAGCAGCTTCGCCGTGTTTCTCTCGGCGAGGGCAATGTACACCGCGTCGTAGAACGTTATTCTTTCCTGGAAGGCTATTTCCGACGCTGCTGTAACTGTCTCGGGAGCAAGCTCGGCTGTGTCGATCTGCATGTCTCCAATTGTCTTGACTGCGTCAGCGAGTTCCTTGGGACTGGACCCAGGATGGAAGCGGAGAGCGTTTCCTATCTCATACCTGATTAAACCAGGCGCTAGGAGGTCTATCCTATCCTCGAAGTAGTCTTCTCTCACGTTGAGAGCCTTCTTTCTGAGCGGCTCAGCAACGAACCACTTTACCGCTACCGACGCGTCGAGGATGAATAGCGGCGTTCTCTCCAGAATCTAATTACCTCCGTTCCTTTCCAGCTTCCCGTGTATCGCCGCGCCAAGGTCTCCGCGATTTTGTCCTGAGCCTTCAGAGCTCCACGAATCTTCTCCCGATCCTTCGCCCTCCGTCGCTCAGACGAGATCTTGTTCTCTATCGCCTCTCGCACTATCTCCGACCAGTTCAGCTCGGGAAGATTGCTCATTCGAGTCTTCAGATCGTCAGGTATTCTGACGTTGACGGTAGCCATGAGTTGTCGTCTTTACATGTATATACACGGTCATAAAAGCCATTCGACTCCCTGTCAGCTCAAGAGACAGAGGGAAGCAGACAAGATGCGGTGAAAACGCCTAGCAACCCCCAATCTCCTCGATCAACCGTTACCCAGACCAGCAAATTTTCAGAAGACAGTTTTCCGACGACCCCCCCAGGGGCGGCGAGCTTACCTGAACCTGATAAGGGTACAAACTTGTCGTTTGCTTACAGGTTTGCCTGTACCCGTCACTCGACATGTCCGAGCCAAATACAACATTGAACGATTGTGCGGTATCAAGGACTGGTTTTGCCGGAGAATTTTGTTGGACTAGGGGACCCGAAACATCCTGATGAAAGCGCAACTGAAAGCATGCAACGTTTTCAGAGAGCTCCATGTGTGGAGCGCTGGCTTCGAAACAAGGCTCCGACAACCCAGAAGAAGTATCTAGGCTACTTGGGTCGGTTCCAGCTTCTAGCAGGTCTTTCACCAGAACAATTCCTGCAATGGTGTAAGAGAGTCGAGAGTGTTGAGATCCAAGATCTAATCGACAAGACGTCGCAGGGGTTCAAGCCTGCTATTCAGTTTTGTTATAGGGTCGCCCTTCGCAGCTTCCTACACTACAACGGATACAACAGCCTGCCGAAAACCGACCTCCAGTACGTACCTCAAGCCTGGCACCGCGGCTACAAACGACCCGAGATCCAATCACTTCTCGGTCATCTGAAGCAGAGGGTCCACAAGCTCTTCGTCGTGATGGCTGCGGAGTCAGGCTTCCGCTCCTACGTGTTGATGCAACTCCGATACTGCCACGTAATGGAGGATCTCGAAAGCGGTACAATTCCAATAGCGGTCCGTCTGGAGCCTCGATTCTACGCGGGGAAGAAGGCCGCCGGCTACACATTTCTAGGCCAAGGGTCTATGCGACTCATTCGAGAGTGCATTGACGAGGGATTCGTTGAAGCGAAGCCCGACTCCAAATTAATCCCTAGAAGTTACTACGGAGTCTGGGCAGCCATCCACAGAGCCAAGAGCAAGGCCGGACTGGACCCGAAGATACAGACCTGTCATGGGTTCCGGAAATTCTTCGAGAATACCCTCGACCATGCGAGCATCGATCACGAACGGAAGATGCTGATCGAAGGACATTTCGCTGGGACGCGAGCGAAACATTACACGGAGCGGGACATTGAGGAATTAAGAGAGTTATACCGCAAAGCATACTCTTTCATCAGAATAGATCCCGAAGAAAGAGGCGACGCCAAGACTGACCCTCAAGACTTGAACATGCGCGTCGCTGAACTGGAGACCAAGCTAGCAAGACAGAACATCTTGGAGGCAAAGTTGGTTGCTCTAGAATATGAGTTGCGCCGGGTCAAGGAGTGTTCGAGATAGCTGGAGGAAAGCCCCTTCGCCTGCTCGGCAGGCTCCGCTAATAGCCCACAATGAGTCCCTCTCGTAAATTATCCTATCTACGTCAAATCCCCCATTTTCACTCAATCCCGATTAGCTCGGTGTTCGCAGAGCCTTTGGTTGATCCAGCTCTCCTAGCTCCGAAACGTCGGGAAATTGTTCCGGTAACAGTGAACAGTACGGGCAAGTAGAAAGCTGTGTATGAGGCAAAGAGTAGGCCTATCGCCACAGCCAGCATAGCGCTCAAAAGGTATAGTGCTATTGCAATATTCATCAGCTTGTCGTTGATTCTCATTTTCGTAGACTGGCTCGTTGTCAACAGTACTGTCGCCGAAATAAGAGCCAAGTTTGTACCCACTAAGACCATGACTAATGACACTTGAAGGGTATTGGGAAACAACAGCAGGATCGCGCCCGACAAAGCCGTTCCAAGTCCAGCGACAAGAAGGATAGCAATCCATAATTTCATTCTATTCAATCATCCTGTGCATTGCGAGTTGGCGTACAGGAGGCCTGCGACAGGCAGTGACATACCGACCCCAAGTATTGCAAATCCAGCTGCATTGACCCTCCAGTCATCACTCGAACCAATAACATGGGCGCTGGCATCTAGTAACAATATCCCAGCCGCTCCCATGAGAAAGCCTGCGCCCACCGCAGCCTGGCATTGAGGACTCTGACCGTTCGGAAGTAGACTATAGTTGTTCATCTGTGCGAGTTCCTGCCTATTGCGAACATTGAGCGACTGGATGTTGTCTGACATAGTGAAACCAGAGTTGCCCTGATTTGGTCCCAGCAAGTGCCGGGCCAGTGTAGATGCCAGTGAGGAGGTCCCAAAGGAGGCGGCCAATCCAAGACCAAGACTCGTCATGGATCCTAGTCCTGCTGCTCCCGCGATTCCGGCGACAACACCTGTCGTTCCACCGCCGATAGCCCCGATTGCTGCCGAGGTTATCGCTCCAACAAGTGTTGCCTTATTCCCTGCAGCCACAGTATAAGTTGTAGTGCTTATGGCTGCCCCTACGGCTGCAAGAGCAAGTGGAGAGGCAAGCCCTCCAGTTGCTATGACGGCTACTACAGCCAGAGCAATGATCGCGATTGTAAATGCTTGTGCCTGTTGCTGCTGGTTCCATGTTAATGGGTTCCACCAGTCCTCTCCCATGGGATCGGTGAGGCTCGTGGGTCGATCTAGGACGTAGATGTACAGATTGAAGCTCTGAGGGTTAGATAGCTTGCCCTGTTTAGGATCGGGGGAGACAAATCTCCCAATTGATGGGTCGTACCATCTATGGAAGTAGTAGTACAAACCTGTCGTTTGGCTGAAAGGTTTGCCTGTGAACTTGTAACTCTCAGAGCCTTATGACTGGATGTTCAGTCCGTAGGGCTGGTAGTTGTCGCTGAACGCCACCTCGCCGCTTGGGTCCCTGACCAGACTGGTGCTTTTCAAGAATGTCCGCGTGGAAGCAGGTAGCTGTCGGGCCCATGCCTTCGCAGCCTGTGACACTAGCTATTCGCATGCCCGAGGCGGATACATAGTCTGTCTCGATCCCGCCATTGGCGGGCAGGTACCCCTTCCTCAGGCTGAGCTTTTCTTTAAGGCGTTGAGCGCGATCTGCTGCACTTCCTGTGGATCATCTTTCAGCATCCTAAACTTCAGAGCCTTGGTCGTCTTGTACATATACAAAGCCTCTACACATAAGGGAATTCCCGTTAAGTTTACACCCGCGTGGGCAATGCTCAGTATTCTCCTTTTTAGCAAAATCATCTTCTTCTCAGCTCGATACCACTTGACGCATTTCAGACTAGCCCTACGGCATTAGACAAATCTGACAATGTTTATTGGCTCTCGAGACAGCACCTCTCTTGTTAGGTAATGATCCTGGGCTCTCATCGTAACCTCCTCGACAGGCGACCGATTGCATACCCAATCCGTTTTCAACGCCATTCAACTCAAGTCAAGCCCTTCTCTGGGAGCGGTTTCGCGGTTGTCTTTGAAGATAATGATCAGAGTGGTTTTCTTTACGTCACTGATGAGCGTTCAGAGAAGGTACTCGATGCATTGCATCTTTACGATGTAAACGATGATGCAAGGCCTCGGTCAGGAGATCAGCTCTTCATAATATGGAATCCTGAGCTCGAAAAGGCTGGTTTGTTCTACAAGAATCTGTTCTTGGCTGTAGTAGATTTCAAGAATCAAACAGCGTGTTGTAGATCTGGATACCCCCCGCGGACGGGGGAATGGTGCAAGTCGTCTCATGAATGGAACGATCAGATGACCGCAGGACTTGAGTGACTAGCGACCAGATCATGAGCCAGGACCAAGAAAGGGTGCTCTGAAAGCATTCCAGTCTCTACCCTTTACGCGCATGACCTGGGGCTCGCATTCGCTCAATGCGAAAAACCAAATCATTGTAATCATCATCATCCCTTCCTTCATTGCACTTGTACCTATATCCATTAGGGAGCTCCTGAACAAGCATTCCGGCAAAGTGTACCAGAGACTCTAAACGGCTCTCACCCTGAACTCCTCGACTTGCCCAAACATTCCACACCCATAGAATTCCTTCCCTTGTTCGACACGATATATAGAACTCCAGATTATTCGGCATGAAAGGAATTACAACGGCTCTTTTGTAGGGTTTTTTCTCTACAGAGACGCCGCGGTCTGCCTCTAAGTGAACTCCTTGCGTCCAGTCCGACTCGGCCCCCTCAAACACCAATCGAAATCTCTCTCCGTTCTTTGCAGGAATGCCATGTTGCATCCTCGCTCCCTCAACGCGAGGTGGATGAACACTCGCCGGAGGGGAGTGGCTCTTTCGTCTCCTGTATACAAGTGGCAGGAGGAACTCAAGTTCCTTTTCGCTCATCTGCTTGCTCAAGGCGATTCTTGCTAAGGGATAATTGGAAAGTAATGAATAGCCCAATGTTCCCACCATGTGACAACCTGCAGGTTGAAAGGGTTGTGCGGATCAGGTATGCCTCTCCCATAGATGTGGTGGATCTGATAAGAGCGCCCAGTCTCATCAAGAGGCGCAAGGCCGTTACTCATTCTGTCCAGATTTTCTGCCGAGTATTGTTCAGGATTAAGAAAAGCTTCATTCTTCCAGAATCGCTGCCTAGCTGCTGACCAACTTGGATAGTCCCCCGACTTCGTGTAAACATTCACAGGGTCCCCGACTTGCCAACCAGTTGCAGATGCGTCTCCTCCTCCCTCGACTTGGGCGAAGAAATCCGAGGTCTGTACGAGACCAGTTGTCCCGCTTGAAACGGTGGGCATGTCGCCTTGTGAGACTGTTACAGTGATGGAGCCCGAGTTCCCTGAACCAGCAGATTCGCCTGATCCTGGTCCTCCGGGTGATGAATTGTCTCCCGGACCAAGATTCGATCCTCCAGCCTGGTCGTCTTGTACGTAGCCTAGTCCTCGACACATGAGGGGGTTATCGATGCAAAATTCGCGAGTTTGAGGATCTGTTATCCTGTTGATTTCTTCCTGGCTGAGAGGCTCATTGATAGGAACTCCGAGTCCCTCGCGAGTGTCGGCCCCGGTGGGGTCCGTCATGACGGTGGGAAGGTTCTCAACATAGACGTACGCGTTCAAGCTTTGAGGGTCGGATGAATGCCCTGCCGATGGGTCCTGGCTGATGAAACGTCCAGTGCTCGGGTCATACCATCGCGAATAATCATAGTACAAACCTGTCGTTTGGCCTACAGGTTTGTCTATGAACTAGACAATCAGGAGACTCGATTTCACAGTCTTCGCTACTTGACGAAATGTGATCTTGTTGGAAGCTTTGGTCTAGGTCTCCGCGGGTCCACGAACGACTACTTTTGTCGGAACGAAGTTTTCCGGATGATCCTCTGGCCTAGGAATGTTCCCCCATCTCAGGTCCTCACTCCTTATTATCGCGCAGTTCGTGAGCTTGTTCTCAACAATAATGTCTTTGACTCTTTCAGTGATCATGATGAAGTTTGGATAACCATTTACTTTGAAGAAATCACTACCATCCCACTGTTCCTCGTCGACGATGATACCCTCCTTGAAAGAGGAATACCTTGTGTATCCACAGACGGGGCAGGCGTACAAGAGACGAATGCCAGAATCAGGATGTGCATCTCCTCCCTTTCCCGTCACGACGAGCTCCCAAGCCTCTGGAATCTGTACCGACGCCTTGGTACCAGATGTTCTCATTTTCTCTATCTTGGCTGGGAGAGGTTCGAAGCCTGTGAGGGCTGTGTCTTTGAAGAGCTGGAGTACTGGGTTAGGGATGACGCATTCTCTCATCCAAGTCCAAACAAAATCGCTCAGGTGGGATGTTTGTAGAACCAATTGTAAGTTACCATTGCGTTTTCCGCCTCGATTATGTCTCGGGTCAAGACTGCAACGGATATGTTCGACAGTGACCCCCTTGGCCTCCGCTGACTTGAACTTCTGAAGCCACTCGATAGTACCGTAGACACTCTTCACTGATGTCTCAGATCGCAACTCGATTGGCGAACACAGACAGTAGAAGTCTCTACCAGGTTTCACCAAAGCAGTCCAAACTCGTAGCCGAGTTGATACGCATAGCTCATGATGTCTTCCGGGGAAGCATTAGGGTTACGTGCGATGAACTGTCCCCATTTGTAGTTCCAGCTATTCTCATATCCGATGCCCTTTCCATGAATAATCCTGTGGAGGTTCGCGTCCACCCTCATTGTATAGTCATCGACCTCTAGTCCTTTAGGCTCAAAATATGGCTTATCAAACTCATGAGGGAGCAAATGATGTTCTTGGAATTCTCCTGTGTAGCCCCCATTCTCTTGAACCACACTATCAATGAACCCGTTAGATCCGGAGGAAGCAGTACTTACCGGAGTTCCGCTCGTGTCGATGACTTGTGTTCCGTCGGATACTGTTACCGTGATGGTGGCTGGTTCCCCTGAGCCTAGAGACCCGTCTGATCCTGGTCCTCCTGGTGATGAAGTGTCTCCCGTAGTGGGGAGCGATCCTCCGCTCTGATCATCTTGTATGTAGCCCATGCCTCGGCAGAAGAGGGGGTTGTCAGCGCACATCTCGCGGATATGGGGATCCTGGATACTGTCTATCTGCTCCTGGCTATAGGGCTGATCGTTCAGTAAGTTGTAGCCTCCCTCGCAAGTGTCGCCACCAGGGCACCAAGCGGCCCCGGTAGGATCCGTCCTAACGGTGGGAAGGTTACCAACGTAGACGTACGCGTTCAAGCTCTGAGGGTCAGATAGACGTCCTGCCGATGGGTCCTCGCTGATGAAACGTCCAATGCTCGGGTCATACCAGCGTGAATACTCATAGTACAAACCTGTCGTTGTGCTGAAAGGTTTGCCTGTGAACTTGTAGGTCTCTGACCCTGATGCTCCGTTATCTAGACCGTATGGCTGGTAGCTGTCAGAGAACAATACTGTCTTGGTGGACGAGGTTACAAGGCGAGTACTTCCTAGAGCGTCTTCGTGATAGTAGACGATTGTCGGGGTTATTCCTGCCGCACCGTATACTCGCGCGATTCTGAGACCGTTTGCATAGATGTAGTTGTTCTCTGCTCCGCTGGTCGCAAAGTCTGCTAGGGTCTCAGTGCCCGTGTACGAGTAGAAGGTCACCGTGGAGCCTTCTTCCGATTCGACTCTCCGGCCAAGGCCATCGTATGCGTAGGCAGCCTGGAGGCTTCCGTTTTGGAAGAACTTGACAAGGTTACCGGGCACGTCCCAACTGTAGCTGTTAGAGTGGCTACCGCTGAACGTGTAGTTCCATTGTTTCAGACTCCCATTCGGGTAGTATGAGTAGTGGCTGGAAAGAAACGTGGAGCTGGTAAGTTCGTTGTTGGAGGGATTGTACGAGTAGTTTATTGTGGAGGCTCCGTTTGTGGTCTGTGACAGTCTGTTCCCGACATTATCATACACGTATGACAGCGTGGTCGTCGAGCTTTTGACCAAGACGCTGTTTGTCAACCGTTTCAATGAGTCGTAGCCGTACTGCTCGTTGATACTAGCTCCGTTCACCTGGCCATTTACCGTGCTGATGGTTCCTGTGTTGTTGTAGGTGTAAGTGAGCGAGAGAAGAGTGCTGGTCGAGTTTTTCACAGTCAGTTGGACGGGTCTCGAAACAGAGTCGTACGTGTAGTTGGCGACAAGACCGTTTCCGTAGGATGTCCCCTTCATCTGGTCGTTCGGATAGTAACTGAAAGTGGTAGCGTTGGGATGACTGGTGGGTGTGCCTATACGGACACTGGCAGTCCGGCCAAGACCATCATACGTGTAACCGGCAGTCATGAAATCGTTGTAGGTTATCTGAGATAGGGTCTCTCCCGAGTAGGCGTATGTGAACGAGTAGCCTGAGGAGAACGTACCCGACGGCACGGACGGGCCATGGGGGCCTGCAAGTGGACCACCTACAAAGCCGCCATTAACTGAGTATGTTTCCCCAGTAATCCTGTTCCGGCTGTCATAATTGTAAGTCAGCGTCGCGTTCTGGCTTTTCAGCTTCAACAAGTTACCGTTGTTATCATAGGTGTAATTGTCACTGGTCGCAGGGTTGCCTTGGTAATTGATCGTTGAGATTCTGCTAAGCGAGTCGTAGCCACGAGTTGTCCGGACGCCATTACGATCAACCTTCAGGACAGGGTTGCTGTTGACGTCGTAGCCATAGGACTCTGATGTCCCATCGGCATAATTTGTCTGAGTAAGACGGCCCAGATTGTCGTAACTGTAGGTTGTTAATTCCTGGTTAGGGCTCGTCACCCTGACCAAGTCGCCCACCTCGTCGTAACCGTAGTTTGTCACTATTCCTGTCAAACAGTCTGACGAGGCGTTCTCTACTACCGAGAGAGTCCTGCCTAGACGGTCATAGGTCTGGCATGTGATTTTCCCGTCTTGATCCGAGGACCTGACCCAAGAAGAGGCGTCATTATAGGCACGCATCGTACTTTTACCATTCGGAGCTGTCGAGTTGACCAGCCGTCCTAGACCGTCATACTGGAACCTGTAGATGTTTCCAGTCGCGTCCGTCCGAGTCAGCACATTGTTCTGCGAGTCGTACTGGAACGTCTCGTTGGAATACGATACTCCGTTCAAGAAGTGGTCGGTAACAGTCACACGAGCTAGTCCGTCGTAGACCTCTCTAGTCTTCCAGCCGTTCTCGTTGGTAACGTCCACAAAGTTTGCATTATCATTGTACGTGTATACGGTGTAGTCGTTAGTAGAAAGCGTGACCCGGGTGGTACGGCCCAGTATGTCGTACTGGTAGGCGGTGTTGTATCCCTTAGGGTCTAAGCTTGAAAGCATTGTCCCCGTGGTAAAGTTGTAACTATAGAGCTGGGTTATCCGATTCCCGCCGGGCCGTAGGACCTGCGTCTCATTTGTAAGAAACGCATTCTGATAACTGTTCGAGTAAGTGAAGTAGGTGTAGTTGCCCGCCGTATCTAACAGCGAGGCAAGGCTTCCATGCGTGTCGTAGGTTCTAGAACTGGTGAGCCACTGCATACCACCGAGAGAATTGTATCGTTGCCTAACCTGGTTCAACCCTCCTGTCGAGTAGTAACCGTAGTAGGATTCCACGGGCGCTGAGCCTGTTCCATTCTGAAGCTGCGCAAGTCCCGCCAAGGCCGCGTGAATAGTCGGGTCTGGAGCACCGTTCTGGAGGAACGAGTTAGAGAAGCTCGTCCCCATTATCCCGGGTACGGCGGTTGTCAAGGTCACGTTGTCGAAAAGCGCCGAGTATCCGCCAGCGTAGAGCCCAAACCCAGAGGCGGATGTTACGTCGGTGGAACTGAACGTGCCTGATACGTAGCATGAGATTCCCGGGGCTGTTGCGGATCCCCACGCTTGTCTACCGATTATCGTGAAGTTGAGCTGATACCATGTGTTGTAACTGATTGTGCAGGGACTCTCTGCCACCCATGAGATCTCCTCGTCTCGTAGCGATAGCTTGAAGCCGGAGGTTGAGTTATGAAGCACTAGCGCCCATCTCCTCAATCCGTTTCCGGGATAGTGCGCGATCAAACCAACGTCTTGGTTGGATGAGGCCATCGATTTTGCGATGCTAATAGAAGCCGTGACTGAGACGTTCGGGCTTGTGGTGTTAGTCCAAGCAAAGAACCCCTCCTGCACAGTTGGGTTGAAGACAGGACTTGTTCCGTTGTAGACACCATTCTGGACTAGCCAGGTCCCGTTGTACACTTGCCACACATTGTCGGTGGCTGTGTAGTTATTCTGGCTAAAAGACTCCTGGAAAGAGCTGAAACCCAGCGGGAGTCCATTGTAGTAGTCGCTGAAGGTTTCGTGGTACCAGCCGGCTGAAGGATTGATCACGCGACGGCTATAGACGAGATTGCCCCACAGATCATACCTGTAATAGTTTGTGTATCCCTGAGTCGGGCTAACGAGCGTTATCTCTCTTGGGACCTCACCGCTGACTCCGAACCTCTGCACAGTTCCCCTCAGAAAACTGTAATGGGCGTCCGATACGTTCCAAGAAACGCCTGCGAACGAGAAAGCGTAGTCTGTGTAGGAGACCGGCTGAAGAGAGCCGCTAGCACCGTCGAGAGTACTTACGGTTGAGTTCGCGACTTCGTCGCCTATGCCATTCGTGTATGCATAGAGAAACTCGCGTACAGGTGCAGAACCGGATGCGAGATATTGTTTTGTGACGCGGTAACTGTCAGCCTGGGTCCCAATCAACCCGTGAGCGTAAGTGTAGTTAGTATACCATCCAGTGGGATATGTGACCCTCGTAATTAGCCAAGACTGGACACCTGACGAAAGTCCAGACCCATAAGTGTAGTTGGTCATTCTTCCGGCGGGATCCGTGACCCGTACTAGGTCCGGCCAGCTGTTATAGTAGACGATTCTTCGGACAAAACCTGTACCACATGTACCGGAAGTGCCGGAGTCCTGTTCGATACTGGTCAACAGACCTCCAGAGTAGCAGAACAAGAATACTCTGCCAACAGTATCGGTTATGCTTGATAACAAATTGTTCGTGTAGGAAAAGGAGATGACATTATTGTTACCACTAACATCAGTAATACCTCTTAACGCGTGGATGGCCGCGTCGAAAATGTAGCGCGTGCCCGACTTCGTGTAAAGATAGATGAATTGCGAGTTTCTAACGAGTTTGAAGTGTTCGCCCTGTTGATTCTCGAAGGTCGAGGTAGTCCCGTTCCAGAAACTCAATGGGATCCGGTATGCCTGGCCATCCCAGAGATGTATGTAGCCAGGGGTTGATGTCGCAGCGTTCATCCAGGGAAAGTTGAGCTGCCACCCATCTCCCATCGGCGCCCACGTGTCGCTCTCGTAGATGTACGGGATTCCATTGAGGAAGTCGTAAGGTTCGGTGTAGACCCTGGTTATGTCCAGGTTGAGACCTCTCCCCGGAACTGTAAGATCTGTTTGGCGTATTGTCAGGGTTCCGATGCTTGTGGAGACGTATTCTCCCTGATTTGAAAAGTACTGTCCAAACGGTGCCAGCCCGTATCCATCCCAAGGATCACTCGGGGAAGAGTACGGCGACCAGACGGTTTGGATAGGGATGGACGCGAAAGTCACGTTGTAGGTGCCCTCTGTCCACAATAGCTCCACTTGGCTGGAACCAGAAGCGCTAGCAGAAACGGGATTGGAGTTGAGATAGGTCATGGTTTTTCGATACGTCACAGGGAAGGTACGTGAGGCGTCAAGCCACGACTGAGCCGGTAACTTTGTCTTCATCATGATCAGGGAGCCGGAGTTCGGAATATTCTCAACTGCGAACAGGTAAAGATTGTCGGTCGAATCATCGACTGAGAGAGAGGGATATGCCAATGTCAGAGGAGGAAGTGGTTTGAGGATCACCCGCGCAAAATTCCAGCTTGAGTCTGAGACACTTCGATAAGCATAACTCACATTTCCATTCGAACCGAGCCAGACAGCATGCGTGACGTAATGCGCGTCCGAAACTGCGGAGAATTGGGTGAAATTCTTCACATTCGTATCCACTCGCTCGACAGTCCCGTTTGTGCTTCCGTTAAACCAAGAGGATCGTAACGGGTTAAATGATGAACTGGTCGAAACTTCGAATATGACTCTTGCGTCTCCAAGACTGTCAGAAGGAACCACCGCCG
The DNA here is from genome assembly GCA_005881615.1 of Candidatus Bathyarchaeota archaeon. Classification (GTDB taxonomy): domain Archaea; phylum Thermoproteota; class Bathyarchaeia; order 40CM-2-53-6; family 40CM-2-53-6; genus 40CM-2-53-6. The sequence goes on from VBBR01000126.1 coordinate 15,247, forward strand.
AGGCTACCGTCATCGCTATCCCCGTCGGGCAACGGGCGGTGACCGAGGTCTCATTTTCTACGAGCAGAGGCTGTCTATTGCCATATACAACGTACAGGTTGCTACCCCACAGATTCCCATTTGGGCAGGAATCGAAATATTCTTCATTGAATGAGAAGACGGGCGCTCCTGTGGAGCTTACAGTCGAGCTAATTCCTCGTACGCTAATGTTAGTTGATGTCGATGAAAAGATAGCAGCGGTTGCTATGTTCCCCCAGGTAATATTTGGACCTACAATATTTCCTATTGAAAAGACCAATGACGCGACATAGGGGGAAGGCCCACTCCGGGTTCCCGCCGCTATAAGCACGGTCTGGCCGGTACTATATACGGTGGTCAGGCATGAATCGTGAGATATGAAGCAACCGATCCCCATTGGAGCGGGCCACCTAGGGGGCAAAGGCTGCTTCGCCGACCAGTTCAGACCATCGTGCGAGTATCGGTAGACCTCGGTTTCGTTGGCACTGTCAAAATAGAACGCAAAATAATAGCCTCCTTTCGGCTCGAAAAACACCCTTCTTTGAAGACCATATGCAGTCGCAAAAGAGGCGTTGCCAGAATTTACCAGGGTTGGATCTATTCTGATGACAGCGCCTGAACTCATCCATCCCAAGTTAATGGAAAAACGAAACTGATTCAAGATAGTTGATGCTGATGAGGTCAAAGATTTGGGGACATCGCCCCAGAAGAAAGTGTAGTTAGCGTCGGGATAGGACACACTGAACGAGCTAGAACCCGATGATAGAGAATGAATGTCAGATACGTTCAGCCAAGTGTAGACCAGCCTAAAGTCTGCCGAGGCTGATGATTGAAACTGTAGGTCCCACTTCAAAGGTCCCGCGGAGGCTGTCCGGTAAACAATCGTCAAGACTCCTGAAAAGGGTCCGGCGTCAACATGCATGGTTCGAGAAACGAAGGTACCC
>VBBR01000020.1 GCA_005881615.1 Candidatus Bathyarchaeota archaeon
CGATGTGAGCTCTATTCGCGGGAGTTCGGCGTTTCGTCGGCGGGGCCTCGGCAAGAACGACGCTTTTCTAGACCAGAATTAAGCTTTCTAGACGACAACTGAGAGATCGGAGATGAAAGGGGACAGTGCAAGGCCGAAGTATCAAAGGCCTTAACCACGCTCTCCTTTCAGCTTCCTGAACCTTAGAAACGTGTCCACCCGTTGACTGTCGACTCTCAAATGAAAGGACCCGGTCCAGGTTCCGGGTGGTTGTCCAAGCTAGAGACATTGTCCATCCTGTATCTTGCGGTATTTCTTACTCGAATTGGGTTTGGCGTCATCCTGATCCTCTTTCCTCTCTACCTTCCAATTCCAAAAACTCAATCCGCTCTCGCGGCAGGCGTAACAGCAATCTACCCGATCGTCGAAGGAGTCTCCGCTCTACCCGTCGGCGCCTACGTGGATCGCAAGGGTCGAAGAAAGGTGTTCGTGGCGGGACTTGGGCTCATTGCGATCCTGAGCCTTCTCATCGGACTATCAAACAATCTTCTGCTAGTGGGCGGCGCCCATGGAGTAGAGGGGTTGGCGGCAGCCATGGTAACGGTTGCTTCCCTGACGATGATCACCGACCTAACAGTTGTTACCAACCGTGGGGTTGGGATGGGCGGATTCGATCTTGCTAACTTGGGAGGTTACGGGGTTGGCATAGTTCTCGGTGTCGCATTCAGTAGCGTCTTTGCAGCTGACCTCGGAGCAAGTTTCCTAGTTGTCTCTGCCATCCTCGGGGTCTCTGCTGTGGCCGTATATTTCATCCTTCGAGAACCAGCGCACATCTCTCAAGGACCAAGAAGTCTGAAGGCGATGTATTCTAGCCTGACAAGCGATGTAGCGGCCATCCTTCCAGTATGGTTCTCGCTCACGGTGGTACTGGGGTTCTACATCTTCCTGCCTAGGCTTGCCGCCCGGATGGGTAAGACGGACCTTTCCCAGTCTGCACCAATCATACTGCTCGGGCTAGTGCTTCTGGGAGCAGGAGCTATCCTGTTCGGGCGGTTGTCCGACAAAATCGGCCGGACGAAGACCATGGTAATTGGAGCCTTGGGGGAAATCGGATTTTTGCTGGTTCTTCCTGAGGTCTTCGGCCCGCTAATCAGCGTTCCTCCAGGCACACCTTGGATTGATTCGTACAACACGGTTGGACCCTTGATCATTGTTGCTGGATTCTTGTTCTTTCTCGGGTCCGCACTGGTTCCTTCTATCCTCGCATACATCGGGGACAAGGCAGCCAAGGAATTCCGGGGCTCTGCCATGGGATTGTACAGTCTCATGCTCAGCGGAGGAATAGCGGTAGGGCTCTTACTCGCCGGAATAGCCGACGACCTAGGAGGTGTCCAGGCAGTCTTCTACTCGGCCGCCATAATCTTCTCAGGCCTAAGCCTGACCAGCGCGTATCTGTTGTACCGCAACAAGCAATCTGAGAACTCAGCTAGCGTCGTTAGCAAGGCTCCCAACATTTTGGTATAGGGTGTTCCCCAAGGGGAATCTCGTAAGAGATAAGTCTCTTAGTTTCTGATCGCTTCTTGATCTCTCTTGGCAGAGTACTCCGTTCACACTAGTCGGGTTGCAAAGAAGTTCGAATGGTTTGGAATGACGGTAGTCAAACGCTACTTGACGAAGGACAAAGATAGCAGGGATCTTCGGGATGTTCATTCCAATTCCGAGTTCTACGATAAAGGGATCCTCCTCGTTCTCAATCTTCCAAACGCTCAGAAACGGACAATTGATCTGAAAGTCGACTCATATTACGGGTCCGATCCTTCGCGTAAGATAAGAGGTCTATGTAATCCGGATAGTGGTTTCATTCTGTTTGAAACAATCAGCCAGCTCCAGTATGATAGATCGAGAACAGTAACAGCAAATGGGACTCTACCCGTTAGACAAGAGGCGGATGTTCCTGGCCGGTTCTTTACAAGCTCTGCTGATGAGGTCTACTATTACTTCCTCGCCCTGCTCAACAATGAAAACGAGCTAAACCCACTCTACGGGGAATACGTGGAACATGTCAAGGGCAACCAACCAACAGATGAAGTTGAAAATCGTTTATTACAAGAATTGCGAGTGGACCGGGACTTGTTAGTGAGCTTTTCACTCTCAGAGGCAAGAGCGTGGTATGAGACCGTTCCTGAGACCGTGTTTCATGGGTACGCTCCCGCTCCTAATCCGAGTTATCTTACCCTGAGTAAGAGAGTTAAACGTGATCTATTCATTTCGAGCGGAATTGGGAAGAACCATGGCTCGATTTTCTCCATGGTAAAACCGAGATCGGCTTCTCATTAAATCCGACGGGTTATCCTTAATCGTCGATCACCACCATTTCTTACTATACTTTAGCGGTGCGGTTTTTTCGTCGAGCCCTGGCTTTCTGAATACGTAGAGATGTTCGTGAGCGATCTTATAGAAGTCGTAGCTATGTCCCCGCCATTTCTGCCGAGTTGTCATCGTCTTGTGTTGCAGTTTAATAATGTCCTCTTTGAGGATGAAGCCGACGCTTAGAAATGCCTGTAAAACCCCGAGCGAGATCGGAATGTAATGGCGTCCTTTTCGTGTATCTCCTATGAGAACCCCGCAGTATCGGTTGTTCTTCAAAACTCGATATGACTCAGCCGCGACTTTCCTCATTGCATCAATGTAGGCAGGAAGCTTCAGACGAGATAGGTCGTCCATTATCCGTTTCCCGCTGTATGAGATGATTCCAGCATACGGTGGATGGGTCGCAATGAGGTCAACGGTCTCGTCACCGATCAAATCTAGGTTTCGTGCATCGCCTACATATGTCCGAGTCTCTACACGACGCCGTCTATCAAGGGTGTTGTAGTCGAAACTCAGCCGGTCTTGCGTTACCATAATGGCGTCTGGGTTGACATCCACTCCGATTCCATCTCGGCCTAGGAGTTTATTTTCCACAAGGGTGGTTCCACTTCCGCACATTTGGTCCAGGACAAGTTCTCCGGGCTTGGAATATTTCGTGATCAAGTTTCGCGGGATGTAGGGGCTCCAGTTTCCTCGGTAATTTCCCGAATGTGTGGCCCAATCCCCTCTACTAGGGAAGCTCCAAACCGTGAATTCTTCTGGCTTGTAATCCTTTGCGGGGCCAAACTCCTTGATTCGCCACGGTTTACCTATCTCTACATCAACGTTTTCTATTTTCACATGTTGGTTGTCAGAAATGAAATTGCGGTAGTTTTCTTCGGTCATGAGTTGCATTCCCATCAATCTTGAAGGGTTCGCCGTCTCTTGTAATTGCAAAATACCAATCCTAGCCTATTTGCCGTGCGAGATTAAACTTGATCGAGTCATTGGATGGCTAGAAAGTTGCTTCTCACTGGATCGTCTTCTTGAGGCCGGGTATGACTTCTCCAGTGACCCATTGGACCCCGGCTCCCGATAGAACGTAGGAGCCTTTCTCTGCGATCAGCTTGCCTTCACGTTTCAGCTCGCTTGCTCGCGCCCTTACGACAGCTCCGCTGGTTGTCTTCCATGAGGATCCGAGGAGGGTGCTTAGTTCGTCGTCTCCGAACGTCTTGGGGTGGGTTGCGTAGAGTACGAGCGCGAGAGCTTCCTTTGCCGACAAAGAATCGGCTGGGACAGTGAGATAGGGCCGTCCCTCTCCGCTAAACTGTACTATTCCCTTTAGCAAGTCCGAGGGCTCAGAGGTATCTAGGGTCTGAACTGTTTCAGGTTTCGTTTGTATTATTCCATCTTTGAGTCGCAAGCTCTCGACCAGGTTCTCGAACTTGTCGCGGACGTATTCGAAATCTCCTTCGAGCTCGATTTCTTGGTCACGGGTCCTGATCCGGAACCTGAGCCTCTTCTCCTGGGACATAATTGTGCTTCCAAGTATGATTGTGGCGGTCTATTTCGAGCTTTCCGGTTCTGTTAACTCTTTGTTGGTGAGTTAGCTTCGGGGCATCGACTCTAGGGATTACCGTAGGCGTCGGGTTCCCCTTCCTGCTTCAACTGCTCCGCCTTGCGCCTCTAGAAGGATGGGAGGCCGGGAACGTGCGAACCTCACCCGTCCCTGCCGAGCCAGGTTGATCGCTGCAACCATGTCTCGGTCCATTACTATTCTACATTTACCGCACCAGAGCTTGCGTTCTAGTCGTTTGTCTGATTGGAGTCTCTCCCCGCAAGCCCTCCCGCTTACGTCAGAGAGCCATCCGAAGATAAGTTATCGGAACCCCTACACCCATTTTCCAAGAGTCCTTTTGCAGTCGGGGCAGAGTCCATGCTTGGAAACCACGGTTACCTTGCCGCACCTCGCACATTTCCGGGGGCCGCCTGCTTTGGTTCGAGGAGCTTGGTAGAATCTTCCCCTGAATCCTGGTGGTTTTACTGTACGTCTTCTTGTCCGAGACAATTCGCGAGCCCGTCGATGACTCCTCATCGTAGTTATGAAGCTAGACCTTGGTGATGAAATGGGAAGGCCGGCACTTTGATTCTCGGAGCCCGTCCAAGGATGTCTTGTCAGAGGCAATCTGGAAGCCTCTATGGTTATTGGGAAATGGGGCGTTATAGCGGTGATCATGAAGACTAAGACGGCTCGTGAGAAGGTCGAAGACTATGAACTCATTGGCTGGGGTAACAAGAAGGTTCGTCTTTCAAGTCTATTCGGGGAGAAGGACGAGTTGTTCCTGATCCACAATATGGGACAAGGATGCCCCTATTGTACCATGTGGGCTGACGGTTTCGACGGGGTACTACCGCACCTCGAGGATCGTGCGGCCTTTGCCGTCGTTTCCCCAGACTCTCCATCTGTCCAGCAAAAGTTCGCGACGGGCCGAGGTTGGAGGTTCAAGATGCTTTCCGGCAAAGGAACCCCGTTCTCCATGGACCTGGGATAGGAGAAGAAGGACGGAATAAAGGTCCCAGGAGAGTCAGTCTTCAAGCGCGTCAAGAACGGCAGGATTTTCCGTGTCTCGAAGGATGTTTTCGGACCAGGCGACGACTAGAATGTCGTCTGGCATTTCTTCGACCTGCTACCAGGTGGCAGCAAGGGCTGGGAACCCCCGTTTGCCTATCGATAGGGATGAGCCATGTCGATTCAAGGAATAGGATCGGTAGTCGTTAGGGTTGCGATCAATTGATCGCAGCTATGCTCGAGTCGATCAGAAAACCGGAACGGATACGGAAAGAAATATTGGAGATTGGACCCTCGTCGGGTCGCTGTTTGCTTGTATTTCGTTAGCTGGCCTTAGTATTGATCTCTGGTGACGGTTTGTTTGTGGGCGTTCTGGCCTTCCAGTGCGTGTACGACTGTTACGACTACTTTGACGGTCGGTATGAGAGCCATTGCGAGGAAAATCAACGGATACGCCCATGGCGCGCTGGCGAAGAAACCGATCACCATTGTCTTGCTGACACTGTAGAGGATGTATAGAGCCATCACTTGGAAGATCCAAGCCAGGATCGGTGCGTAAGCTCTGTAAGCCTTGTAGGTGTCGGAGACCGCGCTGGCCAATTGTGTTCCGTACTTCAAGACGACCGCGGCTACTACTAGCCCGACCGTAAAGATTGCAAAGCTCGCGACGCTGAATGATGTTCCGGGCACTGTTTGGCTGATTCCTGGGAAGCCCAGGACGATGCTCTGGACAACGATGAGCACGATGATTCCAGCAAGGAGTCGTATGATCGATGGCATTACGGGCCGAAAGTCGCCGAACGGGTCCTGTTTATTGGCAGGCATCTCAAAACCACTTTTCCAAGACTCAACTAGACCCGCCCCGGATTAGCCGATGGCGGAACCCTTCGCCGACTCTCAGCGTTACACTCCATGCTTAGCGATGTCCCTTTGTCCCTATAGTGAGAAGGAGATGACCGCCCAATGGCCGAACTGAAAGTGTACCTACCCGAAGAACTTGACAAGAGATTCAGGATGCTGGCTATGAGCGTCTATGGATACCGCCGGGGTTCTCTGAGCCAGGCTTCTGTCCAAGCGTTCACCAAGTGGTGCGAGGAACATGAAGCTCGCAAGACAGATCAGCAACCAAAGGTTGAGCCGTCACGCTCAGATTCGGACCCAGCAACACGTGCTGAAGAGCGGCCCGGAATCGTCTCCTCTGCGGAGGGAGAACAATCTGGCTCTGCGAATCCGGTTAGCTGAAATCCATTTTCCGCGCAAAATCTTGTCAGTTAGACATATTGAGTTGAAGCGTCAACACTCAAACCTATGCCCGAACGAGCGAAGCCTACCCCTAGCAAGATCGCCGACGTAGTGGCTGGAATATTGATGGAGAGGAGAATATTCCTCGTGGAGAAGAGACGCGCTTGTGATGAGGCCGATTCGGGATACGTAGAGATCCCCGGAGGGCACGTGGACCCTGGTGAGACCTTAGAGGATGCTCTGAGAAGAGAGATGAAGGAAGAGCTTGGTATCGAGGTCGAGAAAGCGAGACTTGTCCAGAAGAGTCTAGCTAAGGCAACAAACGGTGAGAGGCAGAGAGTTCACTATTTCCATGTTGAAAAGTGGAACGGTAGAATCGAGTCTAAGGAGGCTGAGCAGGTGTATTGGGAATCTGATGTCTCCAATCTCAGCATTGTCCCAGATAGAAGAGCCATTCTGAGACTTTTGAGAGTCCGAACCCCAGACAGCAAATAGATCGTCTGGGCCTTCGCGAAGTCGGGCGGCCCCCGGCACTGAATCCGGAGGTACAAGCCAAAAGGAGGCTCTGGAGTCTACGGAGGCATCCGTTTAGAGGGGTACTCGCGAATACCGGTTCAAAGGCTCAGCTACTTTATGAGGCGCGCGTTTTGAAAATCCTCTTTCCCAACGTTTCCCGGGAAAAACAATGGTTAGAGGAGCTGCAATATCTGCGAAGCCAGGTGAGGGCCGAAATTCGGTACTACATAGATGCTCACAGGGCTCAGAGATTCAAGCTTAACCTCTTCGAGCTGATGAGCCTGAACAGTTTTCCCAACCCCGTCAACCAAACACTATACTTCAACAATGAAGAGCACGAAGTCCCATTCACCTTCTCGATCAGAGGAAGAAGATACGAGCAAAAACCGTTCAAGGAACGTTTCAAGCTCAAGCTGGGCGACAAATGGATTTTCGAGGTGAAGAACACCCGGTCGGAACACGGCCGGTTCATCAGGCACAAACGACGGAACGAGATGCTACCCCTCCGAGAAATCTTGTCGAGGGTAAGGCGAATGCGCCAGCTCGGCCGTGTCCGGATTCCGCACAAACTCGGCATCTATGCCGCGGCCAGTTATTCTAGGAATCACTTTCTTGAAAGTGATCGAGGCGCGCGGGTTACAATGGATGAAGATGTGCGGTACTTCACATTCGAAGGACTCACAGGGACAGCGCTTGGGGCTTCGAACCGGGCAATTGTGGAGCTCAAGATACCGCCGGGCAGAACAAGTTCCCCACTTGTCAGAAAGATCCACGGTCTCCTCAGGAAAGAGAACGCCGAACAGGGCATTTCAAAGAAGGCAACGATCTTCAATCTCATCGAAGACAGGGCCAGGAAATCAGGCGAGGCGTACAAGGAACCAAATCACAACACTGAGATCAAAGCGAAACTTGCTCTTGACTCAGAAGACCAGGACATTTTTCCCAAGATAAGAACCGATCTTTCCGAAGGCAAGATCGAAGGATTCAGGCTATCCAACTCCTACCCCAGTGTCATGGAGACTGGCAGGCTCTACCACTACGTCCAGGTACCCACTCACGAATACGTCAGGTTTGAAACCAGTGGTCAAGCAAGGTCCGCGACGATCAAGGAGAACTTTCAGGTCGTGCAAGATCCCTATCGACTCGGTAACGTGATCAAGAGGCGGGAAATCGAGGAGCCTATTCAGCCGGACATGTTGAAGATGCCCTACAAGATTCTCACGAGGAGAAGGAAATACTTCATGGTCGAACGGGACGGGGGGAACCGAGAGTACGCGGTGATGATGGATAGTAGTACCCATCGAGGCCATGAACTCTACCAGCTGGAGGTGGAGGACGTTCTAACTTCACCTTCTCCGAGGGCTGAGACCAGGAGTATCAATGACGTCGCGTCCATGGCCAACTATCTCATAGAAGAGTACTCATTGGAACCTACGACCCTGACTAAGAACCAGTGGCTAATGAGTTTGCCGAACTAGGATAACCTTAGGCGTTGGCAGCAAACCTAGAGGTGGGATTCTCTCTCGATGTCTCAACGAATTTCCGATAGCTGTTATTCCGACTCTCAATTTCGGTGTTCAATGCCGACAGAATCTCAGGGGATTGCTTGAGCCCTCGAAGATGTGTGATCATCACATCGTGGTCGCGTATTGTGCCAAGTAGATCCTGCCAGGATCGGAGCGTCACTAGAGGCTTCGGTGGCTTAGAGAATTCGCCCATTTCTAGAACATAGCGGAGTTGTTTGCAGTCTCTTCTGACGACGTGCAACTCCTCCACTTTGGAGGCGTCTTCCCTTACCAGTGGGAGTTCACTGGTAATCTTCGAGCTTAGTTTTCTGACAACTTTGTCGTATCTTTTC
>VBBR01000127.1 GCA_005881615.1 Candidatus Bathyarchaeota archaeon
CGAGCAAACTCCCGAGCCGTTCCAGCCCAGATTACGCCCTGACTCGCCTGTCTCACCCATAATCACCGTCAGACAGAAAATGGGTCTGGAAAAAGGGGTCTTCTTCGATCCTGTCTCGCGTCATGTGAGGTTTTCTCCTGACTTGTTCTGCAATAATCTCTTCGAGTTCTTTCCTGTAGTTTCGTGGTCTAGTGCAGAGGAGTACGGCGACGATTGTGAATGAGGCTATCAGGATCGGCGTATCTTTCGGGACAATGTTGACAACGCGTTCTTCAGCCGGTTAACCGATAGTTTTCGCTGAGGTCTGATCTTCCCTATTGAAAGGATTCGATCAAGTTCCCTCCTATAACTGAACCATTTCACGAAGAGAACAATTGAGACGATAGTTAGCGCTCCTGTAGAGACAAGGATTGCCGTGGCGAGGGAGGCTCCTTGAAGGGAACTGCTAAGGTATGTCTGGAAGAATCGGTTGTGGAGATACTCCTCATAGATCCATAACGAGAGTAGCATGTTGAGCAGAGTCTGCAGCAATATGATGATCTTCGCGAACCGAGGGATCCTTTCGAGCCAAGAGACGATCGTCAAGACGAATGTAGAATATCTGTTCCGATTTGTATACTTGGCGTATTCCAGTATGGGCCCTGGGTAGTGGCTCACAAGAAAGAAGGGAGAGGCGTTCGCGGGTCGACTATGTTTTTGGACTGTTTTATGCGCTGGATATGACGGTTACTTGTGATTTAGCAGAATTCGAGGTGTACACTAGGTTTCGACGCTGGTCCAGAGTCACGCCCAGGAGGCCATAGACATTGCCTGTTGTGGGCGGACCCGTCGCGACGTTGGGTGTGGTGGCTATGACGGTGTTAGTTGAGGCGTCGATCACAGAAACGCTGTTGTCGCCTTGGTTTGCCACGTAAAGCAGATCTGTGTCATCCCCCAAACGTATCTGAGGAGTGCTTGCTAAATCTTGTTTGAAGCGCGTTTGACTATGACCATTCCTGTCCTTCTTGAGTGGGATCCGTCATTCTTTCAATAGTGACGGGAGAGAAAGTAAGCCCGTCACCGCGAGACAATCCCTCGGCCTGTGTCTTCGTCCCCTCTCAACCAACACAGGCGTGATTCCAGCGTTTCGGGCGCCTACAACATCTTCGTGATATCTATTGCCAACGTACCATAATTCCGTATTCTTCAACTTGATCATCTTACACCCGATTTCGAAAAATCGTGGATCTGGCTTGTCGTATCCAGCATCTTCCGAAGTAAGGACAACTGAGAAGAATGTTGCGATAAGGCGGGTCTTGAGGTCATCGTTGAGTTGGCGTCCAGTCATTGGATTCTGGCTTAGGACGCCTAGCTTAAGCCCCATCTTCTCCAGAATCTCCAACGTTGGTTTCACGTCCTCATAGGGTCCCTGCCTCTCGCACAGATCCCATCGCTGGGCGACTTCTCTCGCAAGCGCATCTTGGTCTCTGCTTAGTCCAATCGCCTGCAGGATGGCCTTGTCGCAATCAAGCCTGATCTTCTCGGTCCACCGCTCGCCCCTTGGAAGCCCTGAGTAGTGCTTGTGCCAATGCTGGGTAAATGCTTCCATTCCCTTCAACGCATCGCCGGCGTCTATTTCGTGGCCAAGGTCTGCTAGCACCTCTTTCAGGACGGTCGCCCCATCTCTGACACGAACGAGAGTGTTTCCGTAGTCGAAAAGAATTCCGCGGATCAAGTTTGCCCCTTAGGCAGGTCTTGTGGCTCCTCCTTAAGAGAATGGACAGCAACGGTCGTTGGTCAAGCGGATCCAATAGTATGATGGCAGCGCGGCTCTTTCGAGACGCAGAACAATTGTCCATCATGTTGCAAGGACACTGTCGATATTCCAAAATCGCCTTTCATGAAAACGCTGAGAAACCCACGTTCAACCGTCCTCGCATAGCCCGTCTTCCTTCGTGGAAGGAAATTCCCGACAGCAAATCGCCCATTGTCAGCCCTGATTCCAGATCCAAGCATATGATTTCTACGACAGGATATTCCACGCCGATCCCAATGGGGAACGCACGGGGGATCGAAGACTGCAAGACTCGCCGATAACAAGCCCGTCTCAAGAAAACAAACCCAAAACAGGGTTCGGACAGAAAGAGGATCTCGAAAATAAGTTCGTATAACTTTTCCAAGACCCCGATGTGCGAGAGCGGCGCTCGCCGGACCCAGATGAAAGTACCTTTAACTCGATCTTTCTATTGGCTGGAGCCTTGTTCTTCCCGGGAGTATTGCGAGTCTCTACGTCTAAGCATAGGCATCGGGCCACTCGTCCCAGAGTTCATAATAGGCGTGGTTTTCCGGATCATCTCGATGAGATGCTCTTCCGCTCGCGAATCCCCGGCTTGACCACGACGCGTTCCACCAGATCCGATCGTTCCAGTTGAAAGAACACCTTCAAGCTCTTTCCTAGTACTCCGCAGTTTCAGAAACAACCCGATAGCGACGATTGTGAACAGGCCTATGGAGATGAAGACTAGGGTGGTGAAGGAGCTTGCTTGGAGGTTCCCGTTAACATACGCTTGGAGGTAAGTGTTGTTCTGGTATTCCTGATAGATCCAGAAGGACATGAACAGTATGATCAGGGTTTGAACGAGGAGGAGAATCTTTGCAAACCCGGGAATGCTCTTCCCACTAAGCGAATCGTTCTCTTCGCGGCTCGTAATCCCTACATATTCCCGAGGAGTCCCATTTGCCCCTCATCCTGATCTAGAGCAGAATCAGTCATAAGGGCAACATGTGCCCAGCGAAAGAGATGACAAGATACTCTTCAGCAGCCCCTGATTTTGGAACAGTTACTCGCCTAGGACTTCGCCTGTCATGTTTTCGAACTCTTCAAAGGTTATCTTTGCAATTTTCTTGCGGGAGAAGGCTTCGCGGAGTCCAGATATCTTGACTACTTCGATGCGACCGTGGTCTGCCTTGTACACCACATGGTCGCCCGGCTTCAGTCCCGCTTCTTCTCTAGGAGTACTCTGCACGAACCCTGGGAAAGGGATCTCCCCCAAAGGCCAAGTTCTGCGCGGGATCTTTCTCATCCCCTCAGGAATCAATTTGTCTTGAACTTCCCTCGCACGCCGCCAAAAAAAAGACACACACGCAATCACCTTTTCACTTTTCCTGGAGAATTTCGTCCACGTCTATCAAATATGTTCAACACCCGCATCAAATGCTTGAGCACGACGCGATGATGCAAAAATAGCGAGGTTGAAAAACAGAAAATGAACCTAGACAAACCAAAAGCACTCTCCCGACGAAGATGGAGAGTGGTAGCTTTGATCGCAGTCTCCGCCATGCTAGCTCTCACACCCTTGACCGCAACCCATTTCCTTACACTGGCACACGCACTTCCGACAAGGAACCGCACCATTGGATTAAGAGCCGATGCCGCTGGCTGGCATGATCTACCTACCAGTACTAACCCCACGATTTCAATCTATGATGATACAAACGTGACCGCCTTTCTCAACAGCGGCGATGGAGCCGCACATCAACTTGTCATATTCACCCCGACACTCATCCAATCACCCGTCTTCTCCGGGACCCCAACGATCAAGTTCAGTTTCACCCTTGACACAGCCGGCGTGTACGGCTACTGCGACCAGAATACAGGACAGTGTGGTACACTTCGAGTGAACGTGATCGGTGATGTCAATGGAGACTTTGTCGTAAATTCGGCAGACGGGAACATTATCAGTCAATACTACAGCTCTAAACTCAACTCAAGCTGGAATCCCCAGGACAAGCCCTACCTAGATGGCCGCGTTGATTTCACCGACCTCCTGATCGTGGGCTACTTCTTCGGAGTCCCACCTCCGTGGCCTACCCCCTACAATCCGGATGTCAACGGCGACGGAAAAGTAGACATTAGCGACCTTTCCGCTGTATCGGCACACCTCGGTAACACTGCTCCTGCACCCTTCAACAATCCCAACCAGGGCCCTGATATCAACTACGACAACACGATCGATATCCTAGACGCATCTGCCTACGCAGCGCATAACGGGTGTACAATCACTACCTGCCGGTAGAGCTGAATCACACCAGCACACAGTGAAATTTTCCCTCCCCCATTTTTCGTTCCGGACTATTTTTACACGCACAATGGAGCTATTTTAGGCGCTATCAGAGAGGTTGGACCAGTACCGAGGCTGTTCCGTTTCCCCAGGGGCATTCTCGATGTACACTTATATTGTCGCCTCGTGAGTTTTTTTCCGTGGACAGCCGCTGGACTGGAACCTGGAACACTCTTCTTGTCCTAGTAGGAGTCGCGCTCTGGGTCTTTCTCTTTCTGGGCATCTTCGCAGCCTTCCAGCTCCCGGGTGCAGGCTTCTATCTTGGAGCAACGTTGCTCTGTCTCTACCTAGTCCACCCCTGGCGCAGAAAGAAGGAAGAACTCGACGATAAGCTACCGCAAGAACGATGGGATGAAGCTCTCGAAAACTACTTCGACGAAGTGATGACACGAGAAGAGGAGGAACCCCAGGACTGACGACCGCACCGAGTAGCATAAGACTCATTTTCTTGCCAGAGAAATTGTCTCAAAACGCGAGCCGAGCTAGGATTCCCAACCCGTCAGTAGCTATTTTCGTAGGTGGATCCCCCGGGTTCCCCCGTCCACGAAAGCTGCAATGACGCCCGAGGATTGCCGGTCATCTGCCCTATGTTACGTTTCAGGGGATTACGTAGCCTAATCCTAGTCCAGCCAAGAACGCTGCTATAGCTGCTATCGGAACCAGTTTTATGACCTTGTCTTTGATCTTTCTAGCGCCTCCCTGGGACTCTGATACCGTTCGATTTGGGCCAAGGTTGTTCTTCGGGCGGTCCAGCTGGTTGTTGGAGAGTTCCCACAATAGCTGGGTCATGGCGGTGAGGTTGAACATCACTACGTACCTGAACTCGTCGTCAGAGACGGTCTTTCGGGTCAGAATTCTTCTCGCTATCTCATCGGCTTCGTTAAATTCTGCGACTGGATCCAAGGGCGATAATATGGACAGAGCCGATCAGGCTTAAGATTGTTGCGGATAGAACCTAGCATTCGGGCTAATACTCCGGTTTCACGAAGGCTCCTAGACTACGCATGGAAGCAACCTTTCAATCCCTCGTTCGTATCATTTGATGATTCCACGCGGTGTTCCATAGGAAACGTGCCCATAATGGGTTTTCCCGGGCGGTTTATGCCCGAAAGAGGCGTGATCTGAGGGATAATCCCCCAAAACATCTATAACCAGCGAAACCACGTCTCACTTACAGGTGAATGACAAAGTTGCGTAACCCGTTCCGAAGAAAACCGAAAAAGACAGAAGAAGCACCAAAACAGGCCTAACCTGATCCCTGGCCAGAATATCGGGGAAACAGACAATTCCCCGAGAAGAACACTCGAAAATCACATTTGAAACGGTTTCCTAAGCCACACTCTGAAAACCAGTTTTTGAACCGGTTCTTGAAACCGGTTTTGAAATCGAAAAACAAATTTTCGTAGGGCTCCAGGGCATACCTGAGTCTCGCGCCGTCCACGTCTAGTTTAGGCTCTTCTTTTTGAGCAACTCCAGCATCTTTTCCTCCTCCGACCTTCTTCCCGCATACTTTGCCACCGAGTATCCTAGCAGTGCTCCCGCGTACAATCCTGCCAGTGTCCCGTTGAGCAGGAAGCCTAGGGGTCCAACATTCGATTTCGCCCAGGACTGGAGGAAGAGATTGTTCTCGTACTCCAGGGAAACCCAGATGAGAAGACCGAGAATCACAAGCGATTCTGCCCATACCAGCAACCGCGTCCTCTTCACCAACTGCTCCTGCCTCAACTGGTCCATATCCATCCTGTCACCCATAACCCGACTCCCCCGCTATTCCGGTTATAATGCTGAAGCCCAAACCGAGTCCCGTGTTCTGGTGCACAATGTCGCGGTGCGCCTAAGGTCCTGAGCATATAAACGCCTATTCTTATAGTAGGCTCAGAGCCCTGTTCGGCGAGTAACTATGCAATCTCAACAACAAAGCAAAGGCGAGGTAATCGCCGAGCTGCGCGGTAAGACCGACAGCTTCAGCATCAAAGACATCAGCTCTAGCGGCGTCAAGATGGAGAACAACGACGTAGGCCAGATCACCGGCAAGTATCAAGGTAACTTCATGGAGACAGTCAGTATCCACATGAAGACTGACGGTACGAGCGAGTGGGAAGGCAAAGGCATCCAGATGGTCGGCAAGGACATGGTCGTGGTCACAGGCCACGGCAAGGGTCACAGAGGCCCAGAGGGAAACGTCATGTTCGAAGGCGAGCAGAAGTACATGACACAGTCGCCGAACCTATCCTGGCTTAACACCACCAAGGCATGGATCGAAGGGCTTAACATCTGAATCTTCTCCTTTTTTTCGCGAACCCAAGGCTCGACCACTGCGCACAGTCAAGTATACCATGTCCGGAGATCTCGCTCTCATTCAACCTGACACAAGGAACGATCCAGACCTTGTTACAAGGTCCACAGGCTGAAGAGATCATCTCCTATCCTCGCCCCTAGCCTGCGGGAGGAATTTTTCCGAAACAATTCTTTCTTCTCTGACTCTTCTTTTCACGCAACTATTTTTTTTTCGCTAACTACTCTACGACCCCCCTAGGTGGCCGTTTTTCTCGCGCCCCGCCCTTCACGGAACCGCGATTCCCAGGCTCTATTGGGTCTCCGGTGCAACGGGGATCTCCTCCCGTCTCCGCTCCTTTCTCACGACAGCCGGCATTGGCCGGTTGAGATGGACCGCTATCAACACGCCCGCATAGAACGCTGCCAAGGTCCCATTAAACAGGAACCCGAAGCCGCCCAGGTGCACACTAGCCCATGCTTGCAAGTACTCGTTGTGATCGTACTCCTCAGCTGCGAAGACCAGGAGTAGAAAGATGACCACAGACTGGACCCCGGCCAGGACCCTTGCCTCCCTCGCTGCCTTCCTCGCCCGAAGCCCGGCGATACTAACCTCCTCAACCATAACCTACAACATACCACAAACTAAGCTATATCCGTAGGGGAATAGAAAGATCGCCCATTATCACCCATGATCCAGAATCCAAGCCCGCGATTTCCAGAACATGATCCTCCACGCTTATCCTAAGTGGGAATCCGCGGGGATCGAAAGAAGCAAAACAAGCAGATACCACGTCTATTTCAAAGAAACACGCCCAGAATCATGCCCGGACAGAAATGGGTTGTGGAAAAAAAGACACGGATTCTGATCATGGTCCCGCGATGCAAGAGCGTCTTCCTCCGGGAATCTCTCCAGCTTCAAGCCCGCCCTAGCAAAGGGTGTGTTATGAATGAACACATTGTACACGTGGCGCCCAAATAGTTCTACAGCCTAATTCGATTTGGCGCAACACGGCGTTGAAAAGGAAAAGCGTATCCGCCCGGAACATCGCTCCAATTTCTTCGGGCTCGCACTCAACCTGTTGACCCCCTTCTCAACTGCCGTGTCCCAATAATTTTCGAAAAGATGAGAATTTAGACAAAAGGAAAAATCGGGCAAAACGAGCCGTCGATTGTTGCTCGCTCATTTCTGGAAAAAAAAGTACGAAGATAGAACAATGGAGCTGTGAATAGCTACTTGCTCCATTTCTTGCGGTTCTCGCTCAACCACTCGGGGATGATCACGGCCCGTAACAGCTCCTGGACAGTCGCGCCACGCTGCGAAGCCTCCTTCGAAATCGTATGATACGTCTCGGTCTCGAGAGTCTGCATGAACTTTTTGTTATTCCGCGGCACTTTCTTTCGACTACTCCCAGCCTCGAAACATTGTCGAGGGTTCTTGTAAGAGTTTGGGCCAAACGCCACTCGCACTACAGGAACGACCATCTTCGTAACAAGAACCGCAACAGTGTGAAACCAACGTGAAGACCGCTCCTCCCAATCCCGCGACGTTCGGATTAACACGTTTCAGGCAACCAGCAGACGTATCGATAATCGCCATATGCAAAGATTTGACGCATCACTGTAACTTCCTCGCAATATTCTAGGTTTCAGCGCATTCTTTATCAGCGCTGTCCGGAAGCACACGCCATGCAAAGAAGAAAAATCGTAATCGCGACTCTAAGCCTACTACTTGTAGGACTAGCACTACCTGGGGCTAACATCAACAAGGCACACGCTTTCACCACCGGAAACAACTCGCTCATAATTGGCAACACCTACAGCGGCCCATCCTTACCGCCTGGAATAGCGAGCGGAACAATCGTTCAAGGTGGAAGCAGCATTACGGTCAACGCGGCGATAGCGGGTAGTCTCTTTAACAATCCGGCCTACCAGCGAAACGTGACAGTTGGATTCAAGGGCGATTGGCAGCTCTACTACCAGAACTCCAGTATCACCACCATAACGACTGGCCAAATTGCTTCCATATCCTTCTCCGTTCCAATCCCCTCAGCAAGCGCTCCGAACACAGCTCACACCTATGCTGTTGAAGTCTGGGACGGCCCTTCGAGCGGCTTCGTTTCTGGTTGCAATGTGGGTGACGCTGAGAACAACTTTGGAGCAAGCTTTACCAAATCGTGCTTCCCACTCGGAGTCGGCTCGTTCTCAATCCTTTCGGCCGACCAGTATTCAGCGGCTCAGGCTAGGAACGCAGCTTCCCTTGCCATAACTGCTGGCGGAGCACTTAGCGATGAGACGGCGTTAGCGCAACGGGCCCAGGCAACAGCCGAACGCACTCTCGGAGACACAAGCTGGAGTACCGGAGACTATAGCGGTGCCAAATCACACTACCAGAACTCCCAGAACGACGCAAACGCAGCACTCACAACCCAGGTTAACATCGGAGGGGGCTCGAGCAACGCTGGAATCGTCGGCGTAATCGAGTCCGGAACCGGAATTCTACTGTTCGGTCTTGGTGGACTGTTAGCAGGATTCGGCGGGTTCATGTACCTGCGACGCAAACCTAAAGCCTAAACTCCCAAATCGCCCGTTTTTCACACCGGGCAACCATTTTCTTTTCTGCAACAACTGGAATGGGTCTTCGAGTGAGTCTTCCACGCTAGACAATGCCAAGACTCGCGTGGAGCGTCTACAGTTCAAAGGACTTTGTCGAAACCAAAACAGTAACGCGAGACCTATGCGCGCCGAGCTGGGAATACAGCCAACAGGACCACGACTGTACCATGGTTCTGGACGATCAAGACTAGGGAAAGACAACGGAGACCGCAATTCAGAACTCAGACCAGAAGCTTCTCCAGAGAATCGATCTACCCAGTTTTATCGCGGGCCTAGTCGCCGGCTTTCTAGGACTCAGCAATGAACCCTGGTGGACGCTAACAAGCCCAACAAACAGCCACGTGTTGTCAATCCAAGTCTCCCCGTTCTATCTTCAGATCGACGCCACGGGTATTCCCGCAACCATTCCACTCGCGTCCATTCTAGGCGCTCTCACCCGTGTTCTGCTCATCTTATGTTCCGGCGCATTGCTCGCATCGTCCTTCCGGCCCACAGCCTGGTGGCGTCCCCTCGCTGCGTGGCTTAGTCTCGCAAGTCTCACAGAGCTCTTCTTCAGCCTCTTCCTCCTCGTTCACGCAGGTCAGGCCGCACTAGTCGCGGCTTACGGCGCGAATCCTCCTACAAGCGGGACAGTGTCGTATCCCGGGAGAGTCCTCGGAACCGATCTCAACACATACCTGAATCCATCTCTCGCAGCCTCGCTCAACCTTGACTTCTATCTCGGACTATTGAGCCTCACAGTCATTGGAGTCAGCATAATCCTCAGGATGCTCCAGGACCGAGGGCTACTAGCCACGATCGAGATTCCCGGCGTCAAAGAGTTCTTCCTGATACCTCCTTACCGGCACGCGTGGCTCTCCACAGCCGATCGAGATCTAAACCCTCTAAGTCGAGACCCTGAAAACACGACAGACGACCAGTTGCTCGATTCTTTCGGAAAAATCTATCACACAGTCCAGCCAGGCGGGATAATCAGCATCATCTTGCCCTCATGGGCCTCCACTTTAAGCGACCGGTTCCAGAAGCTCCTCACATGGACAGGCTTTTCCATCGAGGATACGGGAACCATATATCGGGCTCCAGGCAAGCCTGAGACACAACTGCGATTCAAGAAACCCCTTTCTCCTTCGGAATCGGGTGTCCAAGGTCCTGAACCAACGCCTGTCCTTGAACAGGCCATTGAGAGTGAATCTTCATTCCCGGACATTCCTCCGCAGCTCACTGTCAGCACCCAGCCTGACTGGGGTCTGACCAAGATGACGAAACAGGAGAGAGCCATGCTGAGATCAGCCCTCTCAATCCTTTCAAAGAGCCGAGAACCGCTGCCCTATCACGAGCTCTTGAACCAGGTCTACATGGAACTCGTTGAGAGAAAGGTAGAGTTTGACTCGGCCAGACAAATAGAATCGACTCTCCTCAAACATTCAGGGCAAGAACTAGCGCTAACCGAAGAAGCAGATGAGCAAGGTCTCAAGTCCGTCAAGCGGTGGAGTCTGGGCGCAGAAGATCTAGCCCCCGATCACGATGGAAAAGTGTCCATCTTCAGGAAACTATCTGGTTATCATCCTAGAACCCCGCCCGTTATGCGGTTGTTGAGGAAGTGGCAGAGAAAGCCGAAGTACCGGCCTAGAGCAAAGAGAGAAGAGGAATAGTTTCGCACACGGGTCATCTGGAGGCTACCGTGGAGTGTCCACGCTAGTAACGTGTGGCTTATCGTTCGCGATATTCTCCTCGTCGAAATAAGGATTGAAGAATGAGCAATCTAAGAGCCAAGATAAGCAAAGCAACTACCAAGAAAGTGCCCGTACTCGCACTGGTCGTCGTAGCCATGTTAGGAATGGTGGCTGGTGTTCTCGCAGCAAACCTTACAGTAACGCCTACCGCGAATACAGGAGAGATCGGAACCTATCACACAAGCACAGGCTCCATGACGGTGACTGACAACGGTCTGGGCGTTGTAGCCAACACCGCAGGTGCCGTCGCCTCTGCAACATTTCCGACCTCCGGGAACAATAACAACGTTAACAACGCGCTTACTGCGGGCCACTGGTTTGACCAGATCACCTTCACCGACACTCTAACAGATAGCGCAGCCCATACGGCGACGATCACAATCCGGAACGGGACAGGTCCTTCGGGAACCCTTTTGGTCACTGCGACCTTCACCCTCACAGGGCCTGGTGTTTCAAGCACTGGCACCATCACTGCATACGTCGACACCAGCGCAACATCGTTAACTTCCCCGATCACAGTCTACGTAGCCATCACATAGACCAGCCTCTGGCATCTAAGCCGGATTTCCGGGGAAGACCCCGGAAGCCCGTTCTTTTCTCATCGAGCAAGCAGTATCGCTGCAAGTTCCATTCAAAGTCCGAAGGTAGGACTCGTCTAGGAACCCCGTCAGATGGCAACCCCTCGCCACGAGGGGCGGCGTTTCAAGCAATTTGCGTACTGGGAGCGGGAGTTCCGGCCAGCGCACTCCACTGCGAACCGCGCATCGCCTCGGATCCGCTGATCAGAACTGTTACCCTCATCTGCTAGTCGGAGGAACTCAACAGTCAAACAGGCTCAGAAATAGCCACGCAGAAGGGTAAAGATGGACAGGGCGTCGAAGATCGGCAAACGGCTGCGAGGAACGTTCACCTGGTACGTTTTAGCAAAAATCATACTCGTTCTTTGCATCGTCTCCGTTTCTGCCACTACAATCGTCGTTACCCCAACCACATATCAGGCCGAGGTGGGTGGCGCAGTGAATGTAACAAACAATCTCGTCGCCGTTGACAAGGGTTTTTTCGTAGCTAGCTCGGGTTTCGCGTCCGCGGGAACATCTTGCTTTGCCCCAGTTCTTTTTGGAGTCGGGTCCGTTGCAAACACCGCGATCACGGCACAACATATCGTTTATGACATCGCCGTGAACGAGACTGGCAGTACAAACGTCAATACCTGCTACCAAGCGACTCTACTGGTGACGCCGA
>VBBR01000128.1 GCA_005881615.1 Candidatus Bathyarchaeota archaeon
CTGGCTATCTATTCCATCTTGTTTCTCGTCCATCTTCAGCCAGTCGGGTATGACTATAGCTCTGATCAACTCCTGCACTGTGATGTCCCTGTCGTCAGCGATTTTTCGCAGCTTCGTATAGGCGGAGTCACCTAAAGACTGCATGAACTTAGACGATTCGGTAGCCCCCAACAAATACCGCCACCATTATCCGCCAGAACCTCAAGTCCGCTGGAACAGTTGGGCGCGATATAAGGCCGAGCGCCAGCACCATACACCCAATAACCTTTTGCGACACTACGGTACCTCTAGATATACAATTCAATCTCAGGGGTCGGGGTCAAAATGGAGGAACAGATTTGGACCCGAATCTACAAACTTACTTGGCCAGAGACAGGGTACGCTATCTCTCGGATACTTGCTGAGTAAAGTCCCACACTGTCGGCTTGCAGAAAGATCGTAAACGTCACCTGGTTGGGAATTGCCCAGCCTTGAGCAAGCCAGGCCTGGTTTCCATCAATGGATACAGTAGTCCAGGCAGAAGCGGCGACAGGAACTATATTTGTGATGTTGTAGCTGGAAGTCAAAAATGTCGACTTCGCGGTGGTATTTGAAAAGATGTAAGATAGTTGGTGGGCGCCATCTGTCACCGTTACCCCGAGGACAGCCCTAGTTCCGGTGTCTGTTGCTATAGGATTGAACAGTGAGAGGTTCACGGTAGTAGCGTTGAGGAGAACCTTCTGAGAGAGCATTATCTTCTCCAGATTTAGTGCCTGACTCGTGTAGTTGAGCTGGAAGCTTATCCCTGCGGTCTGGTTATGGTCAAGACCTTGAATGACAGATGCGAGCGAGTCTAAGTTCGTCTTGGTTAGCTTCCAGCTGAACGGAACTTTCGTACCTGCTGCGAAATCCAAAGTCCACCACCTGAAGTAAGGATTTGCAAGTGATGGCTGGGAAATGTTTGCAGTGTATGGAAGAGATTCACCGGCTAGACTTCCGGTGTTTGCGTCATAGACGAAGACCCTGAAGTTCGCCATTCTCGGCAGCGCGGCCAAGGCGTCGCTAGCCGTTACAAGGTACGATGCGGTCGACGATGCTGCAAGACTCGAATTTGAGCTTGACGTCCAGAGGTAGGGAAGAATGTTCCACTTGACGAAAAATAGTGGAGCGATGGGTTTTGGAGTAGAATTGCTGAGTGTAATATTCAGATTTGTTCCCGCTCCTACCCCATCTGGATCGGATACGGAATTGATCCGAACTTCAAACTTGGAGGATGGCGAGCTGGAAACATATGTTCCATAGGCACCTACGAATACGGTCGTTAGAAGAAGGCCCGCAAGGAGAGGAACCCTCAGTCCTCCGCGGACAGAACGCAAACCGACTGCTATCGTCGGGCGCCAATGTGTTCCTTTGAACGGCGAAAAGTGCCAGAAGGACAGCGCGGGTCTATATCTGAAGAATTCGAGAGCCAGGGGGAATGCCCAAAAGAAGATGTAGGTTGGAAACGACCTGTAGTAAAAGAACATGATTACAACGGGAAATATCCAGACGTAGTATCTTGATTTCGCGAACCGCGTCGCATAGAGATAGACTGAAGCGACGCTTACTAATCCCATCATGATGGTGAAGAAAATCGGTGAGGGGGCGATTCCCATGTCCAAGAAAATCTCGGACAGCCCTACCCCTCCGGGGACCATAGCTGCAGCACCCGGAAAGTAGGGCACGACAGTCGAGGCCCACCAAGACGAGGGCGACGATAGAATGAAGGGTAGGTTGGGCCCTAGAAACCCGGCTGCTGCTACTCCGGCGCCGACTAGAGTGTTCCTCAGTTTCGAGCCAGGAGATTCTTGCCAGAGACGGATTAGGAGAAACGGGGCGGCGACGAGGGCAATCTGTTTCGTAGCCCCTGCAAAGGCGACCATCAAGAGGCCCAGGTTCCGGTTTCGAGACCATAAGACAGGGCTCAATACTAAGAAGAAGGCCCAAACACTATCGGTCCAGCTAGCTGCAACGAAGGCCGGAAAGAAGACAAAGGGAGCGAGACTCAGCGCTTTCTGACGGGAGGGAACAAGCCCGAAGATCAGAAGAATCGATACGATATGGAACATGAACACGCCATCCCGCAGGTCGTGTAGTCCCGAAGCGTACAGGGGGAGGAGGGTGAGGAAGTTGAGAGCTCCATAGTTGAGATGATATTCAAACGAGCCATCAACGTGAGGTGTGTATAGGGAAGGGGGAAACCCGAACTGGTCCAGAAATGGCTTCATGGAGAAGCCGTAGGGGTTCTGGAGAGATAGTACCTTCAATACTCCCATGTAGGTTGCGACTATACTATCAGTCGTGTAGGTAATCCAGAGGACTCTTGTCATGAACAAGTATAAGATCACTGAAGCGCAAAGTTGCCCGGCGAGGGATAGCATGTTTCCTCGAAAAAGCGATAGTC
The DNA here is from genome assembly GCA_005881615.1 of Candidatus Bathyarchaeota archaeon. Taxonomy (GTDB): domain Archaea; phylum Thermoproteota; class Bathyarchaeia; order 40CM-2-53-6; family 40CM-2-53-6; genus 40CM-2-53-6. The sequence continues at coordinate 2,423 of VBBR01000128.1, forward strand.
TCACTCTCTTTGAATTGACCAAATTGAACGCGGCGAAGAGGAATAGAGGAATGGCGAGAATGACTAGAAGGTCGGAAACGAGAACGATCAGCAGTCCAACAGCGACGAGGAAGGCTCCGGAGATGAACAGCCCGGCTCTAGTCCCAAACCCTGCTGGCGCGGTCGGGTCTTGGTTCAAGCCCAAGAATTGGCTGGCAAGTCTTGTGACTAGATGGGAGATGCGACTCACGAGGATAATCATCAAACAGACCTTCCGGTTACAAGTCACTCAGGACTGCAGATGTCTTCGGAAACTGACCACTTAAGAATTATGTGAGAAACCAAAAATGGATTACTTCGTCTCCGAAGTAGCCTTGTCATACTCTGCTCAAGCGCACAGCCCTCGGCTACGCCTATTTGACGCTGATGTCCTCTAGGTAGTAGCCGCGCCAATACAGAAATGTCGACGCCAGCAACTTGAGGCGAGGCAGGGTCTTCAGATTTGTCGGCGCCAAGTTCACTCACGACGACCTTAACGAGTACTCTGCTACTGTATACTCTGCTGCCGCCTTTCTGTCTGTTCCGATACGACACCGGAACCTCAACGATCTCGTAGCTGGATACCGCTGCAAGCGCGGTGAACTCTATCCAGAAGTTGTACTTGGAGTAATGAACTCTAGAGGCCAGCTCTTGTGCTACATCTCTTCTCATCAATCTGAACGCGCTCGTAATGTCTAAGCATTTGAGACCAAACATTCGTCGCGCTAACAATCTGACCCCGATGGAAAGGAATACGCGCAAGCGAGACTCTGCTCGCGATGTTCGCCTGCCAATGACGATATCCGCATTATCTGCGAACCTGACCAACTTCTTGAAATCCCTCGGATCATACTGTCCGTCTGAATCCATAAACAGGATGCGGTCGGCATCTTTCCCCACCGACAGTATGCCGTCTCTTACGGCGGTAGGGTACCCTTTTCTCCTCGTTGATGAATTCACCCGGAGGCAAGGCATGATGGGTTGAAGTCGAGAGAGAACTTGAGGAGTACCGTCTGTACTGCCGTCTTCCACTACTAGGTATTCGATGTTCGGATTAATTTTGGAGAAGTGGTCGTTTGCTTCCGTGATGGTTTGCGCGATTGTGCTGGCCTCGTTGTAGGCTGGTAGCACGACCACTATCTTGTGGGACCTGTCGCTCGGCCGAGATCGCGGCCTGGATTGGATTTGCAGCATCGATTAGGATCGTTCTGTGAGGAGTAGGTTGTTCACTCGGCCTTCGTAAGAGTGTGTTTCAGCATACCATTGAATTGTTCTGGCTAGGCCATCGTCAAGCGAGGTCTCGGGTTCCCAGTTGAGTAGTCGCCTAGCCCTGTGAATATCCAACGCTCGACTTGCGACTCCTGTTGGCATTGTGGTATCGAAAATCACATTCTTTGGTCGCCAGTTTAGCAGTTGAAATATTCGGTTTGCGACCTCTATCAACCTGTACCTCTTGCCGGTACCCAAGTTAAGTGCGGTTCCATCCTCAATTCTCTCTGCTGCCGCCACGCTACCTTTTACAATGTCGGAGACA
>VBBR01000021.1 GCA_005881615.1 Candidatus Bathyarchaeota archaeon
CTCAACTGTTTTGCCGGAAAGATCATCACACGGAGATCAATTGATCGATCTGACCGAATACCTTCCGCAGAAACTAGCGCACTCAATAATTCTCTGATATCGCTGGATAGGATCAGTTTCAGGATGAAATTGGCGTAGGCGTGAAAGAATTCTTTCTCATAACGGGGAAATTTCGCCAAGACATAATCCGGAGGCTTCGCTAGCCGCGCTCTTATTCGGATCTGAGAAACAGAACTCATACCCTTCTCTCACTGTCCAAAAGGGGTCTTTGAAATATCTAGTCTTGGTCGTTTTGATTGCGAGCGATTAGCCAGTTATTCTTCCTGTGCAATCTTTCTCACTCTCTGTTCAATCTCGTCCCTGATCCTGCGGACATCGTCTATCGGTCTGCCCTTCGGGTCGTCCAGGTGCCAGTCGACCAGCTTCTTCTGCATCGCCGCCAGCATCGACTTGGGACACGCTTCTTCGACAGAGCAGCCCATTGTGACCACGAGGCGCGCATGTCTGATCGTGTCAGCTGTCAGCATTCTTGGCGATCTCTTGGTGACATCTATTCCTCGTTCTCTCATCGCCTCAACCACGACGGGGTTGACCCGGGTGGAAGGAACGGTGCCGGCGCTAGATGTTTTTAGACCGAGTTTCTCGGCGAATGCTTGGGCCATCTGGCTGCGCCAGCATTCTCAACGCAGACGAAAAGGATCTCTCCTTGTGTAGGCATGGATAAGTTAACAGAGCCATTTGGCGTAAGATTTAGAGGAGCCTTGGTGCATTAGGAAGCTGATGACTAATGGGCAACGCTCCAATGAAAAAGACCCCGTTCAAATCCACTCACCAATCTCGAAAGGTAACGTGTGAAAAGTGTGGAGAAACCTTCGACCGGTTCTTCTACGAGAAGATTCACAAAGATGTCTGCAGCGGGAAGGGAGCCTCAGCGCTGGCACCCTCGACGCGATGGGTTCGCGGAAAACCCTAGACCAGCCGCAGAATCACGGCCAACGCCCATTTTCAGCCCTGATCACGAATCCGAGCCCACGATTTCTAGACACGCGATGTCCCACGGTTATCCCTAGGGGAATCTACGGGGATCCAAAAAGCCCGGACAAGCCGATAACAAGTTCGTCTTACCAAAACAAGCTCAGAAATCAGCGCAGACAGAAACAGGGTCGCGAGAAAAAATTGTCCTAGTTGTGATTTTGGTCCCGGGACGCGGAAGTGGTTCTCCCGGAAACGTTGCTATGAGGGTCTTGGGATTAAGGTTGAAGTGGGACCAGAACAATCTTAGGCCTTCATGCAGGCAACAGTCGAGCCGTTCGCCAAGCTGGAGAATGGAGTAATGATCCCGCGTCTCGGCCTCGGAGTTTACCAGTCGCCTCCAGGACAGGTAACCCAGCGAGCAGTAGAGTACGCGCTGAAGATTGGATATCGTCACATCGACACCGCAAGGATCTACGGCAACGAAGCTCTGGAATAGCGACCACGGCTACGAAACAGCGCTCAAGGCCTGCGAGGACAGCCTCAAGCGGCTCGGACTGAAATATCTCGACCTCTACCTAATCCACTGGCCCGTCCCAGAGGTCAGAAACGAGAGCTGGGACGGTTTGACCAGATTATTGAAAGATGGGAAATGCCGTTCTATCGGTGTCAGCAACTACACGATCCAGCATCTGACAGAGCTGCTTGAAGACGCGGATGTGGTTCCGATGGTGAACCAGGTGGAGTTCAGCCCCTTCCTCTACCAGAAACAGCTACTCGACTATTGCGAGAGGAACAAGATACAGGTTGAAGCGTACAGTCCTTTGACGCAGGGCACGAAGCTTAACCATCCCACAATCCAACAGATCGCCAAGAAACACAACAAAACCCCAGCTCAGGCGTTGATACGCTGGAGTCTTCAACATAACCTCGTGACCATACCAAAGTCAGTGAGAGAAGAGAGGATCAAAGAGAACAGCCAGGTGTTCGACTACAACCTCACAAGAGAGGATATGCGAATACTTGACTCACTAGACGAGAACTTTCGAAACTCCTGGGATCCAACAAACGCGCCATAAGAGCTTCCGGCCACCACAAACGCGCCATAAGAGCTTCCGGCCACCGCCCGCGAAGCAGCCACAGTCAGAGATGTCTCAGCCGCAGGCTCCCGGAATCCCTGGTAATCTCTCTCAATCCTCCAACCCCGTTCAAAACCATTGAATGATATACGAAGCCCCGCGGGAACTCGGTTTCCAAAAACATGATGAAGAAAACAGCAATGGTAGCACTGGTGCTAGCTGTCCTCGGCGTAGCCGGCGTCGCTCATGCAACAACAACCGTCAGCGCAACCTTCCAGACCCCCGTACACGTCCAGACCTCGATGACCACCTCGGGCTGCGACAACTCTCCTGGACCAAAGGTAACCCTTCAAGGAGCAATGAGCCTCGGAGGAGTAGGCGTCCAGCTACTGTTCGAAAACAACCTAGCCGGAACCCACACCTTCACAGTCGACTCCAGCTCTAGCGCCGTAGTGATTCCAGCAGGACAAAGCGTGACGATACCCAAACAACCTGTTCTAGGCGGAACCGGCGGAAACCCCTTCATTTCCATCCAGTTCGTAGACAACCACAACAACCCCCTGTCCAACGAGATCTTCCTCGGACGCTACAACCACAACAACCCCCTGTCCAACGAGATCTTCCTCGGACGCTGCGTCCAAGGACTCTTCAACACATCCGTTGACCTATCCATTCCAGCGACGGCTACAGCTCAAGTATCAGGAGGAAGCTGCGACAACCACGGTTCGACGATCAGCCTCAGCGGACAAATGTCACTAACCGGAATCAACGCCAACCTAATCTTCAGCAACAACGACAACCGAGTCGGCGGACCCCACCAGAACACACGTCCTACAGCGGTAAGCGTCGTACTGATCCCTGCAGGACAGACAGTCCAGTTCGCGAAACAACCCCCGCTCGGAGGAGTAGGAGGAAACCCATGGATATTCCTCACCTTCCTAGACGGACGCGGCCAGCCAGTCAGCGATCAAATACTCCTAGGCCGCTGCGTACAACTATAACACAAGCCTC
>VBBR01000129.1 GCA_005881615.1 Candidatus Bathyarchaeota archaeon
CCGGTAGTGGAGAGCTGGTCGGCGACGAGCTTGTCTCTAACAAGATCACCTCGCTAGTCACCATGACGGGCAGTACTGAGGCTGGTCAAACAATAATGGAAAGAGCATCTGGTCATGTCGCGAAGCTCATACTTGAGCTCGGTGGAAAGGCACCATTCATCGTCTGGAACGATGCTGATCTGTCGTGGGCTCTTCGCTGTGCGATCTGGGCAAGATTCTGGAATTGCGGGCAAACATGCATCTGCTCAGAGAGAGTCTATCTTGACGAGAAGGTGAAGGACCGGTTTCTCCCGGCGTTCGTGAAAATGGACAACGCGCTTAGGGTAGTCGACCCAAGGAACAATGGAACAGACATCGGGCCGATGGTAAGCGAGCAAGAAAGAGAGACCAGTATCAGGTTTGTCGAACTCGCCAAGGAAGAGGGAGGGAAAGTGATCCTCGGAGGAGAGAAACCTAGGGATCGCACCAAAGGTTGGTTCTATGAGCCGACGGTCATAGAAGATGTTGGCCAGAAGTCATCGCTGGTCCAAAACGAGATATTCGGACCGGTCGTGCCGGTTCTTACCGTGGACAGCTTTGATCGGGCGATTGAATACGCGAATGACTCGAAATACGGTCTAGCATCTTACGTCTTTACCAAAGATAATGGCCGAGTCTTCAAGGCGATGCACAAGATCAAGTTCGGGGAATGCTACATCAACCAGGTGGGACCCGAACAGCTTCAAGGAGCGCACACGGGTTTCCGACAATCCGGCCTGGGTGCGGAAGGATCGCGTTACGGTCTGGAACAGTACACCCAGCTCAAGACGTGCTACGTTGACTGGAATGACAAACCAAATCTTCCCTACCTCTTTCCATACAGCCCTAGGGAATAGCAAGGTCATCATCGATTGAAAATTAGTGGGGTCGAAATCTACCAGCTGGGAGAACGAGCCTCTCCTGGAAGCGCAACCTGGGCAAGCAACTCCATCTTGTTGAAGCTGACTACTTCCGATGGAACCGTGGGGTTTGGTGAGGCGGTTCCTACCCTGCGGGTCCAACCAGTCATTCAGTCACTAAGAGAGGTGGAACGTGTCTACAAGGGTAAAGATCCATTAGAGGTGGAACGAAACATGCACGAGTGGCACAAGCACGACTTCTACATGCCAATGTCCTTCGAGTCGACTACAGCAGTCAGCGCCTTCGATATTGCCTGTTGGGATATCATAGGGAAACATTTCGGAGCTTCAATTTATGAACTGACCGGGGGGGCTTTTAGATCACGAGTTCGACTATACCTTAACGGCTGGTACGACAACTGTGTCACACCGGCCCAATTTGCAGAATCCGCGAGAAAGTCGATCGCTAGAGGCTATACGGCCCTCAAGTTCGACCCGTTTGGAAACTCGTATGATTACATCGAAGAGGAGGATCTCAATCTCGCCCACGCTCGTGTCAAAGCGGTTCAGGAAGCGACCAACGGCAACGCTGACCTGCTCATCGAGCATCACGGCAGATTCAACCCCAACTCCGCAATCATGATAGCAAGAAAGCTCGAAGAATTCTCCCCCCTCTTCGTCGAAGAGCCAATACACCCCGACAATCTTGAAGGTCTAAGAAAATATCGAGAGGCAACACGCCTCCGAGTGGCCCTTGGGGAAAGACTCCTAACAAAAGAACAAGTTGTACAAGTCCTCTCCAATAATCTGGCAGATTTCCTTCAAGTGGATCTTACCAACATTGGCGGGATTACGCAAGCCCGCAAGGTCACTGGGATCGCTGAAGCTTATGGGGTCGAAATGGCGTTCCACAACGCCTTTGGTCCAATCCAGAACGCTGCGACCATCCAAGTAGACGCGACTACCCCGAACTTCCTGATCCAAGAATCATTCTACGATTGCTTCCCGGCATGGAAACGACAACTCGTTAACGATGAACCCAAGATCGAGAAGGGGTACGCTACGGTCCCGAAGCGACCGGGAATCGGCGTTGAAGTGAACGAGAAGATCCTCGACAAATACAAAGTAGAAGGCCAAGAATATTTCAACCCTGACGAGCCTGTCTGGGTCGTCAAGAACACCTGGAACAACCCGAAAGAACACTGAATCCCCCCGCACAACAATGCGAGCCCTCACGGTAACTCCAGGCGTCAAGAACAGCATCAGACTTGAGGACATAGACCCGCCGACCCCATCATCCTCCCAAGCCCTTCTCCGGCTCCAAGAAATCGGCATTTGCGGAACAGATCTAGACATCAACCAGGGCTTCTACGGAGAAGCTCCGCCTGGGTCAAACTACCTAGTTACAGGGCACGAGTCTCTTGCTATAGTGGAAAAGGTCCCTGGAAGCGATCATGGAATTTCGAAGGGTGATCTTGTCGTTCCCACAGTGCGTCGTCCTGACTCGTGCATGAACTGTCTCAATGGGGAGTCGGATATGTGCTTGACGGGTAATTATCGAGAGCATGGGATCAAGCGGTTGCATGGTTTTGGAGCTGAATTTGCCGTGTCCGATGTAGACTTCCTCGTGAAAGTGCCGTCGAAGCTTGCTGACGTTGCTGTATTGTTGGAGCCGATGAGTGTGGCAGAGAAGGGTGTCTACCAGGCGTTCAAGATCCAAGAACGAATGCTTTGGAAGCCGAATAGGGTTCTTATTCTCGGAGCGGGTCCTGTGGGTTTGCTTACAACCTATTTGTTGAGGCTGAAGGGTTTGGAAGTTGTTGTGACTGCGACTAGGGCGAAAGACAGCGCTAAGGCACGACTGGCCCAGCGGGCCGGAGCCGTCTATGTCAACACGATGGAACAGCCGCTTCAGAGTCTGGGAAAATTCGACCTAATCATGGAGGAGACTGGCTCGGCTCAGGTAGCAATGCAGGCAACGAGCATGCTGAATACGAATGGTATCATGTGTTTTCTGGGAATCTACTCGTCAACAACGGCCCCCGAGGATATCGGCCTGTTTTACAAGGATGTTGTGTTGGGCAACAAGACCTTCTTCGGCTCGGTCAACGCCAACATCAACTACTTCAAGATGGGCCTCAAAGACTTTGCAGAAATCGAGAACCGGTTCGACCGAATCCTACGAGACACGATAAGCGTGAGAATTTCGCCCGACGAATTCCAGAAGGCCTATGCGCAGAACAAGGATAACATCAAGACCGTTATCCGATTCAACAACTAGAGACGAAATGGCGGAAATGGGGGCACTGGGCCCACTGTCACGGGATCCCCAATAGGATTTATGGATCAGTCACTTTTTGGCACCCGCATTGCTCTCCTCATTATTTTGAAGTCAGACATGGCCTAGCAATGGTTTTGTGTGTGAGAGTGTACATTCTTTGATTTCATACCTAACGTCTTGGCGAGATCGGGGTAACCCATGAATTCGGACGCACTGGACTCTAGGCGAAGGCCAGGGAGGTAACGCTATGGAAACTCTAGTCATTTCAGTGAACTCTGTCAGTTTTGATACAGAAGACATTCTACAATCCTTTCCCCGACTTGCGTCTGAGCGAGCGTGTCAGGACCACGGAACTCTATGATCACATTCTTCCCCTGGAGCCCGACTGTCCCGACGGCTTGAACCATCGCTGCGGGTCCTTCGGCGAGGATCGCTCTTATCCTCTCAGTGATCTTTGCAGCGTCCGCGGGCCCCGTCTTTCTACCAGCGACAAGTCCTTTCGCCCACCAGTCCTCTATCGGACCGAGAATTGTCTCATCTGCTCCCGCGCGTTTCGGGTCAGACAAATGCTCATCTAGGAGATCGAGAAAGTCTCGTCCCTCCCAGCCGCACGAGGACAAGACCGCAGGGCACCGGGGATGAAAACGACAGCCTAGAGGAAGGTTGACCGCGTCCGGGACTTCACCTCTTGGAAGAATTTTCTCCTTTCTCTTGTCAGGATCTGGGACCGGGATCACCGAGAGCAGGGCCTTGGTGTATGGATGCTTCGGGTCGGCATAGATCTCCTTCGAAGGTCCTATCTCGACGATACGACCCAGATACATGATCGCGATCCGGTCACAGATGAATTTGGCAGTTGCAAGATCGTGAGTGATAAACAGGTAGGTCATCGCATGTTTGCGTTTCAGATCAAGCATCAGTTCTAGAATCTTCGCTCTTATCGACATGTCCAGCATGGCTACACCCTCGTCCACCACCAGCAGTTTCGGTTCTAGGATTATCGCTCGAGCGATAACGGCCCTTTGTTTCTGTCCGCCGCTAAGGTCGCCGGGATACTTGTCGTACAACTGTTCCTCTGGGGTCAGCCCGACCTCTCTCATCATACTCAACACGTTCTCACGAGCCTCTCTCCGAAAAGAAGCTCGGGACTGAGAGCCAGAGCGATGGATCCATAGAGGATGGCCGATCGCGTCCCCTATCCTCATCGCAGGGTTGAGAGAGGCGTGGGGGTCCTGGAAAATAATCTGCATCTCTCTCCGCAGCGCTCGAATCGTTCCGCCCTTGGCTTTGGCGATGTTCCGATCCTCAAAGATCACCTTACCGCCTGTCGGTTCGATCAATCTTACAACAGCCCTACCAACAGTTGTCTTCCCGCAACCGCTCTCGCCAACCAATCCCATGATCTCCCCGGTCTGCAGAACGAACGAAACACCGTCCACGGCATGAACAACAGCCTTCTCTCTCTGGACGATCCGTTGCAGGAGGGGAATCTTGACCGGAAAATGGACCTGGAGATTCTCCACCCTCAGAATCTCGGAGCTCTCCGTGTCGCCGGACTGGGTCAGCTCGATCAAAGGAACGTGTCCCCGAAATGACAAGCCGCTAAGTGTCCTTTCTGAAACTCGACGAGAGGTGGCTCCTTCTCCACACATATTTGCTGGGCATACGGGCATCGCGGATGGAAACGACAACCCGAAGGTGGACTAATCAGATCAGGGGGGCTACCCTCGATCGAATGCAACTCCTTCGTATCCAGATGGATGATCGATGCGAGCAGCCCCTGAGTGTACGGGTGCAACGGCTTGTGGAACACATCATGCGCAGATCCTAGTTCGACAAGCTTTCCAGCGTACAACACAGCGACCCTGTCACAGATCTCCGCGACAATACCCATATTGTGGGTGATCAACTGGAGCGACATGTGATAGACGCGCTTGAGATCCTGAAGAATCTCGAGAATCTGCGACTCCACGATCACGTCTAGACTCGTCGTCGGCTCGTCGGCAATCAGAAGAGAAGGCTTCAGCACGAGGGCCAGTGCGATCATGATACGCTGTCGCATTCCCCCCGAGAACTCGTGCGGATAGTTCCTGATCCTAGACTCGTGAATGCCCATCGATAGAAGGGCCTCTCGTGCTCTCGAGCGCGCCTCAGCCTTCGACACGGATTCGTGCGCGAGGATCTCCTCTACGAAGTGGTTCTCGATCCTCATCAGAGGGTTCAGCCGGGTCATGGGATCCTGAAAGATCAGCGCGATCTCTTTCGCCCTGAGTCGCCTGTATTCTTCCAGCCCTAGCCGGGGAAGATCCCTACCGCGAAAAAAGATGTGCCCCTGAATTTCGGTCAACGGTGGCAAAATGCCGAGTATCGCTTTCCCAAGCGTTGATTTACCGCATCCTGTTTCTCCTACAATGCCGAGGGTCTCTCCCTCGCTCATCTCCAGTCGTATTCCGACAAGGGCCCCGACCTTTCCTCGTCTTGTCCAGTATCCAACTGAAAGATCATCGATCTTGAGGAACGTTTCCAAGATCTAGGATCTCTCCTTCCGAAGTAGAGGATTGATGATGTCGCTAAGGCCCTCGCCCAGAAAGGATAGTCCGATGGTAAGAAGGATGATCATGAGCCCTGGAAAAAGGGATGTCCACCAGATTCCTGATCCGAGATATTTCTGAGCGTCGCTTAGATCGCGTCCCCAGTCGCCTGGCACATCGATCTCCAGTCCGAGCCCTAGATAGCTCAGACCGGCCGCTGTCAGAATTGTATCGGCTGCGCTCAACGAGAAAATAACCGGAATCACTATGACAACGTTGAATGCGATGTACCTCAGCATTATCGTCCAGGATCGGGCTCCGAGAGCCCGAGCAGCCTCAACATACAGCTCCTCTCTCGTCGAGAGAGTCTGGCTTCTCGTCACCCGAAAATAGAGAGGAATGTAAATCACGGTTATAGCAATCCCGATGTTGAAAATCCCCTTACCGATCACGGCCGCGATCAAAGCGGCCAGGAGCAAGCCTGGAAAGGCATAGACCGAATCCATTACCAGGACGAGGGCTCTGTCCACCCAGCCTCCAACATATCCCGAAAACAGTCCAATTGGAAACCCGACAATCAGGGCTAGAAGGGCTCCGATCGCCATGATCGTAAGTGATGTTCTAGCTCCCCAGATCACTCGCGCGAAAACATCTCTCCCTATACCGTCTGTTCCCATCCAGTGTTGGGCGTTCGGGGGCAACAGGATCGGATAGGCCAAGGCATTGGTCTGTTGTATCGGGACAAGGACCGGCGCGAATATCCCGATGAAAATGAAACCCAACAGCATCACGAGACCAATCCAGGAAAGAATCCCCGGAAGGGTCCGCCGCTCTCTAACGAGAGGGCGAAACAGACTTCTCACATAGCGAACAGGCTTACCAAGAATCTTCGTTATGATTCGCTGTTGCTGGATGTCCTGTCCCATTTAGTATCGGACCCTCGGATCTATCAGTCCGTTGATCACGTCAATGACCAGCGAGACTAGGACTATTATCAGAGCATAGACAACTATCACTCCCTCAACCATTGGATAATCAGCCTCATTGATCGCGGTGAGGAGCAAGGTTCCCATGCCGTCCCAGGTGAAAGTTCTCTCGGTCAGAACAGCGCCCGCGAACAATATGGCGAACTGTAGCCCTAGAACTGTGATGACAGGGATGAGCGCATTCTTGAACGCGTATCGCGATACGATCTTGTTTTCGGGAATCCCGCGTGCTCTCGCCGCCTCAACGTAGTCCGCTTTCACCGTCCGCAACAGGTTCGCTCGGACGGTCTTTGTGAAGAAGCCGCTGAGCACCAGGCCCAGGGTGAGAGAGGGCAACACCAGATGCCAGATCGAGACTAGGAACGAACCGAGGTTTCCTTCCAGCAGCGAATCGAGAGTGTAGAGGCCCGTGATCATTAGAGGCGGAGGACCCCCGGAGAATCTTAGTTGCGCCGGAAACAATCGGAGGTCCACGGCGAAGATGAGTTGTAGTATCTGTCCAAGCCAGAATATCGGCACGACAAAGATGATCGTGCCGTAGAGTCGAAGTGCGATATCGGAAGGCTTGTCCCTTCTAGTCCCGGAGATTACTCCAGTGGATAGTCCGACGATCGAGGCGACTAGCATCGCCCCGACAGTCAGCTCTATCGTGGCTGGTAGCTTATCCATTATGATGAATAGAACGCTCTTGCCATGATAGCTCGCCCCTATCGAGGTACCAAGGCTCCCAGTGAAGACCTGGACGACGTAGTTGACGTACTGTTGCCAGATTGGCAGATCCAGCCCGAGCCGATGCCTCGTTGCGGCGACAACATCTGGTGGAGCGCGTCCGGCGAAGAGTGCGGCGATAGGGTCTCCGGGAACAATTCTGAGGACTGTGAAGACAATCGTGAGAAGGATAAGCAGCATTGGAAGTGAGAGGAAGAGACGAGTAGCGGCGTAGGCCCAGAGAGAGCCAGCTTTAGGCAATTGCGCTCGCTACACTACGGATGGTTACGCGGCGAAATAAGTAGAGAGAACACGTTCGGCCACAATTGGGCAGTGTTCTCTCGCGGAGAGTTCCCGGGGGTGTCCTTGAGGAGTTCCCAGACTTGTTAGCCCTAGAGCGACTTGACGTCGGTCGGGTTGAGTGTGCGGTATGCCATGTCTATCTGTCCGCTGACAAGGGCATTCCTCAGTCCGGTTGCGTCGGAGTAATGAGTAATAGTGACAGTCCCGATTATCGGGATTGTTGGGATGCCGTAGCCTGAGTATATGCCCGGATTGTAATAGTTGGTGTTCGTAGCTAGAGTTACTGACTTGTCGACCGTGTACCCTGTGACTTTGTATGGACCTGTCCCTACAATGTGCGCGACATCGTCGGGCTGTGGCTTGTCTTTTTGGTAGGCGCTCATCGAGACGGGTGCGGAGACAGAGAAGGCCATGATCTCGTTGAAGAACGCGGTGGGCTGCTTGAGATGGAACTTTATCGTATAGTTGTCGATCACTGTAATGTTCGCGTTAGTCTCGGTCGTGTAGCTGACCGCTCCGAGGTTGGCCGAATCGAACAGTAGGAAGCCAGCGCTCCCAAGGTAGTTTCCTCCACCATAGTATGGATTTCCACTCGTTGGGTCTCCCAAGCCCATCGCTCGTTCGATGGACCATTTCACAACGGTCGCGTTCAAGGGCGTCCCGTCGGTGAACTTGACGTTCTGCCGGAGATGGTAGGTGTAATTCTGTGCATCGGAGGAAATCCCTCCGTTCGCGATAGTTGGAACTTCTGTGGCCAGTCCGGGTACCAGTGATGAGTTCGTGGGCGAGTAGACGAGCAATGTGTCAAAGACTTGGTTGATGACTTCGATCGAGTAGTAGTCGTAGGCGCATGCTGGGTCCAAGCAGACCACCGAGTCTGTCGTTCCTACGTTGAGGGTTGAGGATCCCGGGTTATTCATTATGAAGTACTTGAATGATACCGGATGGAGATAGACGCCCGTGATCCCTTGCTTATACTCGACATCAGCGCTCTGCTGCCAGAGCGGAATGTACGGGGCATCAGTTGCTGATTGGTTCTGGATGTTCGTGAAATTTCCAGCTCGGAAATTGTCATTAGTGGTGCCCGCCTCTTGTTTCAACCAGGAGTCCATCTGTGGATTGGTATAGTAGGTTCCTTGGCCAATCGCGCCCTTCGTTCCGAAGAAGGGAGCGGCATAATCGTCCGCATCCAGATAGTCAGGGTACCAGCCTAATAGGTAGAACTGAAAGCTGCCGGCCGCGACATGTCCTCTGTAAGCTGCCCATGGTTCGGACTTCAGCGATATCACAACCATTCCGGTTCGCTCAATGCTTGTCTTGACCACTAGGGCGACGTTCGGTTCTGTGTCGCCGTAGTGTCCGTCACTGTTGTACCACAAATCGATGTAGAGCTTCCCATTCTTGCTCGAATTGTAACCCGCGGCGGTCAAGAGATTCTGCGCGAGGGTGATGTTTGGCCCTGCACCGTACTTCGTCTGGAAGACAGGTTGAGAATATGGCATTGATGGAGGAATCATGCTGTAGATGTTTGTCGCGAGACCCAGGAACACGTTCGTGTTTATCGCGCTCCGATTGACTGCATAAGCAAACGCCTGGCGGACATCTTGGTATTTGGCTGCTGAAAGCGGGTTCCCGTCCGGATCCTTAGGTGGATTCGGGATGTTGAAGCCCGCGAAGCGGATTCTGGGACCAGCCCCCACCAGCACTGTCGGCCCTGTGCTAGAAGGTTTGTAAAGGAATACAACCGCGGTCACGGCTGCCACAGCAACTATCAAGATTAGTGCTAGCGCGATAAGAGTCGACCTCTTCTTCCACATGCTAACTGGAGTAGAACTTGGGGGTCCGATTGATTGGCCCATTTGTGCTAGCGGCTCTACCCGGAAACTCGCTTAAGAGCATTACTCAAGCAACAGCTACAACGTAGATGAGACGAAGTCCTCGCTTGTTTTCCCGGAATTAGAGTCTGCGACTGTTTCCTCTCCTCGTCATGCTCCTTCTCATCCCGCTTTTCTTGAACCATACTCACAATCCACCCACGACTATCCAGGCGATCAATCAGACAATAGACACGTGTTGTCCTTTGTCTCGGCGGGGTGGGGGCCGATGCTTCAAGGGCCTCGAGGTGGCTGAGGGGATGTTCTCTTCCTGACATCTGCGCGATTCGTTCGTCCTCACTCTCAAAATTCTTGCGAGGATTATCAGGCATGACTATAGGAAATTAGAAGAAATCGGCGGGTAACATTAGGCGCTCGCTTCGTGTCCCTATCTGTACTGCGCTCTGATAACCGATTCCATCGCACCGCATCCGCATTCCAGGGTCGGACTAGGGGATGACAGTTGGGTCCGCTCACGCGGATATGCGTCTAACTTGTAACCGTCACAGTCAAAGTAGAGGTGTGCGTCAGTGAGCCGCTACTAGCTGTCACGGTAACTATGTAGGTGCCTAGCGGCGTGCTGCGTGCTGTTGAAACAGCGAGGGTCGAAGTGGAATAGGGGCCGACTATGGAGGGTAGAGAGGTTGTGGGACCATGGCGTGTGACGGGGGAGATGGTCGCGGAAAGGTTGACGGTATTGTTGAAGCCGTTTGTTCCTGTAACCTTTATCGTGAATGTCGTGGTGGAGCCTTTTCTGACTGTTTGGGAGGATGGGCTGAGTGTGATTGTAAAGTCTGGGAGCGGGGTGATCTTGAATGACACGATTACAGAGTGTGAAAGGCTATCGCTGCTTCCATAGACGGTGACATTTCCATAGCCTCCTTGGGTCCCGCCAAAGATTGAGAGGGTTGCGGTCGCCGTTCCATTAGGAGTAAGGCTGACACTTGTCGGATCAATAGACCACGTGTTGCATTGAGGTGAGGGGCAGAGAGGAGACGGGGACGTGTAAAGATTCACGGTCCCACTGAAACCGTTGAGACTCGAAGGAGTGATTGTCGATTTGCCCGTGGTACCGGCCGGAATACTGAGACTGCTAGGGTTGGCGGAGATTGTAAAGTCCGGAGCTGGAGAGGACGAGACTACGGCGAATGCTACGTTGACACCGTGTGATATGCTGCCGCTTGTTCCGGTCACCGTTACGACCCATGTGATGGGCGGAGTGCCGGTTGTGCTGTAGAAGGTGAGGATCGAGGCGGCAGTTCCGCCGGGTGGGAGATCGACGCTGGACGGGCTGATGCTCCAACTTGGACATGAGACGCAGAGTGGTGCGGGGGACGTTGTGAGCTTAACGGTTCCATTGAAACTGTTGATGCTGGTCAGTATGATCTGGGACTTGCCAGTAGAGCCTGCAATGACTGTCTGGTTCGAGGGATTGGCTGAGATTGTGAAATCCGGGTTTCCCGGGGGCACGACTGTGAATGTGACGGGTGCTGAGTGGAAGAGGCTGCCGCTGGTCCCGGTCACGGCTACATTGTAGGTGGCAAGGGGTGTCTGCGAGAAGGTGTAGATCGTGAAACCAGCTGTGGCGTTCTGGTTCGGGGCTAATTGGACGATTGTCGGGCTTATCGTGTACTGTGGGCAGCCGATTGCCAAGCATGACACTGGAGGGCTGAGAGTCACATTTCCTTGAAAACCGTTAACGCTTGTCAGGAGGATTACGGTCTTCCCGGCCGAGCCCTGTAGAATCGTAAGCATGTTTGGATGGGCGGACATTGTAAAGTCTGCTGATGTCGCGGGGGGCGTAGGCGTCACACTCGCCGAACTGCTAGACGGAACCGCGAAGACCAATCCCATCAGTAGTATTAAGAGGAAAAACAATTTCTTTCGAATTCTCAAAAATTGCACCCTATGGTACAGTTACGGGCAGCGTTTTTTGCGGGGTTAAATGTTTCGGTCGTTAGTGTTACCCAGTTGAGCTCCTTTTTCGATGATTCTTACCCGGGATCAAGGGGCGTGGCAAAATTTGGGTTAGGTTGGTCGAGACAAGCAAGGAAACGTAAACTACTAACGCCGCCGCCGGAGTAAGTCTTTTAGACAGAGACGGATTGCGTTTGCAGCCTTCAGTTGCTCAATTTTTATCGGCCACACCCAATAGGGGCATGCACAGATAGTATTCAACTACTCCTTTCTTCACGGAGAAGATTGCACGGCACCATTCGGCCGGGCCTTTCGTCGAACGCTGTGAACTGCCTCGTTTGATGTTCACCTCGACTGACCTTCTTCCTCAGCCGACGCGCAGTTTTCGACCTTGTTGTATGATGAAGCCAGCATAGAGAACCCATAGACCAGTAGCTATTACAGCGACGACCGTTATTCCGAGTGTGAACAGGATGAGAGCTGGCATCGCGGTCCCAAGCAACAAGCTCACCACGAACAACGAATCCCCTCGCTGAACCAATACCCTCTTTCTAGCAATACCCGTCTTCGCCATGCCAACCACTTCGAGGTAGTACACACCCGAAATGCCAAAGAGGAAGATTGCTAGCAAAGTCGTTGTCAGCGTTACCTGAAAGAGAACACCATTCAACTGGTTGGAAGCGTAGCGTGGAAAGAGGAAGACGAGCACAAAAGTGAATATTGCTAGGTTCGAACCGATCAGAGTCAATGTCCGGTTCAGATTCGATGCGACAAAGTCCCGATCGATCCCCGTCTCATCGATAGATTAGGACGAAACCTATCTCTCCTAAATTATTTTCTTGTATGATGGCGTAGCCTATTTAGGCCATCGACAGCTTGCGGTCAAGCTTCTATCGGTCCAGAATGACCAGTTCTTCTCCTAGCAAAGATTGTGCGAGACGGGCTAGGTTGCCTCGGCTGCGCATCCAGGGTCACCTGCCCCCCCCGGCTCTTCATGG
>VBBR01000130.1 GCA_005881615.1 Candidatus Bathyarchaeota archaeon
CCTTCTGTAACCTGCGCGCTGTTTCGAGGAAAACGAGCGCAATAAATCGCCGGAATCACCATTACCTGTTTTGAGGGTCCTTCCGAAGAAGGCGAACCTCGTGTCAAGAACATCTCCGTCACAACATCCGTCCCGAGCCACAATTCTCTCCCAGGCCACGATCGAAGCGTCAAGCGATTCAATAGGTCCACATGAGAATCATGTGGAGCAGTTCCTCGCGAACCACCCAGATTATCGGAAGGCCCTATGGCTGGCCGCGAGAAGCGAAGAAGAAGGTCTGGCCAACCCGTCATATCAGGGCTGGCAATGGAGCGATATAGAGATGCACCCCACAAGGGTCCTGAAGCTGGTAATCGAAGGAATCGCGAAGATAAGCCTGAGAACCAGACGGGCGACTTACTACCTTCTCAAGGAACCTGAACTCATAAAGACAGTTCTCAAGAGTTCCGTTCTCAAGAAATAGTCCGAACCGTTTCCCGCCGAATCTACGACGGGTGCAGGATTGCAGGTTATTCTGAGAGTCTTGCTATTTCCAGCATCTTAGCAAAGTCCTCTAGGCCACTTGCATAATTGCCGTCTTCGCCATTCCAGACTGAGCGTTTGCTCAATATGAGTTCTTTTGCGTCTCGAAGAGGGATTCCACAATGTACGAGGTAAGCTGCTGCGCAAGTCGGACTCCTGCCGAGCCCCATCTTGCAATGAAGGTAGACCTTTCGCCCTCCACGGATATGCTGCTCGACAAGTCGGGAGACGAGTCGGAGCTGGCTTACTGGAACCGCGGAAAACGTTTCTTCGACCTTGGGAGCCCGATCTTCATATTGCAACCCGAGTTTCTTGGACCACTCCTCCTCTCGCGGATTTCTTGTAATGTCGATAATCACGGCCTTACCTCCGCTGAGTTTCTTGATCTCATCCAGATCCGCTAGGGTAGGGGCTGCGCCTACCCACAATTCGTTAGCTAGAATCTCCGTAAAGTCCAACAGTCTTCGCCATTTCATGACGAGCAACGGATGAGAGGGATGGTCCTGGGCTCCTCGGGCAGCCTTGCCGATCGGCCAGTGTTCTAACTGAGTTTCTTTGGATCGAATTTATTGCCAAATTTCTCGACGAAAGCTAATTCAGAAATGGGCATACGGTTCTTCTTCCCAACTATCTTCTTGACGGGATAGCCAAAACCCACGACCATGGTGGGTTTGACATCGGCTGGGAAACCAAAATCGTTGCGCATTGCTTCTTCCTTGATTCCGGTGTACACTCCGGAGATTACTCCGCTGTTCCAGGCAGAGAGTTGCATTTGTTGCACTACCCGTCCAGTATCGATGAGGTGGAAGCCTAGTTTGGGGTCCGTCAGGACGACGACTGCAAAGTCTGCGCCCGCGACCCAGAGACCGCTTGTACTGTCCTCCGCTAGTTTCTTGATCAATTCCTTGTTTTGGACAAGTATGAATCTCAAGTGTTGTTTGTTGTTTCCCGTCTGGGTGGCTCGGGCCGCTTCGAGTACTTTCATCTTCACCTCAGCCGGGACCTTCTTCGGGCTGTACTGTCTAACATCTAGCTTAGTCAGAATCGCCTGATGGGTATCCATTTCTCTCAGCGTGTATCCGAGAATAGGCCTAAGTTAAAAAATGTCTCCTTGACTGCTCAGGTCGAATAGAGGTTTCCGAGGATATAGTCATGGTTGACCAGGTCACGGTTCAGAAGCAAGTCGTTGTACCAGAAGCGAAGCTGAAGGACTTCTGTAACAAGGTGTGGATGAAGCTAGGCGTCCCGGCACAGGACGCTAGGGTAACAACAGATGTGCTCGTTCTTGCTGATCTTCGTGGGATCGAGTCCCACGGAGTGGCTCGTCTTCCTAGATATTATGCGGACCTGAAAAACGGCTGGACGAAGCCCACGGACGAAAGCAAGATTGTGAGAGAGACTAAGGCGACTGTGATGATTGACGGGGCTCAGAGTCTGGGCCAGGTGGTCGGGCGTAAGGCTATGGAGTTGGCCATTAAGAAAGCCAAAGAGACGGCGGTCGGAATCGTTTCTGTCCGGAATTCTCACCATTACGGAATAGCAGGTTACTACAGTCTGATGGCCTTGGAACATGATTTGATTGGGATAAGCATGACCAATGCTGCACCGCTCGTTGTTCCCACTTTCGGCAGGAATGCGATTCTCGGTACAAACCCGATTAGCCTGACTGCGCCTGCTGGAAAGGAGGTAGCATTCGTGCTGGACATGGCGACATCTGTGGTTCCACGTGGGAAGCTTGAGGTCTACGACCGCCAAGGCAAGAAGATGCCACTGGGGTGGGCTGTGGACAAAACGGGACGAGGGACGGAAGACGCGCACGGAGTTCTCGACGCCTTGTCAAAGAGACTTGGCGGCGGAATCCTACCATTGGGCGGTGAGGGAGAGGAGCACTCGGGCCACAAAGGGTATGGCTTGGCTCTGATGGTGGACGTTCTAAGTGGGGTTTTGAGCGGTTCAGCCACAGGTCTAGGCGTCGATGTTAACAAGGAGAAACCGGACGTCGGCCACTTCTTCATGGCCCTCGATCCATCAGCCTTTCGACCCTTGGACGAATTCAAGAAGGACATGGACCGATTGGCTCGGGAGTTGAAGGATTCGCCAAAGGCGGAAGGCCAATCACGAATATACGTACATGGCGAGAAGAGCTATGCAAGAATGGAAAAGTTCCGGAGAGAAGGTATTCCACTAGGTCCCAAGGTTGTGGAAGCCATGAAACAAGTGGGAACGGAGATAGGCGTTCCCTGGATCGGATAGCATCCCGCTTCGGAGAACCTCTCGCCGTAGATTCGAGGCTGGCCACTCATTCGCCAGAAGATACTTGGCTTTCGCAGATGCATTGGAAACTCTCGCTCATGCGGCGCGAGGAGCAGTCACTAAGACCCCCTATTTTGGTGGAACATTTCCTGTCTGGCACTGATAATGGGCGAGATGGAACGATCAAAGCACATTCCGTGCTTATGTCGGTCGGGAATTATCAGCGTTTTATAGCGTGAATTATCCCATTTTCTCGATGCGCCTGTTCCTATCTTGAATCAGGGCTGAAAATGGGCGACTTCCCATTGTCAGCGCACCTTTAACCTCAAGAATGGAAGCCCGAATCTGACCTACCTATGAATCGGGGCAATTTGCCAGATCTTGACGATATTGTCGCCGCCAGCAAACGAATCGAAGGAGTAGCGACCAAAACCCCGCTTGTCGAGTCGCCCGCGCTGTCGACGAGATTTGGTCGCAAGATCTACTTGAAGCTCGAATGTTTTCAACCAATACGTGTCTTCAAGATTCGCGGCGCCTACAACAAGATTTCCCAGTTATCAGCTAAGAACATCGTCGCGGTCTCTTCAGGCAATCACGGCATGGCTGTAGCGTATAGTTCTAGACTGCTCGGAAAAAAATGCACAGTGATATTGCCGGAGACAGCGGTTCAAGAGAAAGTCAATACGATCATTGAGTATGGCGCTGAAGCCATCAAGTACGGCAAATACACGGTCGATCGTGACGCGAAGGCGAAGGAAATAGTCAGCAAGACCGGAGCAACACTCGTACATCCATTCAACGATGCTGACATAATAGCTGGGCAAGGAACCTGCGGGCTAGAGATCGTGAGTCAACTGGACGATTTCGATTCGGTAATAGTTCCAGTTGGTGGAGGAGGCCTCATCTCTGGAATATCTATAGCGATCAAATCATTGAAATCGGACGCGAAGGTCTACGGTGTCGAACCGCAGGGGGCGGCTAAACTCCAAGCAGCGTTGAAAGCCGGAAAGATTGTCACATTCGACTCGCCGAAATCGATAGCAGACGGACTTATCCCATCGGCCGTTGGAGATCTGACACTCGAAGCTTGCAGAAAATATGTCGATGGCGTCTACAGTGTCACAGACGACGAGATCCTCTCCGCAATGAAACTCCTAGTTCGTGAAGCCCACATTTTCCCGGAGCCCTCAGGGAGCGCGCCTGCCGCGGTCCTACTTTCTAACCGGGAAGTGGAGAAGCTTGGAGAGAGAGTCGTCCTGGTCATATCAGGCGGCAACGTATCATTGGATCTCCTTGCAAAGACCATCAATGGATGAGGAATCGAACCTAGTACTCTTGCCTGTCCGCTACGAGGTATTCTGCGGGGTTGACGATGCTTCTTGGCTTGAGCCCCCGAAGGAAGCGCGTCACATTCTCTACTGCAAACTTTGCAGGTTTTCCAGTGGCTAATCCTGATGGGCCTGATACGTGAGGTGTTCCGATGAAGTTGGGCAGTTCGAAGAACGGATGTGTGCTCTTGAGAGATTCTTTTCCCTCTCGATACCACCACACATCGGTCGCGTATCGAAAATCCGGATCAGCCTTCAATTGTTCGTAGAGCGCTGTTTCGTCAACCAGTTCTCCACGGGCTATGTTCACAAGTATCGCATCCTTCTTCATCGTCGCAAGTTTCTCCGCGTTGATGATCTTGTTGGTGAGCTCTGTTAGGGGGAGCGAGACTATGACGGCATCGCTCTCCGCCAAGACCGTCAAGAGTCCCGTGTCTCCCTGAAAGGATCTTACGCCCTTCTCTCGAACCGGTTTTCTTGAGAACGCGTAGATCTTCATGCGGAACCCCTTGCCGATTTGGGCAACGGCGGACCCTATCCCGCCATATCCGAGCATGCCCAGCGTTCTTTCTTCCAGAATGGTCACCTCCTTTCCGCTTAGCGTTCGCCTCATAGCCCATTGTTCCGTCTTGACCATGTTGTGAAAATCAACTACTTTCTTAGCAGCCGAGAGCAAGAGAGCCCAGGCGTACTCCGCAACCTCGTCAGAATAAGCACCCGCGTTGCTACAAACTACGACCTTCTTGTCGAGCTGGGCGAAAGGGATGTGATTGACGCCGGCGAGGATGCTCTGAATTAACCGGAGATTGCTCATCCTCGACAAGTTTTCAGGAGTTAGGAAGCTGGGCCAGAAGAACACGAGAAGGATATCGATGGGTGGAAGAAGTTGGATCAGCGATGCCTCGTCCAGCCCGGTCGAGCTGAAAACCCTCGCATACTTGGAAAGGATCTCAATGCTACGTTTGTCAACGACATCAGTTGTGATCAATAGATTGGGCTTTGGCATGGCGTCACTCAGTTCCCTTTGATTGTTCTGCTCTCGTCCTGTATGGCGATAACAACCAGAACTAGTTCAGCTTTAACCATGGTCGCCTGCTAACTCATCGTCGGGTGCCTGTCCGACTTATACGCAGGTTTTTGGCCTCTCTTCGTCGCGTTGGCAGTCAAGTCGGTCTGGCAATACTACATTCCAACACAAGACGTTCTAAGGTTGTTGGAATTGTTCAGGAGGATGATCAACGACGCCATAAGGATCGCTCTGGTTTACGATGCAACTACCCTGAGAAGACTTTCCCTCCTCGCTTACAACGAACTCGCCCGCTACGATTCTCCTAGCTACTACAAGCTCTGCGCTATATCTCGTGCCGCGGGAATACTTGCCGCTAGGAAGAAGTCTATCCGGAGAGGTTTCATCACTAGGACCCATATGCTTTCAAACAGCAGCTCGTCTCCTGCTACGGGTTCAAGATAGAGAACGGATACTTGCATATTCCGGTATCGAGAGGGAAACATTTCAGCATACCCTTGACCAAGCATACTCTCGAGGTTATTTCTCAGCCAGGGGTCAAGGTTCGCTCTTTCACCCTCACTCTGAGCAAACTGAGCCTCTGTATCGCCCGCGACACTCCCATGATAGAATGCCGCTCCACGGTGGGTCTAGACCGTAACCTTCGAAATCTAACGGTTGGAAACGACCAACAGACCCATCACTATGACCTCTCGAAGTGTTTGAGAATCGCAAACACTACTGTGCGTATCGTCGCCTCTTTCGCACGGAACGATGATAGAATAAGAACAGCGATAGCCTCAATGTACGGACAGCGGAGAACCTATAGAACAGGTCACATACTCCACAATGCCACAAAGACGATTGTTGCGGTAGCAGTCCAGCGGAAGACAGCAATAGTTCTTGAGAACATCGAGGGCATCCGATCCCTCTACCGGAAGGGTAACGGTCAGGGCAGAAAGTATCGTGGTAGGATGAACGGGTGGAGTTTCGGCGAGGCTCAGCGACAGATAGAGTACAAGGCTCGATGGGTAGGCTTGCCGGTTATCCGTTTGTCTAGGCGTGAGACCAGAGGTTCCAGTGTGACTTGTCCGAGATGCGGGGAGAGACTCCAATCGGACAAACGACTGAGACGTAAGCTCTGGTGCGGTAAATGTCGAATAGTAATGGACCGGGACAGGGTAGCGGCTGTAAACTTGGCCCGGCGGGGACGGGTGAGGTTCGCACGTTCCCGGCCTCCCATCCTTCTAGAGGCGCAAGGCAGGGCAGTTGAAGCAGTGAAGGGGAATCCGACGCCTACGGTAATCCCCGGAGTCGATGCCCCGAAGCTAACTCCACCAACCAAGGGTTAGCAGAACCGCCATAAGTGTCAGA
>VBBR01000131.1 GCA_005881615.1 Candidatus Bathyarchaeota archaeon
ACTCCTTGAACCGTCAGGTCGTTGTGTTTCTCGGCTTGGAGCGTGATTAATTGTTGTGTCCACGGTTCGTAGGCTAGTACTGCCCAGCCGCTTCCTTCAACTTGTTTGGCGGCGGTGCCGAACTGTTCTTTGAACGAGTCGAATTTGCCGAAGTCGGTGTTGATCTGGTCCGCTATTTTTCCGCCGGGTTTTCCTCCGCCGTTCGGTTTCATGTTTGGCCAGAATGTGCTGTGCATCGTGTGACCTGAACCGTGGAAGGCGAGGTCTCGCTCGATTGCTTTGACGTCGACGCCGGCGAAGCCGGTCTCGCGAGCTTTCTGGAGCTTGTCTAATGCGGCATTGGCACCGTTGACGTAGGCGAGGTGGTGCTTGTCATGGTGTAACCGCATTATCTCCTCGGATATGGTCGGAATAAGCGCGTTGTACGCGTAAGTAAGATCGGGCAACTTGTATCTGTGATGGGGCATGAGGCCTCGGCTGTTGGGCTGTTGATAAAAAACTATGCTCAAAACTGTGTGTGATAACTCGTCACGGGAACCACTCTCGCGTTCGGGGAGCTTTTGTGCAATTCTATCTAAATTTTCTCTGTTGGGTGTTTCTGTCCGAACTTGTTCTGGGTTTGTTTCGTTGAGATGGACGTATTACGGGCTTGTCTGGCCGTTTTCGACCTCCGTGTTTCCCCTGGTTAAGCGTGAAAAATCGTGTTCTAGAAACCATAGGCTTGGAATCGAGATCAGGGCTGATAATGGCCGATTTTTACCTTCTCTGGATTTCCAGATGACACTCTTGCGGCGCGAGGTGGACTCGCTAAGACCCCCTGTTTCTCTTAGAACGTCTCCTGTCTGGCAGTGATTCTGGACGAGACAAGCAATTCTGGGCACAATCTGTGCTTGGAACGGGGCGGAAAAATTGCAGTTTTCCCGAACGATTATTGGAAGAGTTCCCTGAGCTGTCCCAGAATCGCAATCAGAGCTGATTATAGGCGATTCCAACTGAATGCTGCCATAACTTAGGAGGGTCCTGAAGAGCTTTGAAACCTTCGAGTAAGAGCTCATTCAATCCGACCAACGGATTGCCTCCCATTCCAAATCGACCGAGAAGAGATAAGCAAAGTTCAAGTCGTTGTTTGCAGAATCACTACGCGTAAGGAAGGTAGTGGTATTTCTCTAGACCGGCCGAACGCTCGACCGAAAATGCCCGATATGGAAGATAACCATGAGATTACTGAAATGCATTCTCCTCCTGATAATCCTGACAGCGTCCTCTACCGCCGTCGTTGCATTGAACCAAGCTCAAAGCAGCTCCGATATCGATCAGGCCAAGCTTCCAAGCCTCGCATCTCACCCGACAAATACGAAAAACATGGGCCTTGGATCGACAACAACAGCGACCGTGAGGGACATTAACGTCACAATTTCCGGCATCTCGCCTAATCCTGCCAGGACGCTTAGCAATGTCACCATCTCGTTTTCGGCAGTGGACAGTAATGACATGGTGTCATCAGTCTCGGTTGATTGGGGTGACGGATATTCCCACACACTACCTGGAAGTGCATCGTCGGACAGCCACAGCTACAACAGCACGGGCCGTAACATTTCAAAACCCTTCATAGTCAACGTAACTGCCACGGACCTGGCTGGTTCCTTCGGATCTAACACCACTTTAGAAGTGATCAATGACCAACCACCGATAGTCGCTATCTTCGTCACAGGAGGTTACGCTCTCACCGGAGATACTGTCTCCGCGACATTTCTGGCAAGTGATGTTGACGGGAATGTCTCCTCCATATCCATCAATTGGGGCGACGGCTCGGGAAGCCAAGTCATAGGATTCAACGCATCAACGATCAACTTTCCAAGTGTTCATTCGTACGCTAGCGCCGGCGATTCCCAGTCCCATTCCTTCAACATCAATGTGAACGCAACTGACAATGCCGGGTCTACGGGCCACGCGAGATCCGCTGTGCTGATCAGGGACCGACCGCCAACATTAACCATTTCCCGGGTCTCTCCCTCACCAGCGAGCGGCGGCCAGACTGTCACCTTGACCTTCATTGCGGCAGACTCGGACGGCACCATATCCAATGTCAGCATCGACTGGGGCGACGGAACCACTCCGGAGACTCTACGAGACTCAACGACCTTCGGCACACACACCTATGCTCGATTCGTTGGAGAGATGCAAATCATTGTGGTCGCTACTGACAATAGTGGATCTACCGCTACACAGATGACGCTATTGTACGTGAACAGTCCACCTGCCCCAGCTGGCCCATACACCATTCTCGGATTTCCTCCAATGATCTTCTACGGCATCATCGGAGCCTGGATTGCCGCGGCTGCGATCAGCAGCACTCTAGTGGTCGCATACAGGAGAAAGACCGTGTGAACGATCATGGAAGGAGCGCAATACCCAGATGGTTTCATCGATCTCGTGGTTTTTCTATGCGAGAAATACGGCGTTGATAGGAACCGGTTATTTGTCGAATATAGTTCTAGACCTCCGCCATCATTGAAAGGTAATAGGGTAGGCTACTATGAGGGGCTACTCTCGTACCGGGAAAAGGATGGTCATCCCGAGTTCCTAATCACGGTGTTCAAAGCCTCCCGCGAACCACTTCTAACCCTAGCCCACGAGTTCGCTCACCTAGTCAAGAACCTGAAATTGGGCAACTTTGACAAACAGCTGCGTCCACCCGATGATGACGCTGAGAAAGTGTTTGATGATCAAGCTCGGAATGACCTCGCAGAGTTCCGGAAATTGAATGATCGAAATTGACTTTTTCCGTCTGAGCTCAATTGTTGAACAATTGCGATTGGGCGGCTAGGTTCGAAGAATTGATCGAGTTGCAGTATCTAGTATTTGGCGTCCCTTACTTGGTGGAAGACAAAATATGCTCCCGTTGTTACAATTACCATCAGTGCACCGTAGAGCTGGAGGGTTGGACAGTCTGAAGAGAGCTTATTCAATACTGCCGGACAAAGCCTTCGACTATGTTCTAGCAGAACTCAAGAGAATCGACAAGACCGTGATGGAGCGATGGGGCAGCGAAGAGTCCCTTTTGAATTTAAACAGAGTGATTCTCGTCGGCCTGCCCCGATTCGGAGCAGAAGAAAGCTAGCCAGAAAACAGAGCCCGCTCCTTTCGGGCGAGGCTTTTTTATGAAACAGGGCTTTAGCCGCGCAGGAATTTGGTTCTCTCCACGCCAGTAGGCGTCATAGTTATCGGGGTCTTCATCGGTACCTACATCCTTATTCTCTCGGACAAGTTCCACAAGCCCTCCGCAGCTGTTCTCGGTGCGACCCTGATGGTAGGAACGGGCGTTCTTACCGAATCGGACTTGGCTTCGGCGATCAACTGGCAGGCCCTGGGCGTTTTGCTGGGAATGTTCATTATCGCCTCATCGCTCCGCGAGGCAGGATTCTTCGAATGGGTGGGACTCCACCTCGCCAGGTCAGTCGACGCCCATCCCCTCCGTATGTACATCCTTCTGCCCCTGATGACCGCAGGAATGGCCTCGCTACTTGACATCGTGACCGTTGCGCTCTTCATTGTTCCGCTCACTGTCGAGGTGTTTGAGGGACTGGAGACCGACCCGGTACCATTTGTGATTGCCGAGGTTCGCGCCGCAAACATAGGCGGCATAGCAACCATGGTAGGCGACCCGACGAACATCATAATCGGGTCCTCTCTAGGACTCACCTTCAACCAGTTCCTCCAGAACACGGCGCCTATCGCTCTAGCTGCTATTGCAGTGAATAGTGTCCTATTGTACTTGAAGAACCGGATCTTTCTGCATCGGGATGCGATGATGCGTCATCGGCAGAGACATGTTCTCGATCTGCGAAACCCGTCGGAAGCTGTGAAGGACCGTGGACTCTTGCGGGTCAGCCTCGTATCGCTGTTGCTAGCGGTCGGCTTCCTTGTTGTCCACACTTTTCTCGGAGTCTCTGCAGCTCTCGCCACTCTTCTTCCTGCATTTCTGATACTGGTCTATGAGTCGTCACGGTCGAACGAGGTCCAACACGTTCTCGCTCGGATAGACTGGCAGATCTTCTTCTTTTTTGGGGGACTATTCATACTAGTCTCAGCCCTCGGAAAAACCGGAGTTCTCTCAATGCTCGGAAGCGAAATGATCCAGTTATCAGGAGGAAACCTAGCGCTTTCCGTAACCCTCGTTCTCTGGGGCACCGCGTTAATTTCACAGCTATGGCGAGTACGCCCGGTGTGCCTGTCGCCCCACTGGCATGGGCACTGGCCGTCGGAACGGGGATCGGAGGAATGGCCACGCCTCTCGGTACGGCTTCCAACCTCGTCGCACTGAACATCCTAAACAAACCGAAACAACGGTTGAGTTTCGCACGTTTCGCAAAGAGATCCATACCGTTGACCATAATCGACCTAGCCATTGCGAATCTGATACTATTACTCCGTCTCTAAGACGACTGTGACGAAGGCAGCGTCAAGATAAGAGATACAGCACTCTTTTCTACGCCCTCCAAGCTGAACTGTCAGATCCGTTAGACTTTCGGTTTCGCTTTCCCCTCGAGAATGAATGCCATGAACCAAGTGATCCGTCGAGTCAAGGGCTTCTTCCAACTGGGCGAGAGAGACGCTTTCACACGAATCGATGAGCTCGCCAGTCTAGGCGAGGAATCGCTTCACCTGCTAATCAAAATACTTACCAATTCACCTAACGGACTCTCGGACATTGAAACATGCACGAACAGGATTAGTCTTTTGGAAAAACAAGGCGACAAGATAGTTCAGTCGCTCGAGGAAATGTTCGGAAAAGGGTCCATATCCGCGATTCTCATGAGAGAGTTTGAGAGACTTTCTGACTCTGTCGACGGTGTTCTTGATAGAGCTCACGCCCTGTCACGGCAGATCAGAAGGGTCACCAAGAGGCCCTTACGCGAAGCCAAAGAATTCGACGCAATCATTCGCAAAGACCAGGTTCGT
This sequence comes from Candidatus Bathyarchaeota archaeon, assembly GCA_005881615.1. Lineage (GTDB taxonomy): Archaea > Thermoproteota > Bathyarchaeia > 40CM-2-53-6 > 40CM-2-53-6 > 40CM-2-53-6. Next base: position 4,963 of record VBBR01000131.1, read on the forward strand.
CTGATAGAGATCGGACTCGTCCAGCTCCAAGCTCTCCGTAAGCTCTTCCACGTTGCGGGCTCAGACATGAAACAATCACTTGAACTGGCTAAGCAGATTGAACTGCTCGAAGAACGAGGAGACGATATCAAGGACAACATGCTTGATGAGATCTATGGATCATGGGAGGTTCTCGACTACGCCTCCTTCCACAACTACATCGAAACCACAATCGAGGCTGATGACATCCTTGACCGCTGCGAGGACGCGTCGGACCTCGTCATTGTGATAATGAAGGGTCTCGGCGCTTAGGAAAACAAGGCTTGAACACTTCCCTAGACACTCTATCGCTTGTCTTAGCTGGGCTCTTAGGAGCAGTTGTAAGCGGCAACAACATATCTGCATGTTGCGGGACGATCATCGGTAGTAGAATGGTTAGCAGACGGTCGGGAATCCTAATCGCGGTCGCAGGATACCTCCTCGGCTTGTCGATCGAGGGGCCCAAACTCTTCAGAGTTAGACAAGCCTTCCTCCCAAACGAAACCAGCACAGAGATTTTCTCAATACTCCTGGCTACACTGCTAATCTTCATCGGCGGAGAACTCGCAAGAGTACCCCTCTCCCTATCGAAGGCCTTGACCGGGACGATTCTAGGCGTCAGTTTTGCGATCGGGACACTACAACAGACAAATTATCTGATTCTGATACTGATCTTCTGGGTGAGCGCACCTATAGTGGCGACGGCACTAGGCCTGTTCTTCGTTAGACTCGATGACAGGTATAGCACCCGAAACCTCTGGGTGAAACTCTCCCTACTGAAAGCCGGGCTGGTAGTAATGGCCTTTCTCTCTGCATACGTCACTGGTAGCAACGCGTTAGGACTGATCGCGGGAGTACCCTCCAACCAGCCTCTCATCGCGACCATTGCCGTCGGCATTGGGAGTGTTCTGGGAGCGTCCGTCCTTGGTCGAGGAGCTTTACGCAGGCTAACAGAAGGGATCTATAGCCTCAGATACCCTAACGCCTTCTATTCCCAGCTCTTGGCTGCGGGAACGGTAGAACTAGCGAACCAGCTTGGCATCCCGTTGTCAACGACCGAAACCGTTTCTTCCGGAATCATAGGATCTGGATTGGCGAGCAAGATGCGAGTCATGAATTCCAGAAACATCTTCCTCATCATAGCTAGCTGGGCCATTTCGCCAGCTCTAGGGTTTCTTCTCGGGTATGGATTGACTCGGGTGCTGGGTTAACACCCGAATATGTCTTTCAAGCTCATATTTCTAACGACGGCCAAAAAATCGAGACCTAATCCTAGCCTTTTATTTTGATGTCAACCTACGCGGTTCCTGATGGACCTCCCCTCGCATCTCTCATTCGGACTGGCCATAGGTTTAGTCTTCTTCGGGAACAATCCCGAGATTGTACTTCTCATCGGTCTCGGCGCTTTGGTCCCTGACCTTGACAGGGAATATTGGTACGTCCGGCAACAGGTCTACGCCGAAGAACAATATCACCGTGCAAGATTCCACAACGTCTTCCTAATCCTCATTGGCTACCTTGTGAACCCGTTCTTTTCGCTGGGAATCTTTCTTCACATGCTTCAGGATTCTTTCACGACTGCAAAAGACAGGGGGGTTGAATGGTTCTATCCGCTGACGAGACTCGTGAAACGAGGAATGTATGACCAGACTATGAGCCAAGGAAAGCCTGACCCTAGCGTGAATGTCTACTTCTATCAGGAGGACGTTCTTGGTTATGCTAATGCTGCGGATCCGGACCTAAGGGAGGGTAGCCAGCCGATGCCGTGGAGGAGAGTGTATGGGTTCGCCCAGAACGGGCATCTTCTAGATCGCGGGTTTCTGGTCGGCTCTTTGGCTGTAATAGCGATCTGGCTCGCTTACCCGTTTGGGCTCGCCCATGCTCATCAGTTTTCAGAGCTGATAGAATCCAACCCAATCTGGATAACCGGGTATGCGGCCATTGGGTTCTTGTTTGCTGCTGGGGAGACTCAGAGGAGAGACAAGCTTCCCAGGCTTCCGCAGCTGAAACAGTTTCAGGTCCCATTGTTTGTACTCGGAATCGCTCTCCTAGTTGTTTGGGGTGTAATGCTCCGATTCGAAATCCTATCGAACTTGGAAAGTATTCTCGCCGATCCGATTCCCATACTAGCCGGGGTCGTTGCGATCCCCATCCTCTCTCTTATCCTTGTCAAGTATTACACTCGAGGAGGAAGAAAGGCCATCGTGTAGCATGGCTCTCTTTTGCTCGGCCATACGCAGCTGTCTGCCGTATTTCATAGTAGCAGAAAGTCTCGGCTACACACCGTCAGCTGGAGATATCCAGCTTGAGACACGTTTGTACCATACCGGTTATAAGTGAAATGCGGATGATGGACAGTCTGGAGCGATCGAGTCGCTAGTAACCCTGAGCTCGCATCGACTATCGGTCCTCTCTTCATGGGCGGACTTGTCAGACTTGCCAGCGCATTTGCCGTTGTTACAATCGGAGCTCGGGCAAGTTCTAGAACGCAACAAGTAACGAATGGGAACCTGAGGCGGTTAAGACAATTGTCAAAGATTCCAGGCGTGGAAAGAGCTACTAGGATAGTGCTGATTTGCAACCTCGTGCTGTTTGGCTCATTACTAACGGTTCCACTGGCGGTCTCGAGTTATCAATCTCATGTTCATAGCACTACTCTGGGTCCACCGGCCAGTGCGCCGTTCGACCATATAGTAACAATCATCATGGAGAACCAGGGCCTATGCAATGTCTACACCGGATGCGGTGGAGCGGCTCAGTACATGAGCAGCCTAGCTAACGCTAACACTCTCGTGATGACATGGGGAACGACAGGACACAATAGTGAACCAAATTACATCTCACTGATAGGAGGATTCGATGATACAAGAACGAACAATGACGGAGTATGTTGCTACTTCGAAACTCAACAGAATCTGATAGATAGAGTGGAGTCTGCAGGGATGACATGGCAAGCATTCGCAGAAGATGCGGGTAACTCGGGAACCTGTAGCTTCAGTCCACCGAGGAGTGGAGATCACTTCCCGTTCATAGATTTCTCAGATATGCAAACATCCGCAAGATGCTCGCACTTCCTAACAACGGCATCGTCATCTGACCCGGAATTCCTTGCCGCGTTGAATACGGCCAACCCGGCGAATTTCATCTGGCTAACACCTAACGACTGCAATAACGGACATGACCAATGCAGCTCTTCCTCAAGAATCGCAGGCGGTGACTCATACCTATCGAGCCTCGTGCCCCACATTCTCAGCAGCTCAGAGTTCACCTCGACAAAAGCCACCTTACTGATACTCTATGACGAGGGCTACACTCAATGCTCCAACACAGGGGGAACTGGGGAGTGCCTCTACGCGTCTTTTAGCGGACCGGTAGCGAAGAAGGGCGTGCAGATCAGCCCCGCCGGCGCATCTCACTACTCTTTCTTGTCAACGATCGAAGCGGCATGGGGATTATCCTCACTCAACCCCAACGATGCGGGCGCACCAAACATGCTAGGAGCTTTTGGAGCTTGCACGAGTAACTGTCCTCCGTCGACTAGCTTCAGCATGTCCAGCAGCTCCCCAATGGTAAACGGCGCGGTTACATTCACAGTCACAACTACTGGCGGGACAGCACCCTATACTATCACTTGGAGTTTCGGAGACGGGACAAGGGGAACAGGAGCTTCCGTCACTCACACATACACCAGCGCTCAATCTTTCACCGTGACCGAGAATGTGACGGACTCGTCTACGCCTTCTCTGACTGCGACGAGTTCCCAGACAATCACGGTCAAGGCTGCTTCAGGGGGCACGTTCCTTGGACTTTCGACCAGCATCTGGCTGATCATAATCGGTGGGCTCATCGGATTCGTAGCCTCGCTCGCCCTTCTCACGATCAGAGCGCGGGCAAACCTAAAACGCGCGAAGGAAACAATGAACCAACAGGACCGCTAGTCTTCAGCCGCTCCAAGCGTCTTTCCTTCACAGACATGAGAGCGATGGCGATTCAGGATAATACTTGGCATCCTAGGAACCGTTTTCGTCCAGTTTGAGACGTTACAGACGTAGGGAAACTTTGCAACCGCTTAGAATTTTCCAGATCTGCTCTTCTTGGTTACAAGAAGGGTATCTTCCAGCCTCCCCAGTAATTACTAAGGAAAAACATGTCACCAGTCGCAAGAAATTTGGCGTTTGTCCTCTCTCTCCTGTTGCTTCTGCCATCTGTCGCTATCGTTGCCGCACCACCACCCGGGCCGAACATCAGCACGCCCAGCATATCCCCATCTTCTCCAGGACCCAGCGTCCAAGTAACAGTAACGACGACGGTCACAGCCGGAAATTCAGGAGTGCTGAACGTGACTCTGGTCTATACGACTGATAATTGGAAGACAACCAACACGACCGTTGTGGCATCATACAATTCGACAAGCCAGCAGGCAACAGCGCACATACCCCCTCAATACAGTGGAGGTCATGTGGAGTATTACATCGTCGCCTTCGACGGCAACAGCAACAAGAAAATTAACGATAACAACGGCAACTACTTCAGCTATACAGTCACCGCACCACCCGCTAGCACTACGACAAGCACGTGGATAGAGCTAGCGCTCGTTGCCGCCACCTTAGGGGTTGGCGGAACAATAGCGTTCTACTCGCTGCGCCCGAAGACCAAGGCAGGCTCAGCCTCAACCTCACAAAGCTAGATCTTACGCTCTCGAAAAACAGCACTCTTTCAGCGAGGACCAGAAGGTCGCAAAGCGACCTTACGACTCCTATTATCCCACTGTTTATTCTACAATCCGTTTAGTTTTCTGAGCCTTCGGACATGAGCTGTAATGAGGCTGGCTGCTTCTTGCTCGGTCCAGCGAGGTGCCTTTCCCTCAAAGACAACGTTATGGTGATGATCCCTACGATGGTACCTGGTATGGCGTAGAACAGTGCGACGATGGATATTGCGATTGTACGCTCGTATCTCGCGCTAGATCCGAGCACAACGATGACTCCATTCACGATCCAGAGCACTCCGAGGAGGAGGAAAGGGAAGGCCATGTCTGAGGGTCGTATGCCGATCGCCGATACGAGTGTCGCCCAGGGTCCTAGTCCTATCGTCTGTTCTCCGGCGTAGTATCCTGTGACTATTTTTCGCGTCCCGTCGAAGATTAGCCAGGCTCCGAGGATGAAGCTCAGAATCGAGATGGCGGAGGATGTGAGGCTCGGCTTCTGCATAACCCCGACCTTTCGTGGTGTCTCTTATTAGCGACGCATTCTTTCCTCGTATCTATGACTGATTCGGGTCCTGTGCTTTCTGACATGGAGGAGGGAGGCGAAGGTATGGCAAAGTATGCACGTATGGTGTTGGAGTTCATCAAGAAGGACGTTTTCGAGGATCGCAAACAAGTGTCAGTGGAGGAGGTTGTCACACTTATCGCTGCGTTGACCGACATCTCTGTTAGTCTACTGTCACGGTTCCGGAAGGACCAGGTGGAGCCTGAGAAGGCGACAGAGGTTGGAAGGGACGTTTTCAAGTACATGGTCGGACGGTTGGGTTTCGATATCGACAAGCTGGGCAAATCAAACATCTACGTGTAGGACCGTATGTCCGTGTGCATTTTACGACTCGTTTGGCATCGCGAGACCTGAGCCGCGGGATGGGCTAGGAGAATTCAATTGGGCCCAAAGGCAAAGAGCTATGGAAGAGTTGGTAGCTCGAAAACAAGCGGAAGTTAGGGCCAACATCAGGATTTGATTACACGATTCGAAACCCCCGTTAGCATGTTTCTGCCAACTGGTTGAGATTAATGTTGTAGCTGTACCAAATAAATAGCTGTGACGCATCTATGCTAGACGTGCAAGATAGCCGGCGTTTGGTCGAGAGGATGATTGAGAGAGACCCTGTCATCAAGAAGGGTCTTCAGCGTGAAATTATCAATTCGAGAGCCCTCGCCCGGTTCATTCAGGAGACTGATGGTGTAGATTCCAGCTTTGACTCGATCCTGGGAGTGATTCGACGATACCCTCGTTCAAATGAGCGAGCGGCGGGACCTGATCAGATTCTAGGGGATTGCGAGCTAACAATGAGAAGCAGAATCGGAGACCTAGCTGTGGAACACGGGCCCCACGTCATGAGTCAAATTGCAGAGTTCGCTGGCTCCATCAAGGGGGCCAGTGGGGAGAACCTGAGAGTCGTAGTCGGGCAGCGATCCATACGGGTAATCGCAGAACAGAAAGCCTTGGAAAAGTTTCGGGAGACTTTCCCAGACAAGGAGGTCGTAAGATACTCCGACAATCTCGTAGAGATTTCGCTTCTCCTAACACCCGAAGCAGAACAAACAAGAGGAATCTATGCAAGGATTACAACCGAACTCGCGTTGAACGACGTAAACCTGGTTGGAATCATGTGCTGCACTCCAGAATCAATTCTACTCGTCGAAGAGAAAGATGCCCCGAAAGCCATAGAAACTCTACAGGGGATGATATCTAGACGAATCCCCATCCAAGAACCAAGCGCGAGTCTCGCAGCCAAGCGATCCTGGGCTGAACCCATAGCCAAACGAAACAGTTAGAATTTTTTTCTGGAAAATCGAAAACCGCAGTTACCTGCTAGATCCATCCCGTCTACGCCATATCTGGCCAATTTAGCAGAATTGTGCGGATAAAGTTAAGTCGGCTCAACCGAGTCCTATAATGGAAGCATTGATGAGACTATCAGTCTTCTCGAAAATCGAGATCTCATTACTACTCGCAACAATCCTCGCGACCTCAGCCCCACTAGTCAACGCTCAGAGTCCGGACTTTAACATCGTAGCAAACCCGTCAAGCCGCTGCATAAACATCGGATCAACCGCTACGTACCAAATTACGTTGTCTAGCATTGATGGCTTTTCCGGTCAAGTGATACTTGGCGCCGATATCCAGCCCACCTTCGATAATGGCCCGACCCTCTCACCCACACAGACAAGCGTTACCATATCCAGCAACCAGCCCGCAACATTCAACCTCGACGTAGCGACCACCAGCTCAACGCCCTCTCAGGTCTACACAATCACTGTTGACGGCTTCGCAGGTTCCAACAACCATTACGTGTACGCGTACCTCGCGTTCGCTCCTAACTGCGGCACAGTAGGCGGCACAATTTCACCAGCAAGCGCGCTCAGCTTAGCGACACCTTTCATCGGCTTTGCCGCCGTCATCTCTGCCATAGCAGGCGTAGCATCCGTTGCTTTCATCCGCGCCAAACGAAAAAGGACCACCAAGAACTAACAGATCATAACGGCAAAAACGCAACTTCCCATACCCATTTTATGGGCCGCTCTCACCAGGAGGGGCGATGACCGAGATAAAGACTCAATAGGGAACGAGTGAAAGAACATGATTATCGGGACGATTCTTTGACTAACATGCAACGACTAAGGTGCGTCCCAAACCGCCTACTTGCAAGGCTCACCCAGTTCAGACACGCCGTGGCTACGCGAATGGCTAAGAGAAGACGACGCGTGGCCGAGTCCCGCCGGCTTGGAAAGCTGGGAGTTCTCCTGGCTTTGCTGTTGATGGCAACGCTTTCGAGCCTCGCAATGGTCGTGTCCCCTTTCCCAGCACTTCAACCCCACTTGATTACCGGTGAGAGTTCTCTGAAAGCTGTTCTAATCGATTCGTTATCGCTGACAGATCCAGATCCTCTATTCATCTCAAACGTGACTCACTCGCTCTCCGTCGCAGGCTACAGTGTGGACTATTATGGTCCTAGCCAGGTGACGGTAGACTTGTTTCGGAACATTGCCCTCCAAAATTATAGGATCGTGATCATACGCGGCCACACCGCAACGTATCAAGGCATACCAACCAGCTTGTCCATCGTCACCTCAGAGTCTTATTCCTCTCTGAAGCATGTCTACGAGCAGCTCATAGGCCAGGTTGCCCCCGCAATTGTTCGGCCAGGGAACACCTTCTTTGCTATCACTCCTGCTTTCATCCGAGACGCGATCAAAGGCAATCTCCGAGATACGCTAGTTGTTCAGATGGGATGCGGAACGCTCACGGGGAACCGCGACATCGCGAATGCGTTCATAGACAAGGGGGCCAGCGCCTTTGTCGGTTGGAATAACACTGTTAGCTCGTGGTACACCGATTTCGCGACACAGAAATTTGTGGCGTCCTTAGAACATGGGCAGACAGTCGCAGAAGCGGTGGTCAGTGCTGATGGGCTGGATCCAGTATATGGAGGCAAGCTAGCCTTCCTCGACAGCGCGGCAACAATGCAAGACCAGTTCAACATTCGGATGACGACAATTCTGGGGTCGATGATAATTCTCTCTGTATCCCTTCTGGTAATAGGAAGGCTGGTCAGGGACGATAGGGTCCGAACGAGCTTCAAGAAACGAATTCAGACTGCTTGACCTGGACGGCCCCGGTACGCTATGGCATGCCTAGGCATTCTCGGCCCAGTACTATCGGGCTTCGGATAAATTCAATAGACCCAGAGCGCATCCCGCTAGTGATGAACGACATAAAGCGACAAGTAGAGCGGATCATAGAGACCGATCCCGTAATAAAGAAGGGTCTACAGCGCGGGATCATCAACACCAGGGCCCTAGCCCGATACATCTTGGACACTGAAAGAATAGATTCGACCCCCGATGCTGTTCTCGGTATTATTCGCCGGTACCCCCTCTCCGACCGCGAATCGCCAGGCATCAGCCAGGTGTTGGGAGAATGCGAGCTATCGTTGCGAAACAGAGTCGCGGACTTTGAACTCGAGTATCACCAAAACGGCACAAATCCGATTCTCCGCTTAGCCAAATACAATGGGACCACTAGGAGCGAAAACATCAAGCTGCTTGTGGGATCGGGACTCGTCAGAGTTATCTCAGGCCAGAAGGCCCTTGATAATTTGATTAGCGAGCTCCTGCCTGGGGAAGTTGTGAGGTACTCCACGGATCTAGCCGAAATCTCCCTTCGTATTCCTCCTCGCTCGGGTACGAGAGGATTAACCGCGAAGATAACGATGGAGTTGGTCTTGAACGATATCGACTTGTGGGGAATTGCGTCCTTCTATTGGCATCATGTCAAAGGCGAGACTTCACCCCACTCTCAGCCTGTCACAGGTGAAGGCTTGAGAGAGTTGGTCCTACTGGTTGCAGAAACTGATGGTCCCCGCGCTCTCGAAGCGCTTCAACGAATGTTGAAGGAAAATGGAGCGAATTCCAGACAAAGCGTCCCTTGGTTTTCCGGATCGCCCCGACAAGGGCTCATTGTCGGTCTCGGCGAAAGACTCCACGCGACGCGAGTTACACCCACAAACTAGAGGTACGGGCTGAAGAAGACTATCTGAGGAGATTGCAGAAAAAATAGGATTATGTCAACGCCACCGTTTTCGATAAACATGGGGAAGTCTCGCGGAGGAAGATTGTCGTTTCCGAGGATGGACCCTACATCGTTTCAAGGAATGTACCGCTCGCCATCCAGATAATCACGCCCAACAAAGAGGCCCTTTCATGGGACTGGAAAGAGGGAAAGACCATTGAGACGGGACAGGAATACAGTCTCTGCAGGTGCGGTCGTTCGAAAACGAACCCGTTCTGCGATAGCACGCATACGAAAATCCGGTTCGATGGAACAGAGACGGCAACTCGACGGCCCTACGTCCGCCGGGCAGAAGTCTTCGAGGGGTCCAACGCTAGCCCTGAGCGACGCAGAAGATCTCTGCATTCGCGCGCTTCTGCGATCCCGCAGGGAAGATCTGGGGTCTGATCGAACAGACCGACTATACGGCGGCGAGAAAACTGGTCATGCGCGAAGCCAACCAGTGTCCATCAGGTCGGCTGATTGTGCGCGACAAGAAAACTGGCCAAGAGATTGAACAAAAACTTCCGCCCTCTGATCGGCGTGGTCGAAGACCCGGCGCTTGGTTGTAGCGGGCCGCTCTGGATCCGCGGCGGAATAACAATAGAGTCAGCGGATGGTACGCCCTACGAGGTGAGGAACAAGGTGGCTCTCTGTGTGTCAATACGGCCGTCCTCCCTTCTGCATGGACAATGCCTCATTGAACACCGGTCAGTTGATGACACTTCATCGAAATAAATTGAGTCATTGACCGTTCGTTGGGACTCGTCTTTGCTAGAGGCCTTTGAATCCTTTTTGAAGATCCTCGAGCAGATCTTCAGCGTCTTCTATTCCCACGC
>VBBR01000134.1 GCA_005881615.1 Candidatus Bathyarchaeota archaeon
TATCTTGATACCAGCACCAGCGTTCGCCTGTCCGCCATCAGCAGCCCACAAGGTAGGCGCACCGATCAATGCCGGCGATCTGTTCATGTCCGTGTGGACACTGAACGTGTAGTCTGCAGTAACAACGCCCGGGAGATGGTTCAGCTCCCTGATGTCAGCACCGTTGAGATTGACAGCAAGCCCGTTCAATACCGTGGAGTACTCGTAGGTCACGGTGACTTCAGGCGCAAACTTGGCAAGATACATCTTCGCAAAGTTCCGCTGTGAAGCCAAGAAGCTAGAGTATGCGACCGCGGCCGGGCTGGTCAGATCAAGCTTTCCACCCGGAACAGGCATCGTCGCCGCATATCCTGGAACATTTCCAGTGTAGCTGGACAATGGCTGGGCCGAAAGAAGGATGATCGCGCTGTCGCTCAAAGCCTGGTGTTTTGCGTTAGCCGGTGATATTCCATAGGTTGCGAGCGATACTGTTGCAAGAACAGCGAGGAGAGCTACGACTAGTATTCTTGTGTGGTTCATAGAAATTTTCGAAGACAAGCTTACGACGGCGATAGGTTCTTAACGCTTTTCATTTTGTCTCATGCCAGAGATATCCCGGTGAGTCAGTGTGGGGCGCAGTATTCCGGCGGCAACCACTCGTATGCGGGATATGAAGACTAAAATCTGCATTGAAGATGCATGTTTGAGAGTGAGTGTGTAATTCTATCGCTAATTCCCAGCGGGAAGAGAGCTACTCGCTCACAATCCTATGCCAGAGCGAGGGAAGCACTGTCAGTTTTTCCCATCCTCGACCCGGGTCTCCGATATCTTCGACGGTGAGATTGTCAAAGTAGTAGTCGAGGACAGCAGCTTTCTCCTGCGCGAGAGGTGGAACACAGTAGTCCTCTTCTTCCCATAGAGCAGACCCGTCCTCCCGGAGTTTCGCGTTGACAAGTCCGTTTTCAAGCGATCGTCCGAAAGGACGCATCTTCGAAATCTCCCGGGAGTCAAGCCTCCTCCTCAACTCACCGAGCCTTTCAGCCCGAGGCTTAGCTGTCACCAACCAGAAGACCATATGCTCGCAGATCCTTAATGTCTATGCTGTAGATGGGGAATAAAGGGATGTTCGTTTACAAACTGTACAAAGCCCCGAAGGCATCGTAAAAGTGAGGACTGTTCAATGAAAGCGACCGAACAACATTCTCTTTAGGGCGGGCTATCATCTCGGGAAATCAGGGCGATCCGGTATGGCAAGTCATATGTCTGCGATTGGTTTTCCCGTCGCCACTCCCGCCGATTTTGGGCAGTTTCGCAGTGCAGTCTGCAAAGTCAGCCCAGCAAAATTTCAGTGTTCCCGGTGTGGGCTCTTACCGACTTTGGTCGCCGGGAAATGGAGTTGAACTTTGGGCCCAACTCGATAAGGAAAACAAGCTCATTGGACTGAACCCTCATTTCAGCGGACGAGCCTGGATGCAGGTTCAACTGGTGAAACATGTAGCCCATCCAAAGGACACTGTTCTCGACGGTGCGTTCTATGCCTGGGCAAATCCTCACGGCGGGACCACAACGGATGGCTACTATCCATTTTGTTTCAGTTCTCCTGATCATCGTCTGCATGACAATTTGAAACTTCCCGCAGAGGCATCGGTTCAATTGGCCGCATTTCCCGACCGGTTCTATGCCTACGATGATGAGAAACAGATGCGCTCCAGCGGACATTGGACGAAAGATATGGCGTCTGAATCGTGCATTCCGAGTGGAACCTTCCATCCCAAAACCGGGATTCTTGACCCGCCTAATCCCGACATCATGTTTTGCGGCAAAGTGCGAGAAGCGTCGAAGCTCACAAATCCAGCAACTGGTCTGCAATTTTACTGGGCACTTGTTCGAACGCTCGGTGGAGAATTAGACGTAGTAGCCGACCCATCAACTGTGAGTGGAACTATCAAAACTGGAGGAATAGTAGGGACTAGATCTTGGATGTCAGGCCGACTCAAATAGATGTTCTCACCGCCTACCAATTCCCGTGAGTACCGTCGCACGCCATGGTCGCTATCGGAGAATAGGCAGGCCAATTCATCGTATGGCCTGCCCCACAGATTCCTCATCAAGAAGAAACCACAGACTGCTAGTACACAAGGTCCGGAGCCAGGAGCGCAACCAAAGGATTCCAGCTAGATCCAATCACACAGGTCTGAAAGATCTTGGAGATATGGTAGTGGACGCGAGCCTGAGGCCGGTTCTAGGGATCGTTTGAAACGTCCTGAACGCTATAGTGAATATCACAACTGCAACGATAATGGATGCGAGGATTCCGTCAAAGATCTACCGATTGGGGCTCCCTCGATCCGGAGTGTTGTGGACGAGGAGATAGCTTTCCGTGGAGGCGGCTTTCAATCTCGTGGACCGCATCTTCCATCCTCGGGAAGTGAAACTTGAAACCAGATTCTAGTAGCTTGGCCGGGACGACGTAGCGACTCTTGAGGATCAGCTCGGCTTCTGTCCGGTGAATGTAGGCAGCGGCTTCGAGCATCCACCGTGTCGCGTGCAGCCCGAACGGCATGCCACGTTCGCGGAGGATTACTCTCATCATGTCGCGCTGTGGAAGGGGATTCGGCGAGGCGACATTGACAGGGCCACCCAGATCGTCGTGGTCGATCAGCCATTCCACTGCGCGGCAGAAATCGTCCTCGTGAATCCAGGAGATCAATTGGTGCCCACCGGCTATAGGGCCTCCGAGTCCCCACCGGGCGAGGCTACGAAGAGTACGATACACGCCTCCCCGGTTCACGGCAAAGACCATTGCTGTTCGCATGGCGACCTTCCGCGTAGTGGGTATCGGTGCTTCGTTGAGGGCCTGCTCCCAGGCACGTGCGACCTTGATCGAAAAGACGTCCTTCGCTTCCGGGGTCGCCTCGATTACGCCGGTAGCCTCGTCCATGGGCTGTTCGAACGTATGTTTGTAAATGGTGGCCGTGCTGGCGTTGAGCCAGACCGGTGGCGGATCCTTGGAGCGGGCCACAGCCTCGGCCAGGATCCTTGTTGCGTTGACTCGCGATTCTAGAATGTCCCGACGGTTGCGTTCGTTATAGCGGCAGTTAACTGATCGCCCGGAGAGGTTAATGAGCGCACAGGCACCGTCGAGTTCGCTTGTCCAGTCGCCAAGTGTTTGCCCGTCCCAGCGACACTGACGAACTCTGCCATTAGGGTCATGGGGAAAGCGTGTGAGAACCACAACCTCGTACCCATCTGCGACGAGCCTCTCTTGGAGGAAGGTGCCGATGAAGCCGCTGCCACCTGCGAGGACGATGCGACGGCTCATACCATTTCCTAGCATTCCCGTCGATATAAGAGACCCGACAGAACATTGCTCTCCTTCCGAATAGTATTTGTTACAGATATTTCACTAGGAACGGCCCGATCATTTTTTTGCCCAGTCGGATCATGTGCACACTGCAGGGGGAGCGATTGTGACCGATAAGCTCGGAGAGACTTGCAGTCCGAAACCTAAGAGCGTTCTGCGAAGAATTCTGGGAACGTTACGAAGAGGCAGAGTAGTTCGAAGGCGAGGAACTTGAGTTCAGCGATCTCAATTCGCGAGCTAGCGGCCTTTGATCGGTCAGCTCCAGCATCGTCTCACTCCAGCCTATGACTAGCCTTTTCAGCCGAATTCGAACGCGTCTAGGGTTCATGTTTCCAGACAAAGCCAAGATGGTTAGGAACGCGAATTTCCTCTTGCTCGTGCTAGCTGTCGCACCCGTGGTGTATATGGTGACAGCAGCTCTAGTGACGTTTGGAAAGGGTGGCATAGCGAGAGACCAAAGCATAGTTCCTGCGTTGTCCTTCGCTTTTGTGGTCGTCTCTCTGGTGAACATCTGCGTGATGGTCTTCTTCCAGACTAGCAAGAGGATCTTGTCAGATAGGAGCCGCTATGACCCGGTCGGCCGGACTTATCTGGTAATGTCGACAGGCGCAGTTATAGCGGAAGCACATGCAATATACGGGCTCGTCCTAACCCTCCTGTCAGGCTCGATATTCTACTCGATCGGATTCTCTCTCGTCGCGTGGGTATGTCTTTGGTGGGTCAGAGCCCGATTCAAGATGAATCTCGGAAAACTACCGAACGTATAGTCCTCCAAGGTATCTCGAACAAGGTCATCAGGACACCTGCAGCCAAGCCTGCAAGGCACGCTCCTACAGGTCCGAGTGAAAGCGACATTCGCTCCTCCCCGATCCGGAGATCGTGGGCGGTATCATCCCTCGGCGCTGTCCTGGGTTTGACAGCTGTCTTCGTGGTTCGTGGTCGAAGGGCCAAACCACCGAGACGCTCTGAACGACCCGGACTCACGTCAAACACAGGATTTTCTGAAATCAAGGAAAAATTGATGCACGCTCGCGAAATATGGCCACATTGTGGAGTCCCCGTCAGCCGCATATTCTGTTGGCTGGGTTGCAAAAAGTCAGATAGTCGATAATGGAAAACCATAGAACTAGGCCCACATATGTTGTTGACAGGGACAGGCCACCATTCAATATCGCCCTGCCGAGATGCCTTCTCTGGTAGAGTGTAGCCACGAGGTAACCTGCCGCCACATAGAAGGATGTGTCAAGTGCGAAAACCTGCCAAGACCAATCAGATAGAGCCGCCGAACCCCCGCAACCAAAGCAAATTTCTCTCCACGGAAACGGAAGTCCATAACCCCACGTTTCCGGAGAAGGAAACACAACATGAGCCCACGTAAAGAGACCTGTGACCAACGTGATCACAAGAGACCCTATGAGGATGGTCGAATAGAAAAAAAGGCACACCCTTCTCAGTTTCAATATCCCTTCCTCCGAAATACCCTGCGCCCGTCCAAAGTAGGCAGGATGACTCTTGCTAATTATCGATGACTACACAAGGGATCCGATAGTTTGATAGAGGAATTTAGCCTGAGGCCCCGACGAGGGATAAGTCGCAGGTCTCTTTGGTTCGTGCTGGCAGGTTTCCTTGTCATACTTTTCGACATTGCAATCATCAATTGGACTCTAACTCTAGCTGAAGGAGTTCTGATTTGGACAGGCATTTTCACGCTCGGGGTAGTGCTCATAGTATTTTCGTCATCCTTTGCTCCGATCGCGCCGCCGACCCTCTCCAAGGTCCACGCTGATCTCATTGAGAAGTGGGAAGAGTCCGGAGACCTTGCAACCATGGTGGGTAATCTTTCCCAGGATGAGACCTCGACATTACTTGAGTTCAGCCGCAAACATTTCGGAGAATATGTTGGCAGGGCCGGGACTACTCCGAAAGGCAAGACCTGGACCGTCAAGTTATGGAAGGTAGGCTACCAAATTCTCCCAGCCAGATTAGAAGAAGGTAGACCCTTGTTCAAGGTGATTCTTTACAGGAGAGATCTGGCCAGCCAGAAGGGCATTCGAAGGCCATGGAGGACAATATATCGGGAGGATAGTACTCTCAAGCGAGTCAAATCTGGTCCTCTGATCGAGTTGCCAAACTGGATCGCAGACTGAAAGGTCAGACTTCCTCTGCACAAACTATTCTTTTCCGCTAACTATCTTGCGGTCCCGAAGGGTGGCCGTTTTTCCTGCGTGGGGCTCTTCACGAAGCAGTGGGAAAGCTCAATACACTCCAGTCAGGAAGTTCAGTCGAGAAGTATATGCGAAAACTTGTCGTTCTTACTTTCGTCACTCTTGATGGTGTTATGCAGGCTCCTGGTGGGCCCGAAGAAGACTCTACCGGTGTTTTCAAGTGGGGAGGCTGGAGCGTGGGTTACTGGGACGATACTCTCGGCAAGGTCATGGGTGACCAGATGGGCCATCCCTACGACCTGCTATTAGGAAGAAAAACCTACGAGATATTCGCCGCCCACTGGCCCCGTAGCACCGATCCTGGAGCGGAAGGCCTCAACAACGCTCGGAAGTACGTGGCCTCCAAGACCCTGAAGAAGCTGGACTGGAAGAACAGCACCCTCCTCGGCCCAGACATCGTCACAGAGATCAAAAAACTCAAACAACAGAACGGGCCCGAGATACAGGTCCACGGCAGCAGCAATCTCATCCAGACATTATTGAAACATGATCTAGTCGATGAATTCAAGCTAAAGATCTACCCTGTCACCCTTGGCAAAGGTAAGAGATTGTTCGGCGAGGGCGCTATCCCAGCAGGCTACAAGCTCGTCCAGAGCCAGACCACGCCCACAGGCGTCATAGTCGCCACCTACACGCGATCGGGAGAGCCCAAGACCGGGTCCTTCGCCCTAGAAACGCCGACCAAAGAAGAGCAAGCACGCCGCTCAAAGCTCTCCACCGAGCGTCCCAAATAGGATTCCGGAACAGGTAGGAATAGCTTAATAATAGGAATACGCCCCTCGTCAAGCATGACCCAAGAGGTCGTCGTCACACGGCGAGGGCAGACAACCATACCCCAGGAGATTCGGAAGAAACTCGACATCCGAGAAGGAACAAGACTACTCGTCGATGCTGAGGGCGGAAAGGTCGTCTTCAGGAAGCTCCCGTCGATCTTCGATCTCGCCGGAAAGAGCAAGATGACCAAAGAAGAAGCCTTCAGACTTCTCGACAAGATGCGAGAAGAGAGCTAGTGCTCTTCGACACCCGCTATTTCTGGGCCGTCTTCACAACAAAGAACCCCGAACAGCTAAGCAAGCTCAGAAGCATCCTCGACGAATCCAAGAACGCGTTCGCCTCCACAGTAAGCCTCTACGAGATCTACAAGCTCACCCTCAGCGACGAAGACAGAACGGTTGCAGACCTCCGAGTAGACTCCGTCAAGAAAGAATTCACCATCGTAGACGTCGATCCCGAAATCGCGGAAGAGGGCGCAAGGATAAGCCACCGCGTCAAAGTTCCCATGGCCGACGCGCTAATAATGGCAACTGCCAGGAAGCTGCGAGTCCCCTGCGCCACCGACGATCCACATTTCACCGAAGTGAAGCGTGTCTGGATCTAGCAGCTCTGCCCGCAGGCCGATAGAATAGTCAAAAAAATACCCCGTTCTCGAAACCGAGACCCGATCCTACATCCTCGAAACACCAACAAGAGCAGAACAAGAACGACGAGCAAAGCTCGCAAGAGAAGGCTGATTCAATAAGATTTTTCCATAGACGCCCAGGTTCCTTTCTACCTTTCCTAGACGTATCGGAGGAAAATTTTCACGAACGGTTTCATTGTTGTTCAACTCTTTGATTGATATAGACGCCCACAGCCAACGTGTCTCAAGGAGAAAATATGGCCATGAAGGCAAACAAACCAATTAGAGTGGTCCTGGTCGACGGAGACTCCACGCGCCTTGTACGACCGCGTGCGCGAGCCTTCGACACCTTCAAGACCGTACCGTTCGAAGAACGGAAACGCGCAGCGACCACCGACTACGGAATGTTCTGGTATTATCTCTCCAGAAGATTCGTCTAAAGACAGCCAGCAAGATCTGTCTCTTTTGAGCCGCTGTAGTTAGCCAGGACCAACCCCCTCTCTTTCGAGACAGAATACTCGACGACTAACCCACATCTTCACCCTAGAACGGCCGACCAAAGTGGAGCAAGAACGCCACACAAAGATCGCAAGAGAAAACTGATTCTTCCGGGCTACCACGAATAGTCAAGACTAAACATTTTGGGTCTCGGACCCTACGCCACAGCCGGCTCCATATCACACCAGGTAACCATAATAGTTCAAGTAGTACGCGCTTCACCAACGACAAACACGATCTCACTGCCTTTCCTCACCATATATCGACTCAGAGTTTCCAAAAAACTAATCTCCTAGGTTGCGATCTGAACTAGCGAGGGCTTTTGGTTCAACAGCTTGAGGCTCAAGAGACCTTTCTCGACCTCACCATCACTCCGTTCGAGCCGATAACGCCAGGCAACGGGCAGAATACCGGCGAGAAGAAGGAGAAACTCGCCAGGGCTATCAAGGAACGACTCTCCAAGGAGTATCTAGAACGGCTCAGAGATCAACTAACCGGTAAGCTCGTCGCGATAACCGTTGTCTTTCTGCTCTGGAAGGGATCACCCAACATAACAAACACGCGCCCCGTGAAAGATCTGGACAATCTGCTAAAGATAGTTTTTGACGTCCTCCGACACGGCCCCCAAGGACTGGGAATAATCGAGGAGGACAGCTACATCGGCGAAGTATACGCCACCAAACTGCTCGTCAACAAGGAAGAACAGGAAGGATACAGGATAATCATCGAAGAACACCGCGACCCAGAGATGCTACGAACTCTGAGACAATTCTACTCGAAAATACCGGCAGAATCATCGAGATAGTTTAGGCCTGAGCAGTTTTCACCGTCTGCGCAACCTGTTGAAGAGGGCGCGCTTTTCTCGGGATCACCGCGCTACCAACAATGCTGATGACCAGGTTTACCGCCAGAGCTATCACAGCAATATACAGAGAACTGAAGACTCCCGTGTTGAACAGTGAGGTTGTGAAACCTGCAAACGCGCCATTTACCGTGTTCGCGATCACGGCCATGAACAGCCCCGAACCGATCCCGGCAAGCAAGCCCACGATAAGCGCCTCCTTCCGGAACCAGTCAGTGTACAAGCCGAGAAAAAGCGACGGCAACAGTTGCAGGATCAGGACTCCCCCCAGCAGCTGGAGCTGTATCGCGTAGGTCGCCGGAACAGCGAATACGAATCCGAGCGCTATGAACTTGAATATTGCCGAGGCCCATTTTGCAATGCTGCTCTCGCCTTTTGGAGTCAGATCCTTCTTGAACTCTTTGACAATGTTCCTCGTCAAGAGATTCCCCTGCGCAATCGCCATGATCGCCGCCGGAACCAGTCCACCCACGAAAACCCCGAGCAACGCAATCCCCGCCAGCCAGCCTGGGAGAGTGTACAGTATCAGCGCGGGGACAACGTAGATTCCCCTCGACGAGGCGGGGAAGTTGCCGAGGAAGGAGAGCGCGGAAGGAAACGAGAAAACAAGCACACCGAACAGCGCCAGGAACGCGAGCCCAAGCCCGTACAGAGGCAACAGCGACGTACTCAACCGGAGCTTATGCTCACTCTGCGCGCTCAGCACACCATTGACCACGTGCGGATACAGATACAACGCGAGAGCGCTGCCAAGAACCAAGGTCATGTAGCCTGGCACGAGCCCGGAGGAGACGGTCAGATAGTTAGGAGATTTGGGAACGTTCGCGAAGGCATTACCAAACCCGCCAATGCTCAAGACCGCTGATACGATCACAACGATCACGGTAAGCCAGATCAATATGTCCTTGTAGACCGCTGTCAGAGTTGCGCCTCGCAGTCCACTGGTAAAGGTGAAAGCAGCGAGGATAATGAAAGCTATGACGAGCGAGATTTCCTGGATCGTGTTAGAGTTGGAGCCCGCGACCCCATACAGCATCGCCGCCAGCACGGCCTGCATCCCCACGATCTGCAACGCAACATACGGAAGAAGCGCCACAATCCCGGTTATCGCGATCAGTATTGCGAGAAGTCGGCTGCCGAACTTGTCCTTGACAAAATCTGACCCGGTAATGTATCCATGTTTTCTCGATAATGTCCAGAGCCGGGGCATGAAAGCCAACGCCACACCGAACGTTATGGCCACGTACGGGACCGCGAAAAAGTACAGCGCTCCCTTAGCGTACAAGCTGGACGGTACAGCGACGAACGTGTACGCGGTGTAGATGTCCGCTCCAATGAGAAAGAAGGCGAGGGTCGCGCCCAGCCTCCTTCCCGCCAGAGCCCACTCGTGCAGCTGGGTCAAATCTCCTTTCCTCCAGCGCGCGCCATAAAACCCGAGAAAAACGAAGACCGCGAAAAAAGCGACAAAGACAGAGATGATGGTTGTAGAATCAACCAAGAGCTAGCTTCCTCCCTTACCCGCAGCGGGGGACACTCGTGATCTCCTATCTTCAATCAGCGTAAACGCTAGATAGGGGATAGTGGATAGGGCGAGTAGGAGAATCTGGAACCAGTAGAAAAACGGAAGCCCTCCCAGTGTCGGGTCTACGAAATTATAGATCGGCGTGGCAAAGTTGACTACCCCAGGGACGAGAATTAACAGCAGAAGAAGAAGCTGAACTCTCTTCAACTGATCCTCGGGGAAATTCATGCGGCCTATGTCGAATTTATCCTTTCATGAAGGAAAAACTCGGTTTTTAGGCTTGAAATCGTTTCAGGGACCCTGAACCGTTCTCGCTAACCATCGAGATACAATTTCCGCCACGGGATACTCGAGGAAGCGTCTGTACCTTCGGCCCACTCTTAGCTAGAGAATTGGGCGCGCCCTCAAGAGCTTCCTGGACGACGAGCCTTAAGTAGTCGTTAATTGTTGACGACCGATTCTTTCAGAATGCTTCTGGAATGGGTTTGTACGATCGCTTCTACGATGAGGACTCGAAATGTCCAAAATGCAACGCGAAAATCAAGACTGAATGGCAGACGGAACAGTTCGAGTGCCTGCTGGAGTCGTGGAAGAAGGGTGATTTCGTCCAGTACCACAAGTGGGAACTCATCCCCGAAAAGGAACGGAAAAAATTGTATGGTGACATGAAACTCGGGCCTTCGTCCCGAAGGACCAACCAGTATCTGAGCGACGCACCACTTCTCTTGAACGGCAAAGTTCCAGTCCGTATAAGCTGCAAGAAATGCAAATCATCGCTCGAAGCCTATGCGAAGGTTGTCGCAGGCAAGTTCATGGGCATAATCGAGATCGAGGCTGATGGAGAAGAGAAAGAATTCGTCATATTCAGACCCGAGACAACCGCCAAGTCCCTCAGGAAAGAGTTCGCAAACAGGCTCTCCCATCTGCAAGAATCATGCGAACACGAGAATACGAAATGGATGAACATAGAATAGGCTCCAGGCCACATATCCAGTCGAGGCTGCGTCTGTCTTAGATGCGAGAAGATTCTAGAAACGACGAGCGAATATGAACCGAGCAACCCGAAGCTCAGGACCCTTTTGAAGAAAAGCAAAAGGCTACGCTAACATGGTTAGACACTCTCCGAAAAGATCATCGCCAAAGTCTACGGGCCGAAGTCTTCAGCACATGAGCCCGGAAGCAAGGTCAACTTAGGTGTCGACATGGTCTCAACTGTCTACGAGGTCACCATGGACTCTATCCGGAAACGGCACCCAGGCATATCAAAGAAGAAGCTGTTTCAACTGACCAGGAGACGACTTCAGAAGCGCCCGCCTATCCGGATGGAAGAAGCGGTTCCCTTCTTCGCAGAAGCTGGCAGGCCTAAACTCAGCGATCTCACAGGGCGATGGAAAATGACTAATCGAGATACAGAAGAGGTTCTGAAGGGCCTCAAACAATTCTGGTCCCGCTGGGCACGGTGAGCTAAACAGGCTTGACTAAGGTTCTAGCCGACGACCTCGATAACGACCAAGTTTCTTTGCTAATAGAGTTCTTGACGGCCATGTCCAACGGAGTGTTCGCTCGTCACGGAAAGAGGATCGACATCACCGGTCTCGCGCGACAGAGAGTCAAGTCTCTAGTCCGCAAATTCCTCCACACCAACCACCTATCCGAGTACAATGTCCTAGCTAGAGCAGACACTTTCGAGATAATTCGAATCAGACTCGAGGCAAAGTCGAAGGAGGATGAGATACTAAAGCACCCAATGCCCTTCGTGCCCATACCACCTCCACCCACCGCCGTCAAGCCCAGACTCGTCATCGAGTGGCAAAGAAAACCCCCCACAAAGAAGATGCGATCGAAGAAGTGACTCCCAGGCGTTGACCGGAGATCTGGGTCAATCTCCCTGACAGCCCAGCCTCGATAATTGTAGAGTCCTTATAGGGTTCGGAGACGCGTGACTCTGGCGCGACTTGCAATTACGGACATTGCGTCTCGGTATCGCGCTGACATTGGCACTATTGATCTTCATCTTCTTTGTGCCATTAGTCCCATACCGAACCCAAGCAGTCTGCTCGTCGTCTTTTTCCTGTCCACTTACACCGGTTAGCGGGTTCTACACCGGATACAACTCCCTAGGGCTATTATTCTTCCACTGGGGCGCCTCCCTCGGTACTAGTTTCGGCGACGCGACCTACACGCCTCCAATCGTCATGACGACCCTCGGAGGATCTCCGGGAGGATCTCCAAGTCAACTTACCGCGTTCGGTGTTTCATTGTTCATCCTGCTTCCTATCGCTCTCTTGATTGCGACCCTGTTGAGTCCGGAGGAATGGCGTATCCTCTCGGCCGGATTCTCGTATCTTCAGCGGTTGAGACACCACAGCGAGACTAACCCAGAAGACCAGCGGTAGCTCGATTGAAGAGAAAAGACGACTCGATTCCACCACAAGGCGCCCCTCAGAGTCCGGACGATGAGAAGATTTTGAAATATGCAGTCGAACTGTTTCAACAGCTTGGAATAGCCAAGCCCGAACCCGACAGTGTCGTCTGGGCCGACGATATCGGCCCTGACCTGGTAATTGTCCAATTTGGCGAAGTAAGGCTGCCTAGGAGAATGATGGGTCGGCTGAGTGCTGAAGATTGGAGACCACTGCTTGCCGCCTCAATACTGTACAATTACGTCCTATTGCGTGACAAGAATCGCACATCGCTAATTCGCCTAGTCTTACCCGTCGGTATAGGCGAAATCCCTCTGATCTTCGCTCTACTAGTCGTATTACGTCTCCCCGATCGAAACCTCTCCATTGAACTGTTGTGGGCAACAGTCGCCCTTTGGGCGATCTACACTCTCTCACTTCTGAGGTTCTACACCAAATGGCTCTGGAGAGACCTCCCCTACACCGCTGACCGGCGCGCAGCGGACGCAATTGGAAAAGAAGTGCTTCTATCAGCTCTCGCAAAATATGGAGAGACAATCTCCGCCGCTGGATATCCACGAAAACGGCTGCACCTCTGGCCCACTGTCGGCCAGAGAATTGAGCGCCTTCAGAGGAGTCGATAGGATCTCAGATCAGCGTGACTCTTTCCAGTGCTTGAAAGTGGTGGTCGCTGGTGATGAGTTCTGCCTTGTAGTATTTTGCGATGGCATAAATCATGCTGTCGACCGTTCCCAGTCCTGTTCTGAGTCCTATGTCAGCAGCCGCGACTGCGGTTCGCACGTCTAAGGGAACCACGCTGGTGCCGTCCAAGTGCGCGTATGCCTCCAATGCCTTCTCTTCACCCTTATCCTTCTTGATCTTACGGTAAACCTCCAGAACCACTATTGTCGGTGTGAGAATTTGTTCAGGAGTGTTCTCGACAACATACTTCTCATAGAGTTCCGCCTTCGGCCCCTTGCCGAGATATTCTATCCAGCCAGTAGAGTCGATGAGTATCAGCGTCTGTCGCCTTCGTCCCGGAGCCCTTTCAGGGTGACCCCTGAAGCCATCCCTTTCAGCTCCTTCAGCGGACGAATCGGGACCAGATGGACAACCCCGTCTTTCTCGATGACGGCAACCTTCTGTCCAGGTTTGAGCTTCAGCCTCTCCCTCACATCGCTAGGTATGACCACTTGATACTTCGGAGACACAGTTACAGTTGGCAACGGCTTCCCCACGTACAACGATCCGCCTATCGAAATAAGGATTGTTGTACACCACGCTCCAAATATCCGATAGTTCTAACTATCCCCAGTCTTGCTCGTGTGTAGCCTCATGATTCCTACTCCGGCAGCGAAACTGGCCAGCGACTCTATCACCAGCCCGTCCAACCCGGCTTATAGTCCGTTAGACATCGACACGCTCTACTACGCGCGTGGCATCTACGCTCTACGCTGGTCTGTTGACGGTGAGCATCTCTATTTCGAGACGAACATTACCGGCCGATACAACATCTGGCGTGTGCCAAGCATCGGCGGCTGGCCTGTCCAGCTCACAGTCAACGAGGAGAAGACAGATCTCGCCGATCCCTCGCCCGACGGGCACCACCTTCTTTACTCCCAGGACTATCAGGGCGATGAGAAGCCGAATCTCTACCTCCTCGACCTGACAGAATACAAGACAAGCAACATTACCAACACGGAGAAGAGAAGTCATAGAGACATGAGATGGAGTCCCGATAGCCGCTCATTGGTTTACGCTGCCGAGCGGGATATCCCAGGAACCTACCCGATCTTCCTGCACAACCTTGCAACCGGGACGGTCAAGAAGATAATCAGTAGCGAGACAGGCGACTGCGAAGCCGTAGAGTTCAGTCCTGACGGGAAGAAACTCGCTTTCTCTAGAACTAGAAACTACCAGTACAGCGGCGTCAGCGTCCACGATCTAGAGACGAGAAGTGAGACCGTTCTCGCTTCCATCGATGATCGCTCTACCAGCATCGTCGGCGGCTGGACCCGTGACAACAAACGAGTCTATGTTACTAGCAACGCGAATGAGAAGGGAATGGACGCTGTCGCTCTTCTCGATCTCAAGGAAAACGCGGAGTTCCAGTGGCTCACCCTCCAGGACTGGGACAGCCAACTCGCAGACGTCAGCCCAGCAGAGGACAAGTACGCGTACATCGTCAACGAAGCTGGGAACATCCATCTCTACATTCGCGATCTGAAAGGGGAGCAGGAAGAGATACCGCCCGGCCACGGAGTCATCCGCGGCGCCCGGTTCTCTCCGGACGGCAAACAGCTCGCGATAATACATGGCACCGGCGATAGTCCGCATGAAATCTGGGTCTACGACCTCAAGCAGCGCAGCCTCAAACAGATCACCTACTCTCTAGTCGGGGGATTAAACCAGGATAACTTCGTCCAACCACATTTGATCGTTTATCCAGCTGAAGACCAGACTCCTATCTCCGGCTTCCTATACGTCCCCGCTAACATCAAACCCGACCGATCACGCCCGGCGATCGTCTATGTCCACGGCGGACCCCAGTGGCAGCACTTCAACAGCTGGTATCCCAACATCCAGTACCTGACAAGTCACGGTTATCTCGTCGTCGCGCCGAACTATCGTGGGTCAACAGGGTTCGGACGAGAATACATGGAATCCCTACGCAAAGACGCTGGGAGAGGCGATCTCAACGACCTCGTCGCTGGAGTCGACTATCTCAAAACCACCGGTTATGTTGATCCGAAGAGGATCGCGATTATGGGCGGCTCATGGGGAGGGTACCTGACACTGATGGCGTTGACAAAGACACCGGAGATATGGGCTGCAGGTGTCAGCATCGTCCCGCTCGCCAACTGGTTCACAGCCCACATGAACGAAGACCCCGTCCTCCAGAAAAACGATGAATGGTTGATGGGTAATCCCGTAGCCGACCGCGAGCTCTGGCAAGACCGCTCACCCCTATTCTTCGCCGATCGCATCCGCGCACCCCTCCTCCTACTCGCCGGCCAAAACGACATCAGATGCCCCATTGAAGAAACACAACAGATGGCAGAAGCAGCACGAAAAAACGGGGTAACAGTCGAGGTCAAGATCTACGAAAACGAAGGCCACGGATTTGTACGGCGAGAGAACGAGATAGACGCGTTCAAAAGAGCAGCAAGATTTCTAGACGAACATGTCGGGCAATTGAGACCATCCTGACAGGATGGCTCGAATAATGAGTTACCTGAAAGGAATGGACAGCCATAATTCTAGAGTTACGATTATCGCACCAAATCCGATCAGGGAGTAGTTCATCTGGTCCTTTCTGATGATCCGGGATCCTAGGACCCCGGCTACTGCGAGCATTAGGCCGAACCAGGCGACGAGATGGATCAAGAATCCAACGACTGCGGTTGCACTGCCAAGCCATCGGGGAACAAAGCCCACAATACCATTGTAAACCTCCAGTACAATCGCACCGAGTATTACCCCGATCAAGAACCAGCCGAGACTTCCGGTAGAGGCCAAGACGATTCGCCCTCCGCGCACTCGTCACGCTGGGTCTTTAATCGCATGTGACCAATGTTACCGTTTCACACTGCCAGAGCCATTCATAGCCCCCTTCGCGTACCAGTTGAACTCTACCAAACGTGCTTACCCACTTCATTTCTAGCGAGTTCCGATCTGGACAAATCCCCTTGTATCTAGACACTATCCCTCCCGTGAAGCTTTCAAAGACGCGCGAAGGAACCCTATACACCAGGATCGCTAGCCTACTCACCGGTATTGCGCTTCTCGCAATCTTCGTCTATCAGATGTTGTACGACTATGTCATTCAATATGGTGGCACATATCCTTCCGGGGGCATCCTCCTCATTTCCTGGCCTCTACTATCCTTTGGCGCGGTGTTCGGATCCTACGGCGCTCGGATGCTTCGCAGCCGGATTGCACTCGCCGTTCCGATAGCGAGCAGTATTACCCTGTTTACCTTCTTCATTCAATGGGAATGGTGCCTGCGATACTGCGCCAGACCCTGAACCCGCGCCTAGACCAGGATCGCCTCCGCGGATTCATGAATAGAACCCCTTGGTTTCTGCTCAGACGTAGAAAGTGTCAAAGCCGTGTCCCCTCTACTTTAGAAAATCCTGATAAGGCGGCCGTGTCGCTGGGGAAATAGCAGGCTATACTGCGGTACCGAAATCATCCTATGAACTGACAACCCAGAGAAAACACAAATCCTAGTCCATCATTCAGAGTATGGTAACATGTCGGACAATAACGAGAACAAGGTAGCCGGCGAAAGTCAGCCAGCCCCGGTTCAACAACCAACACCGCCTCCTACGACTCCACCTCAGCCACCCGTCAGTTTCCCCGAGCAGCCTCAACAAGTTGCATGCCCAACTTGTCATACCATGGTTGCTGTGGGGACTGCGTTCTGCCCCCAATGTGGCAGCCCGATACCTAGCATCGTCCCGTCAGGATGGCCAATCACTCCGCCCGCACCGGCCCCCAAACGAAACGTTGCACTGATCGTTGGAATAGTCCTCATCGCAATGATAGTCATCGGCATTGGCGGATTCGCATTCTACCAGAATCAGCAACAACTAATTCTTCAAGCGGCTAAGGTTAGTGATCGTGATGCGGCCAACCAATCGGTCAACCAATTACAAAACACGTGCTTTAGCAATCGCACTGATACATCGGCCCTTTCGTATTCGAACGGTGTCTTCTATGGGTACGCGACTATCTACGAGACCTTCGGGATTTACAACCCAACAAGGTTCCCAATGGACGCAACATGGAGTATAACAATCGACTTCCCGGGACCCAGCTGGGTGCTAACAACCACCCAACCCTTTCACCTCGTGGCGACGGGTACCGGTTATCCCACATTCGCGTTCCGCGTGACCGCTACTGAACTCAATAATCTAACCCCGACAACGGACCTCAAAACCTTCACCGTAACAGTCGACAGCAGCTACCTGGTCACAGGGACCTACGCGACATACACCCTAACACAGCACTCAACCTACGACAGCTCATCTAACACTGGGACCGGCACAATAGGCTCCAGCGGCAGCCTTCCAAAATGCTGAGAGAGTCGACGAGATCTTCTCTTGATTTCCCGAGACATAATGACGGCCAAAGATCCTGTGACAGCCTTCAGCAGGCCGTCCTAGCTGTCTGGTTGGTCTAGTTCTGCTTCTTCGGCTTCTTCTTCGAGCATTGAGAAGACATCATCCACAATCTCGAAGAGCAATCGGGTCTCTTCATAGTCTTCTGGCAGAGCTGGGGGGTTAACCTCGACTCGCCCATCTTTGTTTAGTATGAATCTGGTCTTGAGTGTTGATTCGGCGAGCTTCTTGTTAGCTCTCTCCCACCATGTGCCCGATTTCTCAGCTGCCATCAAACAGTAAACACTTCAGTGAAAGCGGTGTTGATTGACGGTAAGAAAAAGCTTTGGCGATGCTCATCGGATCGATGTTTTGAGGTTTAAGATCAAGCGAAGCTCTCGATTCTTGCTTCTAGTCCCTTTTTGACTGTAGGCCACTCCTCGGATATTATCGAGTAGAGCATTGAATCCCGGATAGAACCATCCGGTCGTATTCCGTGATTCCGCAGTCTTCCCTCAAACTTGGCCCCAAGCTTCAATATCGCCCGCTGCGAATGAACATTCTTGACATCAGTTCCCAGTTGCACACGGATAGCACTCCAATCCTCGAAGGCATGTTTCAAGAGAAGATACTTGCATTCCGGATTCACAACCGTTCCCTGAACTTCAGACGAGTACCAGGTGGAACCGATCTCGGCGATCTTGCGCTTGGGAGCGACATCGAGATAGGATGTGCTGCCGACCATTCTGTTGTTCGGTTTGAGAAAGACGGCGAACGCGTACTCCGCCTTTCGCTCCTCCGCGTTCAACCTCTCCGTGATCGTCGATCAACTTCCTCCCTCGACCGCAAGGCTCCCAGCATCCCACCCCAATCCATTCCACGGGCAACCTCCCATAGAGCGGAGGCGTGGTTCTCTCGAAGAGGCTCCAGCCTCACGAATCTTCCATCAAGAGCGATTGGCCCGAGATCGCTGGTACTCAAGAGAACCAGACTCGATCAGTCCGAAGAGCTAGAACAGAGAAAGGTGTTGTGCGCATCAGGTGGAGGTGGCCATTGGCGGGCTTTCGGCTATGATCTCGTGAAGCTCAAGCTTGTTGGGACCAGTGAACGCTTCTTTTGGCGGTGGGCTCGCGTGCGCTTCGATGTGCGCCTGGCTTGCAGTCCAGCGTTCGAAATCCTCCTTTGACTTCCAATATATCATCACAACATAGTGGTCTCCCCTCACCGGCCGGAGGACTTCTGTTCTGATAAAGCCGGGAAACTGGGCGACCGTCCATTTTCTCTGTTTCCATCTGCGCTCAAAATCTTCTTCCCAGCCCTTTGCAACCGACATTCTGTTCGAGACGACCAAGACCATGACAGGCGATCACAATTAGTTCCTATTTTAGATGAGCGAGTTTAGATCTCTCTCCATCGAGCCTTCTTGCCCTTTGAACCATTGTACTCCTTTCGTTAGTCCCTCGCAAACTAGCGCATCAATCAAGTCCGTAAGCTTGAGACGGGTTCGGAGTGATAGACCTCCACAAGAATGAACAGCCAGCGGAGAGGCTTAAGCGTAGGCCGTCTAGCAAAATCTGCATGACAGACGCTGCACCAATCAAGGGTTATGGGAAATATGGGTGGGCTATCCTCTTCGTCTTTTGGGCGCTCCATCTAGTCCTGTCCGCACGTGACTTTCTGCCCAATCTGCAGGATCTATGTCTCGCATGCGCTTCAGGCGCGCAAACACCGATACAGGCCGTAACCAGTATGACTTGGAGCCAGCTGGTGTCCTCGAATCCCAAGTTGGCCAGTTTCCTAGCTTCCACACTAGTCGATGACGGTATTTCCGGCATTGGTCTCGCGGTCTTCGGAATGGTCGTTTCCCTGACCGGTTACAGGAAGGGCGAAAAATGGGCGTGGTATATTTCGTGGTCCATGCCGATCGGCATACTAGCTGCCCAGCTCAACGTGTACGCGCTCACCGGGTCCATCATGGTGATCTATCTCGCAGCGGCGTTCACCATCGTGTCGCTTCTGGCACTCCTTCTTCCTTACAGACAGTTCTTCCCCAAAAAGCCCCTTCGCTAGTTGCGATTTCGACTCCGTCTTTGGACGAGTCGGCCGTAGAGGTTAGTGGTGCGTCGAACGAAGAACGTCAGACCCCACAGCACATACCTGAGGCTTGTGTTGCCTATCATGATGTCCCAGAACTGAGGGAGAATTGATACGAAGAAGATTGCTGCGACAACTATCTCAAGGTTCCTCATCAACCTGTATTTCCTGATCAGATCAGGTGCGACCAGCTTTTTCTCCTCGATTGTCAGGATATGAGTGAAAGCTCCCAGGATTGCCCAGATCGCACCTAGGTCGAGAGCGTAGGTGGCGGATGCGTCAATCTGCGGAAGGGTCGGGGACCCCACGGCGGTAAAGCCGAACGATATCTGATTGAACAGGTAGGGTTCTATAGCGACGAGGAAGAGCATTATGGTGTTGAGTGCGCGGGTCCTAGTTGT
>VBBR01000132.1 GCA_005881615.1 Candidatus Bathyarchaeota archaeon
GATCCCATATTGGCCCAGAAATTCATCGGTTCAGGTCCGTTTGTTTGTTCAAGCGGTCCTTTGGGAGTGTCTGGCACGGTGATAGGCGGAGGGTGCACGTTCAATGCTGACGGAAGTTCTGGAAGCCAAGCGATCCCAGTTGGTGGAACAGCAATTCTCAGACGGTTTAGCGGCGCGAACGGATTGGACTCCAACCTCGCCTACTACAGGAGCAACGCCAAGTTCCTCCAGTTCCAGTGGGCCGCTTATCCGAGCGGTACTGCTGCAACGACTGGTGGAATCATCAGCGCCATCAACGCATGCAAGGCCAACAGCGACCTCGTTGGAGGGGTGGTCTCTTACGCTGCCTGCCAGCACTGGAACTCACCCTCGGCGGGTCTAGTATGCACCAGCGCGGCTGGCCCATGTATCGGAGTGGCTGCTGGCGGGCACGGGACTCTTCCTGGCAACTTTGGCCCAGTGGTCACCCAGCCCGGTCAGTGGATAGGTAGGGGTCAGTGGACCTTCGGTGTCCCATCATTCGCCGCCCTAGCGGGCGCTCAAGCAATACCCCAGACTATGTACGAGGACGGGAGTGTTGAGGGGAGCTTCGCAATATCCTCCAGCTCCAACTCAGTTAGTACTACCGCTGGCACCCAAGTCAGCGTGACTATTCAGGTTTCACTTTCCGGAGGTCCCGACAATAACTTCACCGGAACAGTCCCCGTGACCCTGACCACGGTTCAGTCTCCAACCGGTGTAACGGCTTCGTTGAGCCCATCCAGTATCAGTTTGACCCCGGCTAACCCTTCGGCAAGTGCAATCCTTACTCTGAGCGCGACACTTCACGGCGCTTCGACGAGTGTATCGTGTAACCCCGTGTCTTTGACCATAGGCTCTCCGACCGTCTGTACGGCAACCGTGACAAGCACTCCTTACACGGTCCTCGTCAAAGCCTCGTCTCCCAACTTCCCATCTGTGACCTCGACTATCACCCTAGTAATCACGCCTCCTGCTCTGATCCCTAGGGGCACGGTGAGCTTCACGAGTGATAGTTCTGGCACCTTCATCAACTCTCAGTGTACGCTGTCATCCTCTGGTACATGTCAGGTATCCTACACTCCGAACTCCGTTGGTACGACCATTCATACCATCAGGGGGGTATATTCTGGAGATACCTCTTATTCGACAAGCTCCGGCCACACTACGGTGCTCGTCACCAAGGCTTCGTCGACTACCAATACAGTAGTGTTCGTGGAGTCCAGCAATTCCTTCCACGATACAGCCACCGTGACGGGTGTCACGGGGACCATTCCCTCCGGAACACTTGTCTACAACTTCTTCAGTAACAGCGTTTGCACTGGCAACCCCCTGACATCGCAGACAGTGACCTTGACAACGTCCGGTGCTGTCCCTGATTCTTCCTCTACCGGTGTCCTCGCACCAGGGTTCTACGGCTACCAAGCCATCTACTCGGGGGACGCCAACTACTCTGGGTCCACAGCCGTTTGCGAGCTCATCAGCGTGTAACGTACGGGCTCAATTCTTTCGAAGTCCACCCAAGGTGCCGGGACCATAGCAGCGACCGTCAAGATGACGTTTCAAGAAGAAGCCTTTGACAGTTATCGTAACCCATGTCTTAGCACTAGTCCGTTTTTTCATAGTCATAAATTGCCCTAGCAACGACAGTCCAAGCGTCAAGCGAATGGCGGCTTATTCGATAGATTTCGTTCGCCGAGGACGTCACTTCTCTTGAGAAGTGTCCTCGAGGAAAGCCTCCGACGAGTACTACCGGGTTGCCGTATTCCGCCAGTTTCGCGGCCACTACATCCATCGGCTGTAGTGTTCCTTCAGTCGTGAGCGCGACAACCAAGTCGCCTGATATTTCGCGTAGCAAGCTTCTAAGCGACCCGGATTTCAGCGAGAGCAGCGGGCGTCCAGAGTAAGGCACTTTCTTCTCGTGATATAGCTGTTCAAGAAGTGACGTGAATCGGTCAGTGTTTCTGGGAAGTCTTGTCTTTGAATCTACTGTGATGATCATGTCATTTCTAGTATGGACGTACGATCGCAAGCCCTCTTCTAGACTTAGTGGCGAACCAAGAGCCGCGAGTAGAGACAGATGTGCAATGTCCGGTCGGCCTCTCCTATCCCCCGACGGTCCCAGCTGAAGAATTGCTGCGTGATGGTAACTTTGGTCCAAGATAAGCGTGCGCGGATTCCGTCCGTTGCGGCGCGCCGAGCTTAATATCGACGGGTGATTGACCAGTTCATTAGGCACAAGTTCTATCGAGGACTCTGCGAGGACTAGTGACAGGACCAAGGCAGATCAATTCCATGTCCCAGATACTAGGTTATGAGTTTCATGGGAAGTAGATCCACGAGGCGAAACTATGGAAAGATGCGTTCAGCGGTAACCGCTGTCGCTCATGAACGGATCGACCTTCTTCTTGGCCAAGCCGTTGAAACCCTTCCTCGAGACCCCAAGTTAGCCACTAGATATGTTGGACTCGCTAAGAGAATCTCAACACGAACTAAAGTCAGAATACCGACAGAGAAGAAACACTACCTCTGCAAGAACTGTGGCCAGCCTTTGATCCCCGGGAAAAACGCGCGAATTCGAATTCGGTCCGGTAATTCTAGAATCATAATTTCGTGTCTCAGCTGTGGCACAATTCGAAGGTATCCTTACAGAAAACTAGAACAGTTACCGCGGTTTTCAATGAAGCCTTATATTACGCTGCCCTCGCCTTCCCGACGAAAATCTAGAACCAACTAAGGACGCTACCAGAATTGCCCACGGTATTCGAGGTTCCAGCCGAGGAACTCATAGACAAGCTAGCCAAGCGCTTGAAAGAAAGCATGAGCGACATCACACCCCCACCCTGGACCGAGTTCGCGAAAACTGGTGCTCACAAAGAGCGGCCACCTCAGAACCCTGATTGGTGGTACTTCAGATGCGCTTCGCTTCTCCGAAAGATGTACGTGCGAGGACCGGTTGGAGTGTCTCGGTTACGGGTCCAGTATGGAGGACGCGTGAGTCATGGGAATCGGCCAGCTCACCACGTACCCGCAGGGGGCTCCGCCATTAGGGAACCCTTGCAACAGCTTCAGAAGGCTGAACTCGTTGCCTTGGACGGGAAAAAAGGCCGAAAACTAACTCGGGAAGGTATCGCGCTTCTAAACCGTACTGCAGCTGAGGTTGCCAAGGAATTGAAGACCCGGCCTCAAGAGGCCCCAAGTTAATGTCCAATGGAGATTACACTGACGAAGAGCTTGAAGCATTACGGCGACGAAGAATGGCCGAGATGCAACGATCAGCCTACGATGAACAACGTCGTTCACAAGCCCAGCAACAGGTGGAGCGTCAGAAACAATCAATCATCCGCCAAATCCTCACACCAGAAGCAAGGCAACGGCTTGCCAATATCCGAATGGTGAAACCTGAGTTCGCAGAGGAATTAGAAATGCAACTCATACAGCTCGCTCAGTCAGGGAGGCTTCAAACACAGATCACAGATGAGCAGCTGAAGAAAACACTGGTCCAACTACAATCACAGAAAAAAGAGATCAAGATCCGGCGAGCATAGATGGCACGCAACAAACCCTCAGGAAAGAAGAAGCATCTGTCCCACGCCTTGAAGCAGGCCCAACCCGTCCCATCATGGGTCGTAGCCAAGACCGAGGGTAAAGTGCGGCGAAACCCGAAGCAACGACACTGGCGAGAAACGAAGATCAAGGTGTAGTGTAAATGCCAAAAAAAGAAGTCGAGATTGAAGACGATTCTGACATAGAACCATCTAGGGAGACAGGACTCACCAAGCCAGAGGCCGAGAAGACAGAAATTACAGAAGAAGAAACGGAAGAGCTGGAATCAGAGCCAAAGACGCCAAAAGCCCCAGAGGCTCCGGGAGCTGAAGAAGCTGCTGAGGAAGAAGAGGAGATAGAGATCGTTGAGGAGAAATTCTACGACCTGAATCTTCGGCGTATTTGGACGGCTCCGAGAGAGAAACGAACACCTCGAGCCGTAAGATACGTTAGACAGTATGCAGCCAATAGAATGAAAACGGATAATGTTTCGTTAAGCGAAGAGACGAACAGTGTCTTGTGGAATCGGGGAATCAGCAAACCCCCGCGAAAGATTAGGATTCGCGTAGTCAAAGACAAAGAAGGCAAGGTCATCGTGTTTCCAGGTGAGGGAAAATGAATAGTGCCGATCATTCTCTCTGATGTTTTCGGGGATCCAAACGTCGGAATTTTCTCATTCGCAAACGATAACATAGCAATCTTGCCTGCAGGCCTTTCTCACAAGAAAATCAGTAGCTTCCGCGACACGTTGGGAGTAGAACCATGCTCGGTGGGAATCGCAGATTCCAGACTTGTCGGAATCTATGTCACAGGTAACTCCAACGCCATCCTTGTCCCCTACATTACCACGGATGATGAGCTAAAACAACTCCGCTCGACAGGGGTACACATAGAGATCCTAAGAGAGAAACGAACGGCACTGGGCAACATAATACTCTGCAACGATCACGGTGCGATAGTCGACCCTCGACTCCAACGCAATACAGTCACAGCACTCGAAGAAACACTAGCCGTCCCGGTCCGACCCTCTACAATCGGAGGGCTTCCCCATGTTGGGGCACTAGCCACTGCCTCAAACAAAGGAGTCCTAGTGAATCCGATCATCACTGACAATGAGACTAAAACCATCTCGAGTGTTCTTGGCGTTCCAGTCTCGAAAGGGACCATCAATTCAGGGGTTCCATACCCCAAGGCTGGATTAGTGGTAAACTCTAGAGGCGCAATCGTTGGGTCCCACACTCTGGGATCCGAACTTATCACTCTAAGCAATGCTTTCCAAACGGATTAGGTTAAGTACCGCGCATTCGCGAACTCCGATATTCTAGGGCCAGGCTGCTATGATGAGTCAGGTAAGATTGTTCAAGATAACAGGTGAACTGCGCAAGGGAGGAGAAAAACTCCCGTTCACCAAGAACATCAGGGCAGTCAAGAAAGAAGATGCGTTACAACACCTCTACTCTGACATGGGAAGCCGCCACAAAGCACGAAGGTTCGAAATAACAGTCAAACAGATCGAAGAATTACCTGAACCAGAGGCGGTTTGATGGCGAGCTCCAAAAAGCAGCTGGCCGCTCCCCGCAACTTAGACGAGGAAATGCGGCAACTGCTTGTCGAGATAAGAATGCTTGAAGGGTCAGCCCGAGTTCTCTCGTCGAGACTTGACATAGTAACTGGGGCCCTCTCCGAGACACAGACCGCAAAGCAAACTCTGGAGGGCACGAAAGAGGCTGGAAAGGACGTTCAGATGCTCATTCCAATAGGCTCCGGCTCTTTTGTGAAGGCGAAGTTGGAAGATCCTCAACACATCATAATCGGGGTCGGAGCTGGAGTATGTTTAGAGAAAACCGTAGAGGACTCGATCAAGGATCTCAACATGAGAGCCATCGATCTGGACAAAGCACGTATCAACGTAACGCAACAACTTAACCAGATCATCAACCAAACCGAGGACTACCGAGCCCGCCTGGAGGACCATGCTCGCAGGAAGGGCGGTGGACCGGTAGAGCTTGTTTGAGGTTCTATCGAGCCTTCGATCGCTTTGCTCGACTTGCTCTCATCGACTTCGAGGATTACAGTCGTCATCGGGTTCCCGTTCACTGCTTCACCTGAGAGCCCTTGCGCCTCAGAGACTGGTAATCTCTTCTCGACAGGGAACGGTCGAACCTCAACCGCCCCCTCACGCCTGTAGCGTGGTTGCTTGGCCCACTGCCAGGCAAGGATTTTACAGTGGCCAACCAACCGGTTATCCCAGTTCTGACCCATCACGTGGTCGAGATCACTTCCCTCATGCCATCGCGACGAGCTCATGCGACGACCGCCTTGACGAGCGTATCTCGTCCTTAATGGATATCCTCCAGA
>VBBR01000133.1 GCA_005881615.1 Candidatus Bathyarchaeota archaeon
TCGGACCCAGCCCCTAAGGGTTTCGTAGTGTGTTGTTAGGTGCTGAACGTCGAGCACGGTAGACATTAGTTTTGGTCTGCTCTCTACGCGGTGAAGTTGAGGCATTCAAGGTCTTGGCGCAATTAAACTTTGGGGAAGAAAAACTTACGATCTTCCCCGATCACTAGAATATCAAATCAACGAAAGCGCGAATCAACCGGCGCCCTAAGATCCTGTTGACCCTTTCCCTCGGTTCAGACTGGTTTCATACGATCGATTTCCAGGCAAGCCATCAGAGAAAAGACCATCCATCTCACCGTCTTACGATTCGAAGCCACATTATCGGGTGCCAAATACTGGTGTAGTCTTCGAGAAGACCTCCATCCGATTGCCTGACTGGGCTCAAAGAACTGTCGGAGCCACTACTTGTCTACTGGCGTCTGCGGAGCTTCGGGTTGAAGATCTCGTCGAGAGCGTACCCCATCAAGACGAAGGAGAGGGAGACAAACGCGATCGCGACACCCGGGGGTATTACCCACCACCAGTCTCGCAAGGCATTAGCGGTCTCGGCGTTGTTGATGATCTGCCCCCAGGAAATGACTGTCGGCGCCCCCAGCCCCAAGAATGACAGGGCCGCCTCTGTAAGTATAGCGGCAGGAACAGCGAGAGCCAGGTTGACGTAGGTCAGCGAGACAACGTTGGGAAAGACATGCGATGTAAGTATCCTTCCCGTCCCGGCGCCTGCAGCCTTTGCTGCCTCTATGAACGGTCTCGAGGCCAGACTGAGCACCTGAGACCGAACTACTCTGGCGAAACCCATCCAGCCTAAGAAACCGATGAGCAAGATAATGTTGAAGACGCTTTGTCCCAGAACCGTGATGAGAACTAGCAGCAGTGGGAGAACTGGAAGGACGAGCATCATGTCAGTGAAGCGCATAAGAGCCTCATCAGTGAGACCCGACTTGTAACCAGCAATTAGCCCAATGAGAAGACCTAACCCGATTCCGATAAACGCGGAGATGAGTCCTACGAACAGGGAGATCCGCGCCCCCCATAAAAGCTGGGCGAACAGGTCGCCCCCCTGCTGGTCCGTTCCCAAAAGCCCGAAAGAAGTCCCATACGAGGTGAAGCCAAGGTTTGTCAGGTTGACAATCCCAGGACCTGCGAAACTCACGGAGACACCGAACGTGTAGTCGGTGACCTGGCTAAAGATGATCTCTGGGAGACTGAGCCTATCGCTCTGCCGAAGACCAGCGGCCGCCTCAAACTGTGTACCACTTGAGTCGAGGACATATGGTGGGAAAGCCCAAGCGTTGTTCTTGGTCAGATTTGTCGACCAAAACGTGAAAGTCTTCTCGGATCCCCTGGTGAGAGACAGCGCGACCTGAATAGGCTGGGAAGGCGAAGCCCCCTGAGCCTCCACGTTGAGAGGTGGCAGAAAGAACCGTGACGGTGGGCCGTGGTATGGGTAATGAAATGTCTTGAAGACGGTTACGTTAAGGCCCGAGCTGGAACTGGATGATATCTCTAGTGACCCCGAAGGCGGGCTTGAGGGAGTGAGCGGTGACCAGGAGATCGAAAGGTAGGGGCTCTGCGCCTGGCTGTATCCATACGACCATTGCTGCAGAGCTGAGGGAGAAGCGAATGCTGGATCACTTCCAACGGCGAGGTTGCTGCTGAGATAGTACCCGTCCGAGAAGTACGTGACCCAGTGGGGTTGAGCGAAGTACCCGCTCGAGGAAGTCGTCTGGGGATTGCTAGGGTAGGCTATAGGC
Organism: Candidatus Bathyarchaeota archaeon; assembly: GCA_005881615.1. Classification (GTDB taxonomy): domain Archaea; phylum Thermoproteota; class Bathyarchaeia; order 40CM-2-53-6; family 40CM-2-53-6; genus 40CM-2-53-6. Next base: position 1,755 of record VBBR01000133.1, read on the forward strand.
GCGATAAGGGCAGCGGTAACAGAGATGACAAGCATGGTCAGACCGAGCGCGGCCATACGGTTGCTGAACAGAAGACGGAAGAACTTGTAAAATCGTTTTAGATTGAACCCCAGGCTACTTTCTCTAGCGCTGTGCACTGGAGCCTATCCACGCAATCACTCGTATCTTATCCGAGGATCGATAATGCCGTAGATCAGGTCTGAGATGAAGTTGGCTGCGATTACGCTCAGAGCCAGGATGTAGAACATTGCCTGCATGACGGGAAAGTCCTTGTTGAAGATCGAGTTGAAAAGCCAAAGACCGAGCCCGTCCAGGTTGAACACCGTCTCAGTAATAATTGCCCCTCCCAGAATAGTTCCGAAGCCGAGCGCGGAAGCTGTCACTATAGGAAGGGACGCGTTCTTGAGCGCATGCTTGTAGAGGACCACGCGTTCTTTCAAGCCCTTCGCCCTTGCTGTAGTGACATAGTCTTCGCTGAGGGTCTCTAGCATAGTCGCCCTCGTTAGGAGCAGATACCCCCCGTATTGGAAGAGTGTCAATACCAGCACGGGCAGGAATAGGTACTGTAGCCTTACAAGGATATACTGGGGCCAAGGCGGAGTCCCGAACTGGGCCCAGCTGTTAGGAACATAGTTCCCAGGGGGAAACCAGTTTAGGATGGCGGAGAATACGGTGATGAAGGTTATGCCCATCCAGAAGGTGGGGAGCGAAAAAGTCGTCAGGGAGGCCGTTACTGACAAGCTGTCAACTCTGCTGCCCCGACGGGATGCGGCCACGACCCCCAGCAGGACCCCGATTATTATGGATAGAACTACAGAAGATCCGATAAGGGTTAGTGTATTGACGAGTCTACCGGAATTGATCAAGTCGTAAATCACTGGTTGTTGAGTTTGGTAGGAATTCCCAAAGTGGAAAGTGAGCATGTCCCAGAAGTACGTCACAAAACGCTGGAGAGGAGGCTCATTGAGACCGTACTGCCTCGCATAGAAGTCGTACTGCTTCTGCCTGTTAAGGTTCGCCCCACCACTTCCCTGTAGAGACGATATGGCACCCTGAACACCAGGCATGGCCTGGAATATGAGCCAGTTAACCACAATCACGAAGAAGACGAGAAAGACCGTGTATACGAGTCTCTTGAGGATGAATCCGCGTAAACTCATGTATGACTAGACCAAGAAAGAAAAAGAGGGGGAGATTATTTTAGTCTTGCCGTGAGCCTATGTGACCGTTACCGTTATGGTGACGGTGTAGACGATCGTTACCCCGTTTCCGGCGGGGGTTGCAGTTGTGGCGGGCCATGTTTCGCTCGATACGAAGATCACTGTGTAAGTGCCTGCAGCGGCTGCGCTAACTGTCAGAGTGGTTGCCTGTGAAGGCGATGCCTGTGTCAGAGTGAATGGTGTTGGGCTTACTGATGCTGTTAGTCCTGTGGTTTGTACTGTTGAGAGGTTGACTACAACTGATCCTGGACAGAGTTTGTCAGGCAGCCCTGAAACAGCTACCTGTACGCTTACACTGGCCGAGGTGCCGACGGTGGTGCTTATCGTTGTAGCGCTGGGGGATAGGACGTTGTTCTCGTAGCAATTGCCGTGATCAGCAAGGGTTTGGGGTGCTAACTGCACTCCCGCTAGGGAAGCGTAGCTTGCAACTCCGAAAGTCCACTGTCCTTTGCCGATCCATTGTCCGATCTGTGTGACTACGGGTCCAAAGTTGGTCGGGAGGGTTCCACGCCCACCTGCCCAATCTGTGGCAACGTTACAGTTGCCTGCTGTTGCTACACATATTATGCCTGTGTCTGCAGTGTTCCAGTGCTGGCAAGCAGCATAGGCAACTTTTCCACCAATTGCCGTAGCGCTTGCTTTGCAAGCGTTGATGGCACTGATAATTCCACCAGTCGTCGCGGCGTTACCGCTTGGATAAGCGGCCCACTGGAACTGCTGGAATTTCTCCTTTGAGCGGAAGTATGCCTGGTTGGGATCGAGCCCGTTGAGTGTCGCGCTGTTCTCGAACTTGCGTAGGACAGCTGTTCCACCGACCGGAACTGCTTGGCTTCCTGGACTGCCGTCAGCGTTGAACGTGCAACCACCACCGTAGACCGTGCCCGAAACGCCCAATTCGCCACTGGCACATACCCATGGGCCAGAGCCGATGAACTTGTGGGCAAGAATCGGGTCAGAGGTGGCGCCGCCCGTGAAAGCAGGGTCGACAGTACATGAAAGCGTTCCGATAGAGGTACACGGTGCAACGACTCCGTTGGACTGGACTGGCGCGGATGCCGAGACCCAGATACGCTGTGGTACAATTGGTACGCCGACGATGTCGTTGAGAGCCCACGCGTTGAGACTGTGCAGATAGATGAAGAACGTCTCAGTTACTCCCGCACCTGCAGCCCCACCTGAGGGACCGTAAGCAGAGGATGGTAACACGCTTGGGCTGTAGACAACATCGATAGTGTTAGCAGTGCTCGGACTGACCAGTCCACCTGTAGCGTTGAAGTTGGCGAAGCTGAACTTGACATCGCTCGCCGTTACAGTGTGCGATGTCAGGCATACAGCGTCGCTTGCCGCGCAGTTGTAAATGTCGTGCCATGGAATGTCACCTCTCATCACCATCTTCACACACGCACCGACGGCAAACGTGCCGCGGCCGTTCGTGTAGCTGGTGGGACAGTTAGTGCCCCCTCCAGGGATGAGCTGGTACGAGTTGACCATCCAGCCGACTACCTGAGTTGGACTGAACGGGTTCGTGACCAATAGACTGTCATAGACCTCAACGACAATATCAGCTTCGACGACCGTGTTGAAGGAGAATGGGTTCAGTGTAGTGGTAGCGTCTTTCTGTCCCCACCTGATAGTGGGACCAGAGACAACTGGGTTCGGGTTCCACATGTTCAGAAGGCTCCATACATTGCCTTGTGCGACGCCGATGCCGGCTGCATTGCTGACCTCTAGCCAGTTCTTAAGGTAGGAGTATTGGACTGACGGGGTCCATGTTACATCGATGATGGTGTGGTTGCCGAAAATGTCCATTGCTGTTTGTAAACTGGATTCCGCCGCTGCTGGTGTGCTGAGGAACTGGCTTTGTTCTTGGTAGATGTCCATCTTAGTGTTGCAGACGAAGTCGTAGTTGGAAGGCTCAAGACCTGGTTGACCACCGCAGAAATCGGAGGCAAAGCTGCTGTCGTATATTCCCCACTGATTGTCAGGGGTTGGAGTCGGGAAGAAGAAGCCTCCCGCGTACAAGTTCCAGCCAGTGTTCGGACCAACAGTCTGGCAACCCGGCTCGGTAGCCGACTTGCAGCCTGTGGTGAAGACTAGTGGATGGGCTTGTGCCAACGAAATGATGGTCAACGAAACCTGTGTACAAGAGGTAGAGCCGAGATTGAAGAGTTCGCACATTGCAGCATCGAGACCGACGCTGAGATTGTGTCGTCCGAGACTGTTCCGACCATAGAAGACAATAGTACCACCGGACAATGCAGCGGTTTCGCCTGTGAGCTCGCACGCAGCATTCTTGCCGGTTGCGAGACCTGCAGCGATGAAGTGGTCAGCAGCACGACAAAAGTCGACCTGACCTGGATTTACGAAACCGAGCGAGTCAGTGGTGTCCGTCGCATAGTGGTATGCGGAGATGGCTGTGCCTGTAGCAAGTTTGTCCCAGCTGCTAACGCCTCCGACCGGAAAGGTTCCGGCTGGACATGAGCCGTCTGGGTTGCGAGGATAGTCTGTCACCGCGCCCGTGGTGACGCAGTAGGGGCCTGTAGGGTTGCATGCACCGCCTGCAGCGGCACCGCAGTTAGCAAGCCCTGGAGTACAACCACCAGCGGGAGCAACAGTGCATGGATTGTTATTGTCGTTCGGATAGCCGGAGTGCAGCACGTTCGAAGCCGGGGTCAATGGATTGTCCATTGGAGCCGCGCCGGGTCCGATCGCGCCTATGTCCGCGATAGTGACAGCTACCTTGTCGATGAGCGAGGAGATACCCTGACGGATGTTGATGGCTGCTTTTGTACAGTCGTTTGCTGGAGTTGCACCAGGACAAGTAGCGGCAATATTACCACCACCTGGAGCGTCAGGACAGACGACCGCGCCTGCGGTCACACCGTCCTTGCCATTGCAGAAGGTGACTCCCCAGAACGTGGCTGCATGGTTAAAGTCAACTTGCAACTGGCCCAACTGTTGTGTTGGGTTAGTTACCCAGAAACGAGCATCGCTGATAGCGCAGTTGGCAGTACAGCCTGAAGCAGGCGATAGTGCACTGCCGGGTATTGGAACATCAGGGATGTCGAGCGCTGGAACACAGGTGCTGGGTTGGCCAACGCACATAGCGTTGAGTTCGTCTGAGTCGCTAGTGTACATTTGGTATCGAATAACGCTGGAGGCGGGACCGGCAGGCACCCACTGGGTGGCTGGTGTTGTCCCGTTGGTCGGTACTGGATCGCCGTAGACTAGACCGGGCAGAGATGTTACAGAGAGTGTTAGTACGAAGAGAGCTAGAATTGGTATTATAGACTTGAAGTTCATTATTTTTCTTCGAAGAAGCGCTTCACCCGACATGGCTTAAAAGATTATCCCCACAGCCGAGACCGGCTCAATCCCGAGATATTCCCCGCTACCCAGAAGTGTCTACCAATTGCCCATAGCAGGATATAGAGGTCCTGGTCAATCGAGAGCTAACCTAGACTAGCTCTTGATTGGCTAGCAATCTCCGATTCCGACCTCGGCGTACAAGGTAGACGACGAAGCTCACCGCGAGCAGAGAGAGAATGACGATTCCTGAGAATTGTGTTATGTTGAGCGATAGGAGGGCTCCTGGAAGCAGGGGATAGATTATCCTCACGGTGAAGTACTCATCGATTCTAGTTGTATCAGTTTGATTGACAACAGGATCTACGTGGGCGTGCGCTGAATACGTGTCCGGTGGATAACCGGTCGTGTTCCAAGTAAAGATGAAGGCTTCTTGTAATTTCGGTGCGAGAACGCCGGACGGATGCGCCTGGAACGTCTTGTCTGCCACGGCTAGGGTGACGTTGAGACGATTTTCGGGATGCGTTCCAAAGTTTTGCACATTCACATTGAAGGTGATAATGGTGCCGGCGAGAATGTTGTCAAACAGGGAAGAGGAAAAGCTGGATATTCCAATATCGTGCGCAGGTTTTTCATGAACAACGATAGTCTCGGAATGTTGCCGTGAGGGATGCCCAAGGTTGTTAACTACAATGAGAGTCATAGTCCAGTTCCCAGCATCTACAGGTCCAAAATGATAAGTCACATTTACACCCGTGAGATAGACGGCCGATTTCGAGCCCTGCGTCAGGGTCCAGTTATAATCGACAATCCTGGTACCGCCCGGTGTTGTGCTGTTGACTTTTGCGGTGAAGTTCGCCATGTCTGCTTCAAAAATCAACTTTGGGGCCCACTCGAAGCCCGCCTTTGGCGCTTGGGAGACATCTCCGTAATCTCCGCCAATCACAGTCACCCCAGGCATAGGATGTCCGAGCTGGTCGAAGAGAAGGGGCGTATTTCCATCGGAGGTAAACGCTTGAGCAAAGGTAAAGAACGTGTACGGACCCCCGACAGCCTTGTAAGTTATGGTGAAAAGAGTCCCATTCCCAAAATCCCCACCACCCGCGGAGTAGACTTCAGTGTGAACTACACCTGGTCCATCTGGTGTGTTGGCGTTGCCACAACCAGGACCGACTAATACTCGACCATCAATGCACAAGACCTCCTGTGTCGCTCCTTGAAGGAAGGAGCCTAGCGTCAAGTCGATCGGATCAAGAATAGAATTTTCGTTTCTCTGTCCGGGAACCGCATTGGTGTCAACGTAAATAGTCCAGCCGAATAATGGATTCTCGTGGCTAATGTTAGTCACGTTTACTTTAACGGACACTTTGCCACCAGCAGAAGCTAGAGGCTGAGATGCGGGATTGAATGACAGTATCGGGCCAGATAGGGCATGAGCAGGAACGGTTGAGCGAATCGCTGCGAGACTGAAAATCGAAAGCGAGACGAGCAGGACTCCTAGTAAGCGCGCAGTGCGGAGCGACGGCATCTTCTCACCAGTGCACCTATTCGAGTCGAACAAAGTCCCCGCTCTAGAAAAGGTTATCGGGTATCCAATTCCTGCATTACCCTCGCGTTCGGATCAAGAGAAATTGTTTTCCAACTGCGGGTGTGATCCGAAGATTACTAATTTCTTCGAGCGCACAGCTGAGAGATGAAGAAGATGACGGCCGACGAGCCCCCGATGGATGAATTCAGGGTACGTTTAAATCGCAAACTGGAGTAAACTACTCGAACGCGTTTCTCAGTGGGCGTATCGTTGAGACAATCGATCTGCCCGGACGATGAAAGCTTTGCGAACGGGAACAAAAGACTGCCTCCTCGCAGAGCCCGCGATTTTTTCGGCCAAGGAAATTGTCTCGACTCGTAAAACCTCGGCTTTGTCGGCTAAAATCCTCGACTAGCCCCCCCCAAAAAAAAACGCCGGCGGTTTGGCACTAGCTGCCGCTCTATCGCACCGACAAACAATTCACGGCCCAAAGCCGGCTACAGTCTTTTTCCGTAGTTCTGGCCAGCGATGACGAAGTCTGGTGTTGTGATCTTGCAGTCTCGGTTCAGATCCGCGTCTTGTAAGAATCTGGGATTACCACATGTTGTTGCGTATGACTGGCCCATCAGGACGAAGTCTGGCGTGTTGACGACTCCGTCATGGTTTACATCACCGGCATAGAGTATGATGATAGAGCTGTAGCTCAGATTATTCCCGATGGCGTTGCCAAGAGTCTGCCCGGTGAGACGGGGGATCGAAGCTTGGACAGTATACTTTCCCGGATGCACGCCGGTGACATTCCAGGAAAAAGTGAAGACCGTAGACAAACCGGAAAGAATCTGACGGGTCTGAGTACTCGTCCAGAAAACGGTCCCGGTCTTGTTAACAGTCTGAACGGTGAGAGGCACGTTCTCGTTATAGTCTCCGGAATCAGAAACGGTTACGGTCATGGTGGCGATGTTTGTCGGCCGATCCCCGTAGGGATAGTTCATCGAAGGCGACACCCCGATACCCGTCACCACGACATTGTGGACGGGATAGATGGGGCTGGACTGGATGTAGTAAATATCATAGCCGAACGGTGAGAAGTAGGAGACAACGTCAGTCGCAAAGAAAACATAGATTGTAGTGTCGAATCCCTGGACGGCGAAGGGGCTTAGATTGTTGATAGGATTATTCACGTCCCCCCAAAGCGTCAACCGGTTAACCTGCGACCAAGTTCTTCCCGCATCGATCGAGGACACATCGTAGATCGTGTCCTGAGTGACAGTCGCATTGAGATGTACGCTCTGCGACCAGTACAGCCAGATCGTACCATTACGATCCTGTAGAAGGTTCGGAGAGAAAGATACTCCGGGGCTCGTTAACGCAGTGTCCGCGGACCACGCGGTACCATTGTAGCTTCGATAGAATATGATATTGTTGCCCATCGTCGTGTTCCGAGCCCATACAACCCATATGTTCCCGTTGCGCAGGATGGTCGCGACAGGCTGCTGGTTCGCAGCGGAATCAGTTGTCAGCAAGGTGTCCGGTGACCAAACGTTTCCGAGGAGAGTCTTGTAGTAGACCTCGCGGATCGGAGCGGTCGTGGGCCCAGTACTGGTGTCACGTTCGAAGAAGACCCAGAGCCTAGAATCCCTCGCGACGACCGTCTTCGGAAGCTCGTCAGTGAAAGTGATGCCCGATGTGAGCTGGCTTACGCGACTCCAGATTCCGTTTGAATATCTCGAGTAGTATAGATGATCATCGTTTCCGTTGGTTCCAGCCGCCCAGACAAGAACTAGGGTCCCATTCGCCAGCTGCGCGAGCGATGGTGCAGAGTTGTAGCCGCCGGCTGAGATCGTTGCAGGAGTTGTCCATTGCACACCATCGTAGGTCTGGTAGTAGATCTGGAAGAAACCACCGCTGTCAGATTGCCAGGCAACCCAGAGATTCTGATCACTTGTCACCAGCGCTGCAGGAGCAAGATCGTTACCGTTGCCATAGTACGACCCATTCATAGGGGTAGGATCGCTGTAGTAGAAATTAGGCGTGACCAGGTTCAGCTGGGGTGACGATAGGGGAGGGTACGCGTGTCCTAGCGGGTAGACGAGAGCAAGTGTTGCTAGTAGTAGCGATGCGGCGGCCACGCGGTGCAATTACGGAGTCACTACTAGTTTGTTTGGGAAGAAAAGATGGGATATCAGGGAATCAATATTCCCTGATCTAGGCGACTACTGAGAAGCTGCCTGTTGAGGGCTGGCTGACGTTTGTCATAGTGGTCGGGCTGGAGCCGAAGAAGGCGTTGGCCTGGAAGTTGAAGGTCCGACCGACGTCGGCGCCGGTGAAGGTGTTGGCGGGTGTCTGGACGGTTATGTTGACTGTAGCGCCTGCGGCTACTGCGACCGCGGTAGACTGGGCGGTGAAGGCGTGCGCTCCGGTCGTTGATACTCCACTGATGACCACTTGGACGTACTGTGTGGTCGTTCCTGTGTTGGTGAGTCCGACTATGAATGTCTGGACGCCGCCGGAGGCGCTGACACTTAGCGGGTTGGTCTCACTGATACTGTTGATCTGGATTGTCTTGTTGGGGATGATGACTGTTATGGTGGTCGTGTGCGTGATTGATCCGCTCGTGCCTGTGACTGTTATGGTGTAGGTGCCTGCTGTAGCGTGAGGTCCGATGCTGATGAACAGGGTCGAGGTAACCTTGCCACCGCTTGGCACGGTCACACTAGTGGCGGAGAAGGATAGGCTGACCTTGCTGTTAGGTGAGCTGGTGGCGGAGAGGTTCACCGTGCCGCTGAAGCTTCCGACACTGGTTATTGATATTGTCGAGCTGAACTTGTTCTTTCCGTTCTGGCTGGTCCCAGTGAAGAAGTTGGGGCTTGCGCTGATCTTGAAGTCGGAGACTTGGATGATGACTGTGACCTTGGTGCTGCGAGACTGGAAGCTAGGTGACGAGCCGGTCACGATTACAGTGTAGGTTCCGGATTGTGTGGCGCTTACCTGTAGTGTCGCCGTGCCTGAAGTGGTGCCCGAGTTCAATGTTATGGTGGTCGGTGCAATGCTCGCTGTCAGGCCGGATGAGGGCTGCAGGGTCAGTGTTACTGTGCCGGTGAAGCCGTTGAGACCGGTTACTGTTATTGTACTGGATCCACTGGTTACGCCGAAGGGTGGCGCGATGGTGGATGGGCTCGCGGTGACTGTGAAGTCCGTGACTTGCACGGTAACAGTCAGGGAGTGCGTTGGGGCGTTTGGAAGACCCGAAGCACTTCCACTCACGAACACGTTGTAGTTCCCGTTCGTGGACGCGCTGAAGCTGACTGTGGCGGTGGCCGTTGGGTTTGCCGAGCTCAAGCTTACAGAGGTCGGGCTGATGTTTGCCGTGAGACCTGAGGAAGGTGCCGAGCTGAGGAATACGGTAAAGGATGATGCTCCATAGTTGGCGTTCTGGGTGTTGTGAGCAACTGAGTTGCCGTTAGTGTCAAAGATCACGTCGTTGAATATGGTTAGCGCAGTGCTGGATGGTGTCACGGTGCTGATCGTGATCGTTGAGGTGCCTGTTTGTCCTGCGCCAAGGTTGCCTACTGCCGATGGGCTGGCGCTTATGCTAAAGTCGGCCGCACCCGCGATGTAGTTGATGGTGAACAATAGTCCATCGCCGCTGGCGAAGCCGGCTGTGGAGCTGCCTGCAGAGTGAGCTACGCCTGGACCGTCGCTTGAACCGCAGTTCAGGTTGCCAGGTGCATTCAAGGGGATAGAGTTTCCATGTCCGTCGAATCCGCCGTTTACGCAGTTGACAGTCTCGAAGAAGCCTGGAATCACGCTTCCCGAGGTGTCGATGGTGTTGGGGCTGAGAACCGCATTGTTAGTCTGGACGCTGATATCATATCCCGCGAAGGTTGGCATGCTGACGACGCTGACGCTGTAGGAGACCGTGGAGCCTGGAGTCGCGAGACCCTGCGTCAGGGGGGTAATCAGGACAGTTGCTGGAGAAATGACGTGTACTCGGACGGCGTGTGACGGATAGCCTGTTGAGCTTCCGTTCACGAGTACCGCGTATGTTCCTATCTGGTCAAAGCTTACACTCAATGTTGTGGTCAGTGAGGTCGCACCGCCTGAGGTGAAGGTAAGGCTGGTGGGGGATACGCTGGCTGTCACGTGTGTGGAGGAGGGTGTCAACGCGAAGCGGATTGTGCCTGTGAAGCCTTCTAGAGCTGTCACGGTGATCATGGATGTGCCTGTGGCGCCGGGGCCTTGTGGACCGATTGTCGAGGGGCTGGCGCTGATTGCAAAGTCCTGAACGGTTACAGTCACGGTGACCTGGTGGTCGACAGTGACAACGTTTGCGCCGAGGTTACCGCCATTGACATTGACGTTAGCAGTAGCGTCGACGAGTACTAGATAGACGCCTGCAACGTCAGAACTCACGGTCAGAGTGCCGGTGCAAGTGGTGACCGTTGAGGTTAACGAGCATGTGCTCAGCGTCAGAGTGCCTGTGGTGCCGCCTGGGTTTCTCGAGACGCTGACTGATGTTGAGATGCCGTTCAGACCTGTCACGCTGACACTAGTAGAGCCAACCTGGTTGGGACGCAGAGGTCCAACAGTCAGCGGGCTCGCTCCGACATTGAAGTCGACGACTGTTACGGTCAAAGTCACGCTTTGAGATGTGAGCGTTCCGAACGTGCCTGTAACTACGAGGTTGTAGTTGCCAACGAAGTTCGAATTCACAGTCACGGTGGCAGTGCCTGAGGCAGTGAAGCTGGTTTGGCTAATGTACGCGTTAAGACCTGTGGACGGGGTCAAAGTCAGGTTGATGGTTCCGCTGGAGACGCCGTAGTTTGCGCTCTGGGTGTTGTGAGCAATCGCGTTGCCGTTTGGATCCAAGACCGCATCGTTGAAGACGGTCACGCTCGTTCCGAATCCTAGTAAGCCGAGGTTAACGGTAGACGTGGCGTTGGGGGCTGCGTTTGTCCCGCCCGCTCCGTCAGAAGCGTTCGCTGGGACTAGTGGACCGAGGCTGGTCGGGTTCGCCGAGAGGGTGAAGATCTTGCCTGCGATATAGTTGACTGTGAACAGGACACCGTCGCCTGCTGCAAAGCCAGCGATAGAGGCACCTGCAGAGTGAGCGATACCTGGGCCATCTGTGGGACCGCAGTTGAGGTTGCCAGGCGAGCCGGACGGAATAGCGGCACCGCTCGCATCAAATCCGCCGTTTACGCAGTTGACAGTCTCGAAGAAGCCTGGAATAATACTGGCCGAGGTGTCGATGCTGTTGGGGCTGAGAACCGTATTGGTAGTCCGGACGCTAATGTCATAGCCTGCGAAGGCAGGCATGCTGACCACATTCACGCTGTACGAGACAGTGGAACCTGGAGCGGCAAGCCCCTGAGTTGTAGGAGTGACCAGAACAGTCGCTGGGGAGACGACGTGTACTCGCACGGAGTGGAACGGATATCCGGCTGAGGTGCCGTTGACGATTACAGAGTACGTTCCTAGCTGGTTAAAGCTCACTGAGAGCGTAGCAGTCAGAGAGGTTGCGCCACCGGAGGTGAAGGTGAGACTGGTTGGCGAGATGCTCGCTGTTACGTGTGTGGACGATGGGGTCAACGTGAAACTGACGGTACCCGTGAAGCCGTCAAGCGCAGTCACGGTGATCATCGAGGTGCCAGTCGCACCCGCGTTCTGAGGACCAATAGTGGTTGGACTGGCGCTTATAGCGAAATCCTTCACGATGACGGTAACAACGACTTGGTGGTCTACTGTGACAGTATTTGCGCCGAGGTCACCGCCGCTAACGGCAACGTTTGAGATAGCGTCAACAACGACCTGATAGACACCGGGCACGTCGGAGCTGACAGTTAGAGTGCCGCTACAAGTGGTGGCTGTCGAGGTCAACGAGCATGTGCTCAACGTCAGAGTGCCTGTGGTGCCGCCTGGGTTTCTCGAGACAGAGACAGACGTTGTGATACCATTCATACCAGTCACGGTCACGGTGGTCGATCCAACCTGGTTAGGTTGTAGAGGACCGATCGATAACGGGCTAGCATTGACGTTGAAGTCGACGACGGTCGCTGAAACGCTAACGGAGTGGGAGAGAGTACCTGACTGACCCTTAACGGTGACAGCATAATTGCCGACGAAATTCGAGTTCACGGTAAGCAGTGCACCGCCAACAGTCTTCGTAGAGGTGAGCGTGATGCTAGTCACGTTGAGATACGCATTCAGATTTGCAGAGGGCGTCAGAGTAAGGGTCACTGTTCCGGTGAATCCGTGGAGAGCGGTAACGGTGATGGTCGAGGTGGCGTTCGGGGCTGCGTTTGTCCCGCCCGCTCCGTCAGAAGCGTTCGCTGGGACCAGTGGGCCGACACTAGCGGTGCTGACCGTAATGGTGAAGTCCGGCGCCGCGAGCGCTACGGAGTGACTGACGATCTTCGACTGGGAGGGGCTTGACGAGTCGTGAACTGTCAGGGTGACAGTGAAAGTCCCGGCCGCAGTGTAGACGTGAGTCGGGTTCGCGGCTGTGCTAGTGCCGCCGTCACCGAAGGTCCAGCTGTACGTGTAAGGCGTCTTACCACCGGAGACAGTGGAAGTGAAGGTGACCGTCTGGCCAACATTCGGCGAAGATGGGGAGAAGGTGAAATCTGCTGCGAAAGGAGCGGTAACTGTCAGCGGTGTAGAGGCAGTCCTAGTCTGGGTTGGAGTCGAGGAATCCGTAACCATTAGAGTTACAGTGTATGTTCCAGGAGCGGTGTAGACATGTGTTGGGCTGGGAAGATTGCTAGAGCCGCCGTCACCAAAAGTCCAGGCGTAGACATACGGAGTCGTACCGCCAGTGACGGTTGAAGTGAACGTAACGGTTTGACCGATCGTCGGGCTGGCAGGGCTGATGGTGAAGCTGGCAACGAGTGCAGATGCGACAGTCACCGTGTGACTAGCAGTCTTAGACTGGACTGGAGTCGAAGAGTCGGTCACCGTTAGAGTGACGGTGAAGGTTCCAGCTGCGGTGTAGGCATGAGTTGGACTGGCAGCTGTGCTTGTGCCGCCATCACCGAAAGTCCAGCTGTAGGAGTAAGGACCTGTTCCTCCCGCGACGGTAGAGGTGAAACTAACAGTTCCACCGATAACAGGGTGAACGGGTGACGAAGTGAAGTCAGCAGTAAGTGGACCAGAAACAGTCACAGTGTGACTTGCAGTCGCCGACTGCGCAGGGGTGGAAGAGTCAGTAACCATCAGAGTAACGGTGAATACTCCAGCGGTAGCATACGCGTGTGTTGGGTTCGCAGCGCTGCTTGTGCCACCGTCACCGAAGGTCCAGCTGTAAGTGTAAGGCGCGGTACCACCACTGACGGTCGAGGTGAAAGTAACAGTCTGACCTGCGGTCGGAGCGGAAGGCGAAGAGGCGAAGTCAGCCGACACAGGTCCACCGAGCGTCACCGGGTGACTGGCGGTCTTCGATTGAGCTGGAGTCGACGAATCACTGACAGTCAGCGTTACGGTGAATAGGCCGGAAGTCGCGTACGCGTGAGTTGGATTGGCAGCTGTGCTGGTGCCTCCGTCGCCGAAGGTCCAGCTATAGGAATAGGGCGTTGTACCACCTGTTACGGTCGAGGTGAAACTGACGGTCCCACCGATAGTCGGATGAGCGGGTGAGGAAGTGAAATCTGCGGCCAATGTCGCCGCGATCGTTACAGTGTGGCTCGCAGTCTTCGACTGAACTGGACTCGAAGCATCGGTTACAGTCAATGCAACCGTGAATGTTCCTCCAGCGGCATACGCATGAGTTGGACTCGCAGCAGTACTAGTGCCTCCGTCGCCAAAGGTCCAGCTGTAAGAGTAGGGTGTCGTACCGCCGGAAACTGTCGAGGTGAAGGTTACAGCCTGGCCGACGCTTGGAGCGGCAGGTGAGGAGGTGAAGTCTGCTGCAAGAGCGGCTTTCACTGTGACCGGCGTTGTGCCGAAGCTGGACGTGTGGGCAGCATCAGGGGAGTAGGTGGCTGTAATCGTGTGAGTTCCGGTTCCTACGGCGGTTGGAGAGTAAGTCGCCGAGCAGGAGGAAGAAGGTCCAGAACCCGCAAGGTTGCAAGGCGAACCGCCAAAGCTGCCTGATCCAGAAGTGGCGAAAGCTACAGTGCCCGTTGGGGTGGAAGGTGTCGAAGAAGTATCAGTAACGGTCGCGATGCATGTAAGGGATGAACCTACTACAACCGGAGAAACACCGCAGGTCACGGATGTTGAAGTCGGATTCACCAAAGTTCCATATGTCCCGCTAACTTCAGGCACACCGGTAACGTTGGCTCCAGAAACATCGAAAAGCGAGTTAAGGCCGGTATTGCCTGTCGAGGTTTCAGGGAAATTAACCCGGGTACCAGGGCCAGCAACGGCAGTGTAGGTTATCGTGAACAGGGTACCGCTACCAGAGGCGAAACCGAACGAAGCAAAACCACTGTGGACAATACCCGGCGCATCGTTCGCGTCACACGAAGTCCCTGCATTGTTTATGCAGTGAATGCTCTCGAAGCCAGCGGGCATGAAAGTGCCCAGAGCAAAGCTGACGGGGTTTAGAATCGTAGGGTCGCTGTGAACGTAGATGTCCCAACCGGCAAACGTAGACATGTTCGCCACGTTCACGTTGTAAATAACGGAGGAACCAGCGGCGGCAAGAGCTTGGCTAGAGGGTTGAATGAAGAGCGCAGGAGTGTTGACTCCGGCATGCGCATTCGGGATAGCTGGAGTAAACGCGACAACCGATACCGCCATCGCTACCAAAACTACTAGGGATAACAACTGTTTACGACTGTGAAAACTCACTCAATTACACCTGTTAGACTCGTTGTAGAACGCTAACCCGGTCCTGCCCATATAAGATTTGCTTGGTTCGTTCCTTCGCTGGATACCTATCATAAGCCAGAGATATTCGATTACAACTGTGGATACATGGCTACCTTCACAACCTCCTTCTATCGCTGGGTGCGGTCCGTTTTTCATTACGTTTGTAGAAAATCCAAGTCTCAGCGGCGTTGATATTAGAAAAGAATGGGTTCGCGCCGGCTCATCAGAGCACTTTTCCATCCATCAAAGGTGCCCACTCAAAAGTCAGCAATCTCCGGATAGATCTTTCGAGATTAACTGGTAGAGAATGGAATATTCTTGCGAGCTAAAAGAGCCCGAGCGGAACCCCAGAGGATGACGAGACAGGCCTGAAGAATCTTTGACACCCTATTGGATCTTTCTATCCGAACATATCCCTGAAAAAAAACCGTTTCCGGCCAGCTCCAATTCCCGAAAATGGTAGAGCCTTTCCAACATTTGAGTGCTGGAGCGAAGTCGAGATCTGACTTAGCAGTCGCGGTTTAGGTCCAGACACTTTTTCCGTAGTTTTGGCCGGCGATGACAAAGTCGGGAGTGTCGATCTTGCAGTTGCGGTTCAGGTCACCATCAGGAAGGAACCTAGGGGTACCACAGGTCGTCCCGTATGATTGTCCCATGATGACAAAGTCTGGCGTGTTTACAACTCCATCGTGGTTGACGTCGCCAGCGTAGAGAATGATCAACCAGTGATAGTTCAAACTGTTGCCAAGAAAGTTACCAAGACTCTCACCGGTTAGACGGGGGATCGATGCTAGGACGGTATATCGTCCGGGATGTATTTTGCTCACGTTCCAGGAAAAAGTGAAAGTCAGAGATAAACCGGATAGAACCTGACTGGTCTGAGTACTAGTCCAGAAGACTGTACCGGTCTTGTTGATAGTTTGAACCGTCACCGGAACATTCTCGTTGTAGTCTCCCGGGTTTGAGACGGTAACAGTTATTGTTGCGATATTGGTTGGTCTGTCTCCATAAGGATAGTTTCTCAACGGAAAAATCGAGATACCCGTCACAGCCACACTGTGCACTGGATAGATGGGAGAGGATTGAATATAGTAGATATCGAAGCCGTACGCTGAAAACGGTGAGACTACGTCGGTTGCAAAGAAAACGTAGAGCGAAGTATCTCTGCCCTGGACGGCAAACGGGCTTAGATTGTTGATAGGATTGTCCGGACTTCCCCAAAGAGTAAGGTTGCCAGTTGAAGACCAAGTGTTTCCTACATCAGTAGAAGACACGTAACGGACCATGTCCTGCGTTACCGTAGCATTGAGATGTACACTCTCGGACCAGTAAAGCCAGATTGTCCCGTTACGATCCTGAACCAGGTTCGGGGAGAACAGGATTCCAGGACTGGCTAATGGTGTGCCAACGGACCATTGGGTCCCATTGAAAGTGCGATAGTAGATCGTGCTGCTCCCGCCAACAATCGTATTTCTGGCCCAAGTAACCCAGATATTCCCGTTTCGCAGAACGGCCGCGTCGGGTTGCTGGTTCGCGGCGGAGTCTGTTGTCAGTGGGGTCTCCGATGACCAAACGTTTCCGAGGAGAGTCTTGTAGTAGACTTGACGCAATGGCGCAGTGGTGGGACCTGTGCTGGTGTCACGTTCGAAGAAGATCCAGAGCCGAGTTCCATTTACCACGGCCTTTGGAAGCTCGTCGGTGAACGTGGTTCCAGAGGTCAGCTGGGCTATGCCGTTCCAGGCTCCATTCGTATATCTCGAGAAGTAGAGGTGGTTATCGTTTCCATTGGTTCCTGCCGCCCAGACGAGAACTATTGTGCCGTTCGCTAGTTGCGCGAGTGATGGTGCGGAGTTGAAGCCGCCCGCCGATATGGTTGCAGGGATTGTCCAGCTTATTCCATTGTAGGATTGGTAGAAGATCTGGTAGAAGCCAGCTCTGTTTGACTGCCAGGCTACCCAGAGAGTTCCGTCGCTAGTAACCAAGGCTCCGGGGGCTAGATCGTTCCCGTCGTTGGGAGCGGTGGAGCCGTCGAGAGGTGCTGGGTCATTGAAGTAGAAGTTGGGCCGGACTTGAGAATTGCGCTGAGACCCAGCGGGGAGAGGCGACGTGTTTCCTAGCGGGTAAACAGAGAGAAGCATCGCAAGTAGCAGAAGCCCTGTCAGCGCGTGGCGCATTGCAAGATCACTGAGACTTGATTTAGTAACAGAAAAATGGAAGGGTAGGGAGCCGGCATTCCGACTCTCTACGCGACTACTGTGAACTGGCCTGAGTCTGGCTGGCTTACGTTGTTTAGAGTGGTGGACGTTGTCCCGAAGAACGCGACCGTTTGGAAGCTGAAGGTCTGGCCGACATTGGCAGAGGTGAATGTGCCGGAGGGCGTTGATACCGTGATGGTCATTGAAGCACCGGCTGCGACGGCGACGACTGAGGATTGAGCCGTGAATGCGTGGTCACCTACGTTAGCGACACCGCTTATGACTACCTGGACGTACTGTGTTGAAGATCCAAAGTTCTGGACCGTCACAAGCCAGGTCTGGGCACCGTTCGATCCTGATACGCTAAGCGGGTCACTCCAGGTCATCCCGGTGATCAGGATTGTCTTGTTGGGGATGATCACGGTTATTGTCACGCTGTGGCTTGTCGTGCCGCTTGTGCCTGTTACTGTTATCGAGTAGGTGCCTGTTTGCGCGTGAGGTCCGATCGTGATGAATAGTGATGCGGTCGCCTGGCCACCACTTGGAACGTTGACGCTGGTCGTTGAAAAGGATAGGCTGACCTTGCTGTTAGGCGAGCTGGTGGCGGAGAGGTTCACTGTGCCGGAGAAGCCTCCGACGCTGGTTACTGATATTATCGAGGTGAACTTGTTCTTTCCGTTCTGAGTGTAGCCAGTGAAGAAGTTTGGACTTGCGGTGATCTTGAAGTCGTTGCCGCATGAGATAATCACGGTGACTTTCGTGGTTCGCGATTGGAAGTTTGGCGATGAGCCCGTGACTATTACCATGTAGGTTCCTGACGCGCATTGTGACTGGCTTACGGACAGGAGCGAAGTGCCGGAGGTTGTGGTCGAGCTGAGGCTTATGGTGCTCGTTGAGAGCGTGGCAGTCAGACCTGACGAGGCAGCAGCAGAGAGCGAAACGGTTCCAGTGAATCCGTTGAGGCCGCTTACGGTTATTGTGCTATTGCCGCTTGTTGTGCCGCTCGGAGGCGAGATTGTGGATGGACTGGCGCTGAGTGCGAAGTCGGTAACTTGGACGTTGACCATTGCGTTGTGGCTTGGAGTGTTCGGTAGACCTGTGGCGCTACCGGTTACGCGTACAGTGTAGTTTCCTGCAGTTGCGGCGCTGAAGCTGAGTGTAGCGGTGACTGTTGGTGTTGCTAAGCTCAGAGTTACAGAGGTTGGTACGATGTTTGCAACAAGTCCTGAGGATGGTGTAAGGCTGAGGGATACAGTGAAGGAGGATACTCCGTAGGTACCACTCTGGGTGCTGTGAGCAATTGAACCGCCGTTCGTATCCATAATCACATTGTTGAAGACTGTGACAGTAGTGCTGGAAGGAGTCACGGTGCTGATCGTGATCGTTGAGGTGCCCGTCTGGCCTGCGCCGAGGTTACTGACGACTGTTGGGCTGGCGCTTATGCTGAAGTCGGCCGCGCGCGCGATGTAGTTGATGGTGAACAATAGTCCATCGCCGCTCGCGAAGCCGGAAGTAGAGCTGCCTGCGGAGTGGACTACGCCTGGGCCATCGGTTGAGCCGCAGTTCAGGTTACCTGGCATTCCGGATGGAATAGCTGTTCCGTTAGCATAGAAGCCTCCATTGACGCAGTTGATTGTTTCGAAGAATCCGGGGATAATGGTTGCAGATGTGTCGATGCTGTTGGGGCTGAGAACCGCATTGTTAGTCTGGACGCTGATATCATATCCCGCGAAGGTTGGCATGCTGACGACGCTGACGCTGTAGGAGACCGTGGAGCCTGGACTCGCGAGACCCTGAGATTGTGGGGTGATTAGGACGGTTGCCGGTGAGATTACGTGAACTCTTACCGAGTGTGACGGATACCCTGTCGAGCTACCGTTCACGAGCACGGCGTATGTTCCCAACTGGTCAAAGCTGACGGACAGTGTTGCAGTTAGGGAGGTTGGACCGCTAGAGGTGAACGTTACGCTGGTCGGTGCGATGCTCGCCGTGACGTGTGTAGACGAGGCGGTCAGCACGAAGCTGACGGTACCGGTGAAGCCTTGAAGCGCGGTCACGGTAATCGTCGAAGTGCCGGTGACGCCGGGGCTCTGTGGACCAATAGTGCTTGGGCTCGCGCTGATTGCAAAGTCCTGTACGGTAACGGTTACGACTATCTGGTGATCTACAGTGACTGTGTTCGCGCCGAGATTCCCGTTGCTTTCAGCAACGTTTGAGATCGCGTCAACGATAATCTGGTAGACACCAGCAACATCGGCGCTCGCGGTTAGGGTACCGGTGCAAGTAGTGGTGGTTGGGCTCAATGAGCAGTTGCTCAAAGTCAGGCTGCTAGTCGTGCCGCCTGGGATTCTAGAGACGGCGACCATGGTTGTGATGCCGTTCAGACCTGTTACGGTGACGGTAGTCGAACCAGTCTGGTTGGGTCGCAGAGGACCGATGGTCAACGGGCTAGCGCCGACATTGAAGTCGACGACAGTTACGGAAACGGTCGCAGTTTTCGATACTCCTCCGGATGTTCCGGTAATGGTGACAAGATAGTTGCCCGGAGTGTTGGAGTTGACGGTGAGTAGTGCGCCGCCTGAGGTCTTTGTGGGGCTGAGTGTAATGCTGGTTACATTGAGGAATGCGTTGAGACCTGACGCGGGTGTTAGGCTTAGGATGACTGTTCCGGTGAACCCGTTGGATCCGGTGACGATGATGGTCGAGGTGGCGTTCGGGGCCGCGTTTGTCCCGCCCATTCCGTCGGAAGCATTCGCTGGAACGAGTGGGCCGACACTGGTGGGGTTGGCGGCGATGCTGAAGGTTGCACCGGCCGTTGTCACAACGTGGCTCGCGGTAGCGGTCTGGGCTGGGATTGAGGTGTCAGTCACCGTTAAGGTGACCGTGAATGATCCGGCGCTAGCGTAAGCATGAGTTGGATTCGCGACGGCGCTTGTGCCACCGTCACCGAAGGTCCAGCTGTAGGTGTAGGGGGTTACGCCGCCTGTTACTGTGGATGTGAAGGTTACTGTTTGACCAACGGTTGGTGTGGTCGGTGAGAATGTGAAGTCGGCCGCGAGTTTCGCGGAAACTGTAACGGTGTGAGTTGCTGTCGCAGATTGAGTTGGAGTCGACGAGTCTGTCACAGTCAGTGTAACCGTGAATGTCCCGGGGGTGGTGTATGCATGAGTTGGATTAGCGACGTTGCTCGTTCCGCCGTCGCCAAAGGTCCAGCTGTAAGAGTAAGGAGTCGTACCGCCGGAAACAGTCGAAGTGAAGGTTACAGTCTGACCGGTGGTTGGACTGGCTGGAGAGGAGGTGAAGTTGGCGGTGACGGCGGAGGCAACTATTACGAAGTGAGTTGCAGTGGCGGATAGGGCTGGAGTCGAAGAGTCAGTGACTCTCAGTGTTACAGTGAAGTTCCCAGAGGTGGCGTATGCGTGGGTTGGATTGGCAACGGTGCTTGTGCCGCCATCACCAAATGTCCAACTGTAGACGTATGGAGTTGCACCGCCAGTCACGGTGGATGTGAAGGTAACGGTTCCGCCGATAATCGGGTGCGCGGGTGAGGAGGTGAAATTGGCGGCGAGTCCTGCCGATACTGTCACGGTGTGAGTTGCTGTCGCGGTCTGGGTTGGAGTCGAGGAGTCAGTAATTGTGAGTGTGACTGTGAATGTTCCAGCGGCTGCATAAGCATGTGTTGGGTTTGCAACGTTGCTGGTTCCGCCGTCACCAAAGGTCCAGGCGTAGGTGTAAGGTGTGGTGCCGCCGAGCTGGTGACGAGGTGAAGTTTGCTGTGACTGCTGAGGCAACCACGACGAAGTGCGTAGCGGTCTTCGATTGCGCTGGCGTCGAAGAGTCGGTAACTGTCAGTGTTACGGTGAAGTTCCCAGAGGTCGCGTACGCGTGAGTTGGGTTAGCAACAGTGCTTGTGCCACCGTCACCGAAAGTCCAGCTGTAGGAGAATGGGGATGTGCCGCCTGCGACAATTGAGGTGAATGTGACTGTTCCACCGATGATCGGGTGAGCGGGTGAAGAAGTGAAGTCGACTGAAAGTCCACTGGAGACCGTCACAGTGTGGCTTACAGTTGCGGATTGAGTTGGAGTTGAGGAGTCGGTAACGGTCAATGTAACTGTGAATGTTCCAGCGGCTGCATAAGCATGTGTTGGGTTTGCAACGTTGCTGGTTCCGCCGTCACCAAAGGTCCAGGCGTAGGTGTAAGGTGTGGTGCCGCCGGTGACTGTAGAAGTGAAGGTGACAGTCTGACCAATTGTCGGAGAAGCTGGGGAGGCCGTGAAGTTGGGTACAACTGCGGAGGCGACTGTCACGGTGTTCGTCGCCGTACTAGACTGGGTTGGAGTCGAGGAGTCAGTAACTGTGAGTGTGACTGTGAATGTGCCCGCTGTAGCGTATGCATGTGTTGGGTTCGCAACAGCGCTTGTACCGCCATCACCGAAGGTCCACGCGTAGACGTACGGTGTTGTACCGCCCGTAACAGTGGAAGTGAAGGTTACGGTTCCAACGATGATCGGGTGAGCGGGTGAAGAAGTGAAGGTTGCGACCACAGGAGTGGCCACTGTAACGGTACCAGTTGCTGTGCT
>VBBR01000135.1 GCA_005881615.1 Candidatus Bathyarchaeota archaeon
CATCAACTTACCTCTCCCTAATCAAGCCCTACTACAACCTGTTCTACCAGTCTTGGAACCAATCCTTCAACCCGTCGTCTCAGTACAACGTCTATCAGCTAATGGTTCAGGGTTCCCCCTTGCTTCGGGCCCAAAACATAACCAAAGGAAACCCAGGCCTTCAAAGCCAACCATCTTACTATAACATTACTTCCCGCTATTTTGGCTCCTCCATTTCAGATCAGCAATCTAAGGGCCTCTTTCTTTCCGTGGCCAAGTACTTCAACCTCTACTGTTTCCCCTGCAGCTACCCTGACTATTGGAACGACGCCGCTGGACTTCGCGCCTTCACCATTTCCAGCTTCCTGAATCTGACAGGAACTGGCCCGAGCCAGTACAATACAATCGGGGAGATCTATGATCTTGGTCCCTCACCGAGCTTTGCAAGCGTTTCCAAGCTCGCCTCTAGACTTCTTCGGGAAGGCAGCGTCTATTCGTATCCAGTCCAGCCAGGGAGAGACGCCTACAGCCAGTTCGTTTCGGCCGACAACAACACGATGCTTGTAATTCTGGACTTCAAGAACAACGGACCCGATCCTAGAAACAGCATCCAGCGAATAAGAGATGAAGTGGCTGTTGCCAACCGGCTTTCAGGCCAAAACTTGACCATCTTCGTGACCGGTGCCCCCGCGTTTAATTATGATCTCGAAACAGAATCCGTGAACGATATCGAGCGCATCGACCCAGTAACCGTTTTTCTGATAATTCTCATTATAGGACTCTTCTTCGGCTCTCTTGCAGCCCCCCTAGTGCCGATCTCAGCGATCGGCCTGTCAATAGGGGTAGCCTTTGGCCTTGTCTACCTCGTCGGATCTTTCGTGACCAGCGTCCACTTTCTAGTATTGACCCTCATGCCCATAGCAATGTTGGGCGCGGGCACGGACTATTGCATCTTTCTAATCAGCAGGTACGCTGAAGAGAGGAGATCGGGCCACGACAAGAAAGAGTCGGTCCAGCGATCTCTGGCCTGGGCGGGAGGTAGCATCGTCACAAGCGGCGCAACGGTCGTCCTTGCCTTCGGAACCTTGGCATTTGCCAGCTTCGGAATGCTCCGGTCAATCGGTTTGGCCGTAATGCTGGGAATATCCGTAGCCCTACTGGTAGCCCTCACTCTCGTTCCGTCAGCCTTGATGGTCTTCGGTGACCGCCTCTTCCGGCCTGGACACGTAGGAGCCAAGAGAGAGGAGAAAAAAGGATACTATGCCAAAGCTGCAGGCTTCACAGCCCGGCATTCGAAAATAGTGCTCTTGATGGCCTTAGCGCTCTCTGTTCCGGCAACCGCAATCGTGTTTTCCTCGGGGACAAGCCATGATTTCATCGCTCAGATACCTGATTCCCTGGAGAGTCGAGCCGGATACAACAACATGGTTGAAGGCTTCGGACCGGGAGCCGTTACCCCTACATACACGATAATCCTCACACCAGTGCGACTAGATGAGAGCAACTGGATAAACGCCACCGCCCTGAGCGCCATCTCTTACGCCGAAAACTCGACTCTTCTGATGCCAGGGGTTTCCAAGGTTTACGGGCCAACGCATCCTTTAGGAAATCCGATATCCTACTCCACCTTCAACCAGTTAGGACCCACTGAACAATCAGAGATGATTCGAAGCATGCAACCGTTCCTTGGTCAAGACGGTAGATCAGCGATGGTCTGGGCGGTCCTCTCAAGCGAACCTTATTCGGACTCGGCCATCTCAACCCTCAACAGTATCAGAGCGAATGTAAAGACTCTCCAGTCCCAGAGCCCCCTCCTAGCGTCGTCAACTTTGTTGGTGGGCGGAGAGACAGCCTCGTTAGCAGACCTGACCAGGGCGGCCAGTGCAGACTATTCGAACATGACTATTCTCGTCCTAGTAGGCGTCTTCATCGTACTGCTCCTAGCGCTCGGATCAGTGTTCACACCGCTCCGTCTGATATTGACAATACTCCTCAGCGTGTCCTGGGCAATGGCAGCCGTGATGCTTATCTCGCAAAACATTCTAGGAGCACAACTGACATGGATACTTCCGATCATGCTCTTGGTGATAATGGTCGGATTAGGCCTTGATTACGACATATTCCTAGTAACACGAATTAGAGAGCTTGTGCTCAAAGGACTAACTGACGATGCAGCGATCGACACCGCGGTCGAACGAACAGGGGCGATTATTACCGCATGCGGACTTGTAACCGCTGGCGCGTTCAGCACAATGATGCTCTCCCACATTCTCCTACTGCAACAGCTGGGGCTGGCAATCCTGATCGTCGTCTTGTTGGACGCGTTGGTGATAAGAATATACCTGGTCCCATCGATTATGAGACATATGAAACGATTCAATTGGTGGGCACCACGAATAATCAAACAAGCCAGGAAAACAATAGACAGAAATTCAGGCGCAAGATTGTCAGAAGAACTAGGTAACCGCTGAAACTTCAGGCGATAATGAGCAGCCGATTTTTCTCTGTAAACATCAACCTCGATAATTTGAAGCACAATAGATTGCCCTCTGCGAATTTATAGAAATGGTGCGGGGGGTGGGATTCGAACCCACGAAGGCCTACGCCACAGGATCTCTCCTGAAGCCGGATCTTAAGTCAAGCACCGCTTCGTCCGAGCGGTCCTGCCCCTTTGACCTGAATCCCGCCCTATAGGACAGGATCCCATAGAGGTCTCGGGAACCCCCGCTTTCGACCAGATCAAGGATTGTCCATTCTTAAAGCCAATCCAGCAAGCCCCTTCGCAATGCGCAACTCGTCCCGAGTCTCTGATCGACACCCCCCTCTTCCCGGGTTTAGGGTACAATCTCTACAAATCCAGCATGTGTTACCGTCCTTCTCGCGGAAGGGCCTGGCGCAAAGATGTCTCCGAGCGCGACTGTTCAGAAGTCCGTTACACCAGAATCCGTCAAAGCCCTCATGATCATCGAGGCCATCGTTATCGCCTTCTTCTCGTTCTGGCTAAGTAACGAGTACGTCTACAACGTGTACTTCCGAATATACATAGACAGCGTATTCATCGAACATTTCACCACCTATACAATTGCACTAGGCCTCGGAATAGGCCTGGCAGGGACCGCTGCAGCCGCCGCCCTCTACAAGAACCTAAGAGAAGCCAAATTGAAACTGGAATCATTCGCTCCGAAGATTAGAGGCTCGGTCGAAAAAATGCTGGCAAGTGTTCCTTCAATGGAGCAACAGATTGTAGTTCCGCCAACCGGCAATGCTCCCATCGTTATTGCACAACTTGCGCAGGAGGCTTCACCAACCGCTAACCCCATTCCCCCTGTTTCTCCAGCACAGCCTGCGGAAGAACAGAAATAATTTCCTTTAGGGTTTCTCACCTAGTTCCTTAGCGAACTCTGTCAAAAGTTCTCTTTGCCTACGGGAGAGGTCGCGCGGAATCTCAACATCAATTCTCACAAGTTCATCTCCTCTTCCCCATCCTCCGACCCTGGGGAAACCCTTGCCTTCAAGGCGAAACACTGTTCCCGGTATTGTCCCTGCTGGAATCTTTAGCTGTGCCTTACCATCGATAGATGGGATTTGAAGCTCCCCCCCGAGAGCGGCTTTAGGAAAACTGACTTTGGTCTCGTAGAGAATATTGTCTCCGTCGCGTTTGAACTCGGCGTGGGGCTTCAATCTTATCCGAACATAGAGATCTCCACTACGTCCACCCTGAGCCGCGTTCCCTTCTCCCCTAATTCGGAGGCTCTGGCCTTCGTCGGCTCCGGGAGGGACCTTCACTTGGAGTTTCGTCTTCGTTCGTGAAAGGCCGCTTCCGCCGCAGTTCTTACATGGCTTGTCAATGACGCTTCCTTCTCCTCTGCACTTCGGGCATGTGGTTATCTGAACCAGCTGAGCGAAGCCGGCTCGACGCACTGTTTGGACCTGGCCTCGGCCATGACAGGTGCTACAAGTCTTCCTTGAGCTTCCGGGCTGGGCCCCGGACCCGTTGCATTCCTTGCACTCTGCAAGCCGGGGAAATTCTATCTCTCTCGTCGCTCCATGGGCGACCTCGTCGAAGCTAATCTGCAAATCGGAGACCAGATCCTCGCCTCTGGCTGGGCCGCTAGTGCCCGCGTAATTCTCGAAGCCTCCGAATCCTCCGAGGATTCGTTCCACGAAGCTGCTGAAACCGCCGCCGAAAGCTCCGAACCCCATGTCCCGGAATATGGAGTCAAAATCGGCACCTCGGAAAATGTCTTCAGTGTTATATTTCTGGTAGATTCCCTCTCGCCCAAACTGATCGTACTGTTTTCTCTTCTCGTCATCTGACAGTATCGCGTAGGCTTCCGAGATTTCCTTGAACTTCTCAGTTGCCTCTGGGGCTTTGTTCCGATCTGGGTGATGCTGTAGAGCAAGTTTGCGGTAGGAGCCCTTTATGTCGTCTTTGGACGCGTTTCGAGTAACCCCGAGCACGTCGTAATAGTCTCGCTTCTCCATTCCTTCCGATTCATCTCGCTCTACCGAGAGCCTTCGTCCTTTACCTCTCTGAACTCCGCGTCCACGACATTATCATCCTTAGAAGGGCCGGCTCCAGGAGACGCTGCCTGCTGGGCAGGTTCTCCAGGCTTCTGCGCGGTAACTTTCTGGTAGATCTCAGCACCAATCTTCTGGAGAATCCGCGAGAGATCGTCGCTCGCCGATTTTATCTTCTCAGGTTCCTTACCGGATAGAGCCCCTCTTAAGACTCCGGCTGCTTTGTCGACGGTTTCAATCTGCTCCTTCGTAATCTTGTCTTTCAACTCGTCTTTTGTCTTGTCAGCGGTGTAGAGCATGCTTTCCGCTGTGTTCCGCAGCTCCACCTCTTCCTTTCGTTTCTTATCCTGTTCACCGAATTCCTCGGCTTCATGGACCATTTTCTCCTTTTGATCCTTCGAAAGCTTGGTCGAGGCGGCAATCGTGATCTTGTTCTCTTTCGAGGTGGCCAAGTCTTTTGCAGATACGTTCAGGATACCATTAGCGTCGATGTCAAAGGTCACTTCGATCTGGGGAATGCCTCTCGGCGCCGGCGGGATTCCAGTTAGGTTGAACATGCCTAGGGATATGTTGTCCCCTGCCATGGCACGTTCTCCTTGAAGCACGTGGATAGTGACCGTGGTCTGGGAGTCGGCTGCTGTCGAGAATATCTGGCTACGCTTTGTCGGAATGGTGGTGTTTCTCTCCATTATCTTTGTGGCGACGCCTCCCAGTGTTTCTACTCCTAGTGATAATGGGGTGACGTCTAGCAGGAGTATATCTTTGACTTCTCCGGCGAGAACTGCGCCTTGAATGGCCGCTCCGACGGCGACGCATTCCATTGGGTCGACTCCGCGCTCTGCTTGTTTGCCGATTATGTCTTCGACAAATTTTCTGACAAGCGGCATGCGGGTCTGGCCACCGATGAGAATGATCCTATCCACATCTTTCGGCGTAAGTTTCGCGTCATCGAGAGTCCTCTTGATCGGCGTCTCAACTTTTCGGACTATGGGATTGGCGAGCTCTTCCAACTTGGCCCTAGTCACAGTTGTGTGAAGATGTTTGGGTTGGGATGAGTCTGCTGAAATGAAGGGCAGATCAACATCGGTTGTAAGCAGGGTGGAAAGTTCGATCTTCGCTTTTTCCGCAGCTTCCTTGAGCCGGGTCATGGCCATACGGTCACTTCGCAGGCTTATGCCTGTCTGGCGCTGAAACTCAGTGAGCAAGTACTCGACGATCGCATTGTCAATGTCGGTCCCGCCTGTCTGCGTGTCCCCGCTGGTCGCAAGTACTTGGAAGACTCCGCCGCCAAACTCCATCAGGGTTACATCGTGTGTTCCGCCTCCAAAGCTGAACACCATGATCTTCATCTCCTTGTCGGCCTTGTCCAAACCGTAGGCGAGACACGCGGCTGTCGGCTCGTTGATTATTCTAGCAACCTCGAAGCCAGCGATTTCTCCGGCGTCCTTGGTTGCTTGTCGTTGGTTATCGTTGAAGTGGGCCGGGACAGTGATGACCGCTTTCTTTGTTGGTCGTCCCAGGAACGTCTCGGCGTCTTGTCTTATCTTCTGAAGTATGAATGCAGAGAGCTGTTGTGGAGTATAGTCCTTCCCGGCGATGTGGACCTTGTAGTCTGTGCCCATCTTCCGCTTGATCTCGATAATTGTCCCGTCAGGGTTCGTAGCCGCCTGTCTCTTAGCAGGCTCACCAACTATCAGCTGACCGTCTTTGGTGAAGGCGATGACCGATGGGAACATTTTCCCGGCTGCGGTCTGTCCTTCAGCACTCGGGATAACGACCGGGCGTCCAGCTTCCATTATCGCGGCAGCCGAATTCGTTGTTCCTAGGTCTATTCCTATGATCTTCTCTGTCTCAGGCTTACTCATTATCCTCTATCTCCTCTAGGTCCTGCTTCTCGGATTTAGACTCACGCTCAGAGGAGTTCTCCGCTACTTTGACGATGCTGGGCCGGAGGACCTTACCCTTGAGCGTGTATCCTTGCCGGATCTCTTCCACGATCGTTCCATCCTCCTTGTCCGACTCGACTCGAAGTGCGGCGTCGTGGAGGTCGGGGTTGAACCTTGATCCTAAACTCCGAATCTTCTCAACCCCTTCTTTTGAGAGGAGGGTCTGTAACCGTTTATGGACCATTCCCACTCCCTCAACGATTGTCGGGCTCTCCTGACTTTCCTCTGCCTCTCTGAGCGCTAGTTCTAGCTCGTCATTTACTATTATGAGATCGGATAGTAGGCGTTGGTTTCCGAATTGTCTGTTGTCGGACATTTCTTTCTCCACTCTCTTCCTAAAGTTTTCAAAATCAGCCTGGAGGTACTGCAGACGTCTTAGGTAGTCTTCCGATTTCGCCTTCTCTTTCTCCAACTCCTCCATGGTCTCCCTCAACATGGTTTCTGACTTTTCTTCTTTCGAGGATTTCTTAGGAGTCGGTTGATCCTCTGTGGTTTCGGTTGCAAGCTGTCTCTTTTTCTCACCCATCACAACCACTCCTTCCTGCCCCTCGCCGAGTTCCATAAGCCTAAGCTACAATCGATTTGTGGAGTCAGGGAAAAATTAAACCTTCTGACACGCCGACCATTCACACCAAGCAATCGGTGCGAGTCGATGCTGATCGGACTCCTTTCTCGGATTTATGAGCTGACTACTCGTGTTTCTTGTAAGTTGCTAGTTTGGTTACGCTTGGTTGATAGCCCACATGGAACGTGATAGAATCTATTCGGAGGATCATGTATGGGTCTGTTGAGTCATCTAACACATCCAAAGGGCAAGATTTGGATCAGTCTTGACAAGGCGACCTTTCAAGAAGGAGAGCCTGTTGTGGGCAAGGTAAACATCCAAGCTGAAGAGTACATCCAGTCCAAAGGAGTGAAGGTGGAAGCACGGGTCGTTGAAAGCTGGAACGAGATGGTCTGGGTCACGCTCCCTAACAACCAGCGGATCCAAGAAAACCAGCGTCGAACCAATAACCTCTATCAGCGTGATGTTCAAGTGGCGGGACCTACTGATTTCGGCAAGGGTCCAGCTCAAACATTCCCA
>VBBR01000136.1 GCA_005881615.1 Candidatus Bathyarchaeota archaeon
GAGGCGTAGTGGTCGTGATCGCAGGCGCACTGATGATCCTTCCGGCTTATCTGAACTACGAGCTATTCCACCGACTTAACCTCGACATCACAGTCTCAATGTCGATCAGCCTCACATCCTTCGCTCTCGGAATACTCATCTTCATCCTTGTCGTGGGCAAGGAAAGAATCGAGGGAACAAAGAAACCATAATCGCACAGTGAGACCCGCCGTATCGTTTCTCGGTCAATACCCTTATCTTCGCCCCGAATTTCCGGGACCCTACTCATGAAACAGTACGACCTGATCATAATTGGTACGGGATCGGCCATGAACATCGTCGACCCGATGATCCAGGAGAATCCGAACATTCGGATCGCGGTCATCGACAAGGACGAGCCCGGAGGTATCTGCCTGACCCGTGGCTGCATTCCCTCGAAGATCCTGTTGTACCCTGCAGAACTGGTGAGAACGATCGAGAACGCGCGTGAGCTAGGAGTCGATGCGAAGATCGCTAGTATTAATTTTCAGATGGTCATGGAGCGGATGCGGACCCTCATCAACCGGGATATCGATCAAATAAGAGAAGGCTTGTCGAGCTCGAAGAACATAGACTACTACCATGCTCCAGCAGAATTCGTTTCACCCTACGCAATGAAGGTCAATGATACCGAGATTTCGTCTAAGATGATTTTTCTCTGTATAGGGTCGAAGATCATCATCCCAAGCATCAAAGGGCTTGACAAGGTCAACTACCATACAAGCGACACGGTCCTCAAGCTGACGAGGCTGCCCGAGAGTATCGCGATCATTGGCGGCGGCTACATCGCCGCCGAATTCGGCCATTTCTTTTCAAGCATGGGCTCGAAAGTAACCATTGTCGGTAGAAATCCACAATTCTTGCCGGAAGAAGAGCCGGAAGTCTCCGCGTTGGCGAAGAAGGATCTCGAAGGGCACATGACGATTCTGACGAACCAGGAAGTGAGAGAAGTCAGGGAAGTCGGAGACAGGAAGGAGCTTGTCGCGGTCGACCGGAAATCGGGAAAGAATACGACAATAGCTGCCAAGGAGATCATGGTCGCGACTGGAAGAGGTCCGATCACGGACATTCTCCATCCGGAGAAAGCTGGGATCCGGCTTACAAAGGAAGGCTGGATAGAGGTAAACGAGTACCTGGAGACATCGCAACCGAACATATGGGCGCTCGGAGATGCGGACGGAAAATATCCGTTCAAACACGTCGCGAACTATGAATCAAAGATCGTCTACTACAACGCAATACTGAAACAGAAGGTCAAAGTCGACTACCACGCAATTCCGCACGCGGTCTTCACCTACCCAGAAATTGCTAGCGTCGGGTTGGGAGAAAAGGAGGCGCTAGAGAAACTCGGAGAGGACAAGGTACTGATCGGGTTCCAGAAGTATGAGGACACAGCCAAGGGTGAGGCGATGAACGTGAAAGACTACTTCGTCAAAGTTATCGTCGAGGCAGAAACGATGAGAATCCTTGGAGCACACATCGTCGGACCGTACGCGTCAATCCTCATTCACGAAATCATACCGTTGATGTATACAGGTAGTGGATCGTATGAGCCGATTAGCGACTCGATCCACATTCACCCAGCTCTCAGCGAGGTGGTCGATAGAGCTTTCCAGTCTCTCGTGCCAGCGGAACACTATCAGCACATGAAGCAGCACTCTCACGAACTCGTCGCCGCATAGACTTCCAACATGAACGAAGCCGTCTGACCACTCTCACGTCGTAAAACGCTTGAAACATATTGGCTAGGAACGTGGCCACAAACCAGAATATACCGGTCTAGACTCGTCGTCCTGGGACAAGCTTGCGAATAAGCGCGGTAATACCGGTCTACAACGAGGAGGAGGTCATAGACGAGTTCTCCTCCAGACTCGTGTCCGCGCTCGAAAAGATCGATCCTGATTATGAGGCAATATTCATCGTCGAAGGAACAGACGCCACTCTCGTCAAACTCACCGCCCTATCGAAAGAGAATCCCCGGATTAAGATCCACTACAGTCAGGAAAGAATGGGACTGGGAAAAGCGATGAAAAAGGGATTCGGACTAATCGACGAAGACACCGAATATGTCGTCACGATGGACGCAGACCTTAACCACCAACCGGAAGAAATACAGAATCTGATGGCGGCGGCTAAGACTGCAGACATCGTCGTGGGAAGTCGGAATACGAGCAAGGGAATGGTCGAAGAACTACCCTTGGTCAAGAGAATGATAAGCGCCAGCACCAACTGGACAATGAGGAAGATCTTCCACATACCCTCAAACGATGTTACATCAGGATTCAGAGTCTACACATGCCAAGCTGTAGATGCTCTCAGAGACGAAATCGTAGCGAAAAACTTCGAGATTCAACCAGAACTCCTAATCCGAGCCAGAAAGAAAGGCATGCCCATCACCGATGTCCCGATCACATTCCTACCGCGACCGCGCGGAACAAGTAAGCTCAGCTTTGTCAAAAGCGGAATCGGATATGCAATGCTGATCATAAGACTCGGACTCTAAAGCCAACTCTTCAACGCCTGCTGATTAGACCTCGCATACTTTTGCAAGACCTCAACAGCTTTCTGCAGAGTCAACTGCTTGAACTCAATCCCCGACTTTGCCAGTGTAGACTGGGACCCCTTCGCAACACTAGGTGCCACTATCATTGGACGTAACTTCTTGCCCTGCGGAGGTGGAAGATACTTCAGATACTCCAAAAGTTGCTTGATCGCCGGGAAACCCGCGGGATCTTTCTTGATCTCGATAACGATCGTGTTGCCCTCACTATCAATTCCATAAACATCTACAAAGCCGGGAGGCACTTTCTTCTCATGGTCCAGAATCTTGAATCCCGGTTCGATGATTTCCGGCTGGAGAATGATGGCTCGCTGCATCTCCTCCTCACTTGCATGGAGAATGAACTCCGCGCTGTCTTGAAGCAGAAAAGTGCCGAGAAACTGAACCTGTCTCACCACGAGGGTCAAGCTCTCAAGCGGACTCGGACGAACCGCCTTCAGAACAAGAGTCCCATTGCCTGCCTGGGCTTGAATGATGCACCCTGACGGCTGCCAGTTGACAGGCTGATAGTCACGTCCACGGTGAACCAGTATGCAACCATCTCCCTTCACAATTATCAACCGCTCACCCTCCCCCAGGTGACTCCCGGTCCGACCCGAGTACTCGACGGTACAGGAAGCAACCATGACCAGCAGCCTCCGAGCCTCAAGACCGATGACCAATTCCCTGCGAGCCTCCTCAAGGCTTGGGGAGATTAGGACCGGCAACTTGGTTAACCCGAAAGGTTCATTGCACTAACGGAGCAATATATCGGCATACCTTTGCCTGCCAAGGACACTGAAACTATTACGAAATGGTACGATGCGCTATCTGCAGGTTATGACGAGCTCTACGGCGAGGAGCAAAACAAGAAGCACGCGAAAGTATTGCAGGTCATCGGAAAAAGAGAGTTCAACATAATCGTCGACGTAGGATGCGGAACAGGCAAACTTCTCGAACTCATCGCCCCAAGAAGCAAACTTGCCTTGGGAATAGACATGTCCGTTGAAATGCTGCGCAAAGGCAAGCAGGGAAAAACAGGCCTTGGTATACAGTGGATCCGTGCAGATGCTTCTCATCTGCCATTGCAAGATCGTATTGTAGACGGAGTTACCTCCGTATCTATGACAGAGTCAGGTCCTGTCCTCGATGAACATTTCAATGAAATTTCGAGAATCGCAACCGAGGACGCCGTGGTAGCAATAACGATTTTCGGGGACAAAGATCGAACCTCTTGGAGACAATCGAAAGAAACGGGAATCGCACTCATTGACACGTTATCGGATAGGGAACAACTTTACTTGCTTGACAGGGCGAATCATCGAGTCAGGGCATCTCCCGAATCCTCGGCTCTAGTTTAAGAATAACCTGCAGCCCATTATAGTTGACAATAATGGCAGGATGTTCCCACCAATGGCGGGGAAGAGGACCGATGACGCGTTGTATCAGATGCGGAAAACTCAAATCCGAGTTTAGGAAAGAGCAACATACTCAAAAAATGATGGCTAGAGAGAACTCCGAATCGGAAGAATAAATCAGTCATTCGGCACTATTCATTTTTCGGTACCCGATCTCCTCGGGTCCGCTCGTTTTTATCCAAGAGTTTTTATGCCCTATAGTGGGTCGTCCTCGCAAGGCGCCAATTGGAACCCTCAAGAAAACCGCTGAACCTGCTCGTGCGAAAGTTGCAAGCCGACGTCTCGGTCCGACTGAAGAATGACGCAGAGTACAGAGGCAAAATGATTGACTGCGACAGCCACATGAACATCATCCTGGACGGAGCAAGAGAATACCGAGGAGGAGACCCATCCACGAACTTCGGCAGCCTAATTGTTAGAGGAAGCAACGTCCTCTACATTTGCGTAACCGAGCCTACGCCTTAGACCGACTAGAGTTAGGATTTCTCGCCCGCGAGCTTTGCCGTGGCAGGCGAAATCGCAGGAAGAGAATTTATCAAGTATCGAGAAACGGGTCCACCAATTAGTCCACCTGCTACCACTTGTAAAATGTCAAAGGGGACCTCGTAGAGACCAGCAAGCAGTCCGAATCCTAGTCCTATCCAGTTGGTCAGAAAGTATCCCCCTACCATAACCGTGCTGGCAAGGATCCAGGATAGAGTGCGCCGACTAAAGACGGTCTGGGATTTTGCAGAAGAAGGGACACTTCTGGCGATGTATCCCGCGAGCAATCCTTCTGTTCCCTTAATGACTAGAGTGAAAGGTGCAAAGGGACTCGGTATCGAGGCATCCGATAGTCCGGATCCTACGCCTCCGGCGAAGGCGCCGATACCCGGTCCAAACGTCCAGGCGACTGTAAAGATCATGACGTCTCCAAGATCGAACTCTTGACCATTGAACGCCGAAATCGGTACAGCGGCAAATTTTGTAACGATGAACACTAGGACAGTCGATACGGCGAGGAACGCGATTCGTAGTACAATCTTCGACTGTCGGGCGCCGGTACTCATGCCCGAAGATTGTGAGTTCAATGTCATTTTCTCGCTCGCGAAGATTGCGCAACTAGTTGTTCTGAGGTCACTTCCTGCGGTTCCGAGGCTATGCAAGCTCGAACGAATCCGAAGTAAGGTGGAGACGGGCGTCCAGGTCTGGACTTGAATTCCGCATGGAACTGTGTTGCAAAGTGGAATTTGTTAGATGGAACTTCAAGGATCTCCATCCTTCGATTAACATCGCTTTTCCCTGAGAACTTCAACCCGTTAGATATGAGTTCCGGAATGTACTTCGGATTTACCTCGTATCGATGACGGTGTCGCTCCCAAATTTTCCCCTTCTGGTAAAGGGATGAGGCCATTGTTCCTTCGTCCACTATGATCTCATGGGCACCTAACCTCATCGTGCCACCCTTCTCTAACACACCATTTTGTTCTGGCATCAGATCAATAACAGGGTTCTTTGAAGCCGGATTGAGTTCGGAGCTTGCGGCGTCTCCAATCCCTATGTGTCTCGCATACTCGACAACGGCTAGTTGGAACCCGTAGCAAATGCCCAAGAATGGAATGTTGCGGGATCGGGAATATTCGATGGCCAGAATCTTCCCCTCTGCCCCCCTTACGCCGAATCCCCCTGGAACGAGGACTCCATCGAACCGAGAGAGTAGGCGGACCCTTTCTGGCTGTTTCTCAAAGTCATCAGTTTCGATCCATTCTAGATGGACCTTGGCGCCTGCCGATGCTCCCGCGTCCTTGAGGGCATCATTGACGCTTACATAACAGTCGGCGAGTTCGGCATACTTCCCGCAGATCGCGACGTTGACTTGTTTGGCTGGTGTTAGATGCTCTTCAAGCATTTTCTTCCAAGAAGTCCACTGGGGCGTGTTCTCGGGCAACCTAAGACGGTGTGTGATGAATGTGCCGAGCCCTTGCTGGTCTAAGAGGAGAGGGGACTGGTAAATGCTGTCCATGTCTTGGGAAGTGTATACGGCGGACTCTTCCACGTTGCAGAATAAAGCAATCTTACGCCTCGGCTCCTGTTTGAGGGAGGCCTTGCTTCTCGCGACTATGATGTCAGGCTGCACTCCGATTCTGCGGAGCTCTTGGACGCTATGCTGAGTGGGCTTGGTCTTCTGCTCCCCCACTACATCCAAAACAGGAACGAGGGTAACGTGGACATTGAGAACGTTCTCGCCGCCCTCTTCCAAGCGAAGTTGGCGTGCAGCTTCGAGATACGGCAGGGATTCGATGTCGCCGACAGTACCACCTATTTCCACCAACACTAAGTCAACTCCTTCTTCCTTGGGAATCCTACGGAGTCTATCCTTGATCTCATCGGTTATGTGGGGGATGATCTGAACGCACTTACCGAGAAAGTCGCCCTTGCGCTCTCTCTCGATGACGGAGAAATACACTTGTCCGGTTGTTATGTTGTGACTCTTTGGAACGTTGATGTCTAGGAACCTTTCGTACGTCCCAACGTCCATGTCTGTCTCTCCTCCGTCTTCCGTGACGAAGACCTCGCCGTGGATGTACGGGTTCATCGTTCCTGCGTCGTAATTGAGGTAAGGATCGATTTTGACGGCGGTAACTTTGAGGCCGCGTACCTGAATTATCTTTCCGATAGAAGCGGCGATAACCCCCTTGCCTATTCCGGACATTACGCCGCCCGTGACAAAGACGTACTTAGTCAAAGGGTAACAGTGAGAGCAATCACAGGTTCCTCAAAAGGCTAACGTTCACCACGTACACGCGAGATCGTAGGACAAGAGCCCCGGTGGCAGGGTGCGGGACTCATGCTCGCTGAACTAGAGGTCTTGCCTTTGTGGGAAGAGATCCACGTCCAGGAAGTTTCAAACCGGCCTTCTGCCAATCGTCAAGAAAACGCTTCAGACCAATATCAGTAAGCGGATGCTTCACCATCTTTTCGAGAACATCAGGCGGCATTGTCGCGACATGGGCTCCTAGCTTCGCAGCATCAACTACGTGGACAGGGTGGCGAATGCTTGCCACCAGGACCTGGGTTTCGATCTCGAAATTTCGGTAAATCTGCAATGTATCCTCAATTACCTTCATTCCCTCGTGTCCTGCGTCGTCCAATCGGCCAATGAACGGGCTAACATATGTAGCTCCGGCTTTTGCGGCAAGTAGGGCTTGATTAGGCGAGAAAACGAGTGTAACGTTGGTGTTGATTCCTTCTTTGCTGAGCGTCTTCACCGCTACTAAGCCCGCGCTGGTCATTGGACACTTGACAACCACGTTAGGGCTTAGAGATGCCAAGTTGTGAGCCTCTTGTAGCATTCCCTCAGTGTTCTGACTCACGACCTCAAGGTTTACTGGGCCTTGCACGATCTCAAGAATTTCTGACACGAGCTCCAGAAAGTCTCGGTTCTCCTTCGCAATGAGCGTCGGATTAGTGGTGATGCCGTCAAGCACTCCCATATCTGCGAAGGTTTTGATCGAAGCAACGTTGGCCGTGTCAAGGAATATCTTCGAAATAGGTCACCTGGAATCGACGAGATGTTTCGCGGCGCGAGTTATTTCTTTTGAAGTCAGGCCGTACTTGGCCATTAGCTCTTTGTGCTCTCCTGATTCTCCAAAGGTATCCCTAACTCCAATTCTCGAAACGGGAACTGGGTATGATTCAGTAACAGCTTCGGCGACGGCGCCTCCTAAGCCCCCGATTATATTCTGTTCTTCGGCTGTCACGAGTGCTCCAGTCTTCTTTGCAACCCGAATAATTGTCTCGGAATCCAGAGGTTTCACGGTGTGAGAGTCCACAATCTCCGCCGAGACTCCTATCTTCGAGAGGGCTTCTGCGGCCTCCATTGCCTCATTGACCATTATTCCACAGGCTACGATGCCGACGTCCGAACCTTCCTTGAGGATCTTGGCCTTTCCAATCTCCACATCCTTGGAGGCCGAGTAGATCGTGGGGACACTGGGCCTGCTGAGACGGATGTAGAAGGGACCAAGGGTCCTGCACGCTTGTGCAACCAAAGATCTGGTGGAGGGAGCATCGGCAGGGACGATAACATGCATTCGGGGGACAGCTCTCATCGCTGCCACATCCTCTATCGTCTGATGCGAAGCCCCGTCTGGTCCGACTGTCAAACCGCCATGCGAAGATACGATTTTCACGTTGAGATTGGGATAGGCTATCGCGTTGCGAATCTGGTCGAGGCACTTGCCTGGCACGAAAGCCGCATAGGTTGTGACAAAGGGTATCTTCCCGGTGAGCGCTAGCCCTGCCGCTATGCCCATCATGTTGGCCTCAGCGATTCCAACATTGAAGAACCGATCAGGGTAGCGATCCCCAAACAGGCTAGTCTTGATGGATACAGACGTATCGGCGCCTACAACAACGACCCTAGAGTCTTCCTCCCCCAGCTCTAACAGAACCTCAGCGTACGCATCGCGCATGGAAGCGAGCTGGACGAGCATTAGGCTGGAACCTCTCCTATCGTCCTCTGGGCGACGGCTCTCATTTCCTGGAGAGCGGATTTAACATCACCTCTCCGAAAGATAGAAGCTCCTGCGACCAACACAGTAGCTCCTGCTTCAATTATTGCCGACGCATTCTCCAGGTCCACTCCCCCGTCAACTTCAACGTCCATTAATCTCGAGTTGGCGAGCTTTGCAACCCTCCTCACTTTGGGAAGAACGCTCGGCATGAATGACTGACCTGGAAATCCCGGGTTGACGGAGAGGACGAGAATAACGTCAAAAGGGTTCGTTTCCTTTCCTAGCCAAGATGGAATTGAGGTGGACGGCTTTAGCGCTAGACCAAGCTTCTTGTCTTTCCGGTGAACTTCCTTTGACAACTTGTTGAGAAATGAGCGGCTGGTAGCCTCTGCATGCACTGTTATGATGTCACTTCCTGCTGAGAGAAAGGGCTCGTAGAATTTCTCGGGGTTCGTTATCATCAGATGCGTGTCGAGAGGGAGTCTCGTCACTTTGCGAATTGCCCGGACAGTGTCTGGTCCCAGACTTATGTTGGGAGCGAAGTGTCCATCTGCAACGTCTACGTGAATCATATCAGCGCCAGCTTCCTCAACTCTGCTAATCTCCCCCTTTAGGTCCGCATGGTCGGCCGCTAGAATCGAGGGTGCGATCTTGACTCCTCTCATTCTTCCAACATCGTCTTGACGAGCTTGCGAACGGTGTCTTTGTCTGGTGCTTTGCCGTGGTATGCGGGGTCCCATTCCATGAAGGAGACTCCTTTCCCTTTGACGGTATGGGCGATAATTACAGTTGGTCTGTTTCTCATGTTCTCCGCTTTTTCCAAGGCGTCGATTACTTGACGAAAGTCGAAGCCATCGACTTCTAGGACATGCCAGTTGAACGCTTTCCACTTGTATCCAACGGGCTCCATTGGCATGATTTGTTCCGTCAGACCGTCCTGTTGGATCCCGTTTCTGTCGATGATTGCGGTAAGATTGTCAAGTTTGAATTTCGGCGCGGCCATCGCCGCCTCCCAAGTTTCTCCTTCATCCATCTCGCCATCGCCGAGGAGGGCGTATACTCGATAGTCTTTCTTGTCCACCTTACCCGCGAGGGCCATACCTATTGCGGCGGAAAGACCAATTCCCAACGAACCTCCAGGAAATTCTACACCTGGGACCCTATGGTCGGGGTGGCCTTGTAGACGGCTGTTGATCTTCCGTAGAGTTTTGAGTTCGCTTGTTGGAAGATAACCAGCTTCTGCTAGGGTCGAAAAAAGGACTGGTGCAGCGTGTCCCTTGGACAGGACGAACCGGTCACGATCTGGCCAGTCTGGGCGCTTGGGGTCATGTCGCATCTTGTAGAAAAATAATGAGACGAGGATCTCGACGGCCGAAAGGCTTCCGCCAGGATGCCCTGACTTCGCCTCTGCCACCATCTCAAGAATATGGGCTCGAATCTTAGCTGCTTTCTGTAGAAGCATACCGATGGGAATCGATTGCTCTTCCATAATCAGTGGACCGGAACCTGAACTATCTGCTCTGCAAGCTCAAGTGTTGAGTTGGCTTGAGATCGAAGATCGTTCAGGTCTACAACAACAGTGCCAAGATTGTCCGCATGCTGTGACGCAGCAAGTCCCGCGAGCAAGACAGCCTCTCCTATTGGTGCCTCACCAACAATGGACATGGCTAGAACTGCTGTCATGCAGTCCCTTACTCCGACGGCGTTGAACCCAGGCTTGGGACCCTTGAAAGGCGGAAAACTCGTAATATTCTTCTTCTCAAAGAGGATCATGCCTTGTTCGCTTCGGGTGAGAAGTAAAGCCTCACATTCCAAGCGCGTCATGAGGTTGTGGCCCATATTCCTTAGCGAAGTATCGTTGACCATGGAAACACCCGTCGCTATCGTTGCCTCGCGGACGTTAGACTTCACCATTGACACTCCCACGTAGTCGAGGTAGTGCCGGACTTTGGGTTGAGCGACGACTTTCTTCTCCTGGACTCGGCACCCCTCAACGACATTGCTTATGAGTTCAGGGGTGATGACCCCCTTGTCGTAGTCAGAGAAGACCACGCCGTCAGCATCCTCTAGTAGGTCATCCAAGGAGTAAAGGAACTGTTTTGTGACATGCGACTCGACATCCGTCCGTGATTCTTTGTCAATTCTAAGGTATTGGCGATGGTTCAGAATGAATCGGGTTTTCAGGCTTGTGGGGCGGCTGTTCACAACGGTACCTGAGATGTCTACCCCCTTCTTCTCCAGCTCCTCTTGGAGCCACTTTCCCGGCTCATCGTTTCCCACGACACCCAACACGCGGACTTTCGCTCCGAGTGCGACCAGGTTGTTGGCGAGGTTCGCGGCACCCCCGAGCACTAGTTCCTCGGAGATGAAATCTGCAACCGGGACAGGTGCTTCTCTCGAGAGTTTTCGCCCTTGAGAGCGAACATAGCGGTCGACCATCAGGTCGCCTATGACCAAGATTGTCTTGTCCTGAAAGCCGTCGATTATTCTTGTCGGATCGGAGACGGCCAGTGTCAACTAGGGCTCTGAGAGGAGCGGAGACTAGCGATGTTATTTAAGATTGTCAGAAATGGGCATCCACACAGGGGCCCACACGCGGGCTAAGGTGATGCGTTACTTGACGTCTTCGGCCCGCTTTACCAGCCGCACTCTACACATGACATGGTCCCCATCTTTCACTCCGAAAATCTTTCGAATCTCTTCAGGGATCGTTATCCTTCCCCCAGCTATTACTTCGGCAAAGAAGGGAATGTCCTCCTCATCGACCTGAATTGGCAAAGCGATCGCCGCGCAGGCGAAAACATTCGGCCGGTAATATAACGTTTTGAGGTCTACCTAGTGTTCGGTCTGTTTTTGCACTCGGCTTGCTCTCATCGACTCCTGGGATTACCGTCGTCGTCGGGTTCCCCTTCACTGCTTCACCTGAGAGCCCTTGCCCCTCAGAGACTGGTAATCTCTTCTCGACAGGGAACGGGTCGAACCTCAACCGCCCCCTCACGCCCGTAGAGTGGTAGCTCGGCCCATTGCCAGGCAAGGATTTTACGGTGGCCAACCAGCCGGCTATCCCAGTTCATACCCGTCACATGGTCGGAGTCATTCCCCTCATCCCAACGTGACAGGCTCGTACGACAACCGCCCTGGCAATCATACTATGTCCCTAACTAATATTCACTAGAGATTCCAAAAACCATTGGTACGCGTCAACCGAAGATTTTACAGTGATCCTTTTTTTGACAAAACTCACATTAAGGACGAGGGTGACGAGAGATTGTTTCGATTGAAGACTGTTGTAGACTCGGGTAGTGAAGATCTCTCTAAGATGAATTTCGATGTTTCAGACGAACAAAAGCTTGTCCTAGACGAGGTTGACCGGGCTTGCCGGGAACTCCGCCCGCTGGAGGACCAGGCTTACTTGGCGGGAAAATTCAACGATCACCTTGTACCCATTTTCAAGAAAGCCCAGCTCCTCGGGCTTCCCATATCGAGACGCTACGGTGAGGGCCAAGGCGCCGACATTCTCACATATGCCCTGGCTTTGGAGAGAATTGGCCGAGAAGGAACTGGGGTCCGAACGTTTCTCTCCGGACACGTTTCACTAGGCCAGTTGACAGTGCAAAAGTGGGGCAATGAGGATCAGAAACAACGCTATCTTCCGCAGGCGACAAGAGGGGAAAAAATAATGTGTTTTGGGTTAACCGAGCCCACCGCGGGCAGCGATCCCACCTCGCTCCGAACCTCATTCGAGGACAAGGGAACCCACTACCTCTTAAACGGAAGCAAAGCCTGGATTTCCAACGGCAGCATATCCGACACCTCGGTAATATTCGCATACCCGAAAGGCAAGCATGATGGAATGTGCGCCTTCATAGTTGAGAAAGCATTCGAAGGCTACTCATCGCAACAACAGAAACACAAGCTAGGAATGCCAACCTCGGACACAGGCTCGATCTTCCTAGATAACTGCAGGGTCCCGAAAGAGAATCTTCTCGGCCCTCTTGGAAAGGGTCTGGGTGTCGCCTACTCTGGGCTAATGAGTGGCAGACTCAGCGTCGCCGCAGGGTGCTTGGGAGTCATCGACGACTGCATTACAGAAGCCGTCAACTACTCGAAGCAGCGAGTACAACACGGCAAACCGATCGGAAAACACCAACTCGTTCAACGACACATTGGAATCATGTCAACGAATCTGGAAGCGGCCAAGAACCTCGTTTACAAGGCAGCACTACTCAAACAACATAGTGACGAGGAACCAGAAAACAAAGAACTTCGCGAACACGCAGACATCACCATTGCCCAGGCAAAATATTTCGCCTCAAATGCATCATTCGACGCCGCGGACCGAACCGTTCAGATATTCGGCTCAAGCGGATACAGCTTCGAAACCCGAGCGCCCAGACACCTGGTTGACACGAGGGTCTGCCGAATCTACGAAGGAACAGACGAGATCATGGTCCAGAAGATCGCAGTGAACCGCCTCGGACAAGACTTCGAAGCATACCGCTAATTCCATACTCAGGGACTGCAGTAGGCACAACGCTAGTCCCATATGGACACACCACTTTTGGGCAGACTTATTTCCGAGACACGCCGATCTTACCCTTAGAGCCGCGCAGAGTATCGTTTCTTCAAGAGCTGATCAAGCACGATCCAAGTGTCCAGAAAAGCACTAGTGATAGGAGTTCAGTCGGCTCTGAACGTTTTCTTAGCCACATGGCTCTACAATGAATACGTTCACAACCAATTCATGCAAGACTACCTAGCCAGCACATTCTCATCTATGAGCTTCGCGCTACCTGTTGGACTACTTGCATCTGCTGCCATTGCAGGAGGCTCCCTCACCGCTTACTCCAGAAGACACCAAGTCACAAGAGGGCAGATCGCACCGGGTCTGAAGACAGAAGCGTTTGCTGGATCGGCTGAGAAATTAGCGACCCTAGATACATGTCCGTTCTGCAGCATACCGCTCAAGAATATCTCGGAAAACCGTTTCCAATGTAGGAAATGCCGTAGATACTTCAAGAAATAGGATTCTCTACTCTTCCCCAGAACCATCGACCCGAGAAAGCTTCTAAGGAAGCGTTCGTCGAACCTTTGGGAAACGAAGCGCGCACAAGAAATGCATAGACCTACAGTTCTCCTTGACGAACAACTGTTCGGGCTAGATGAATACCTGAGAGATCTCGGTTGGTCAACAACGAAGGTAACCCCGGGAATCACTGACGATGAAGTCGTCAACCTCGCGAAGGACAACAAATACATCGTGGTAAGCCTCGACAAGAAGCTTCTCAGCAGATGTAGAGTGATGGGCATCCCCTCCGTTGACCTCGGACTTGAGGTGCAAGCCAAGATCGTACATGAGTCCCTTCAGAGAATCATAACCAACCAGGTGCCTCCTTGAACAATTGTAAGTCACATAGGAGGCAGCTCCATCATTGAATGCTCAGAAACAAGACGACGCTTCTCAGTATCTTCAAGAAGCGTGTTACTATCTGCTCAAGAAGGGTCTGACAATTGAACAGGTATCAAAAGCGCTTGAGATCTCAGAGCAAGAAGCGACCCAGCTTCGTCAACAATTCGAATCAAGGCTAGCCACTGGTGACTCAGTCGAGAACGAAGTCGACAGAAACCTCTGGGAAGATGTCTACAACGACTCTGTCGGCAATGAAAAGATAACCTTCGTGAGGGACAAAGGATTCTATCATTGCAGACGAGACGACTTAGACAAAATGGAGTCTCCCGCGCTCATGGCAATTTTCGAAACAAGCAAGAAATTCCTGGACTTTGACATGTACAGAAGATACCTGGACAGCAAACCACCAGCTGGGTACGATCCGATGGCAATGCAGAGGCAGGTCAAAAGAGCTGTCGACTTGATCGAGCAGATATTGAAACAGAGATGGGAGACCGAAAAATCAAAAGGGAATGACAGCACGAAAAGCTGACTTTCGAGCCGCCGGAGATGGACCCAGAGCTAAACCCGAGGTTCTGTCGAGTCTTCGGTTCGTTTTGAAGACTAGACTTGCTCTCATCGACTCCGAGGATTACCGTCGTCATCGGGTTCCCTTTCATTGCTTCACCTGAGAGCCTTGCGCCTCAGAGACACGTGGTCTCTTTTCGGCAGGGAACGGTCGAACCTCAACCGCCCCCTCACCCCCGTAGCGTGGTAGCTTGGCCCATTGCCAGGCAAGGATTTTACAGTGGCCAACCAACCATCCAACTCGGTTCACGCCTCTCAGGCGGTCGGAGTCGCTCCCCTCATCCCAACTCGAGAGG
Organism: Candidatus Bathyarchaeota archaeon; assembly: GCA_005881615.1. Lineage (GTDB taxonomy): Archaea > Thermoproteota > Bathyarchaeia > 40CM-2-53-6 > 40CM-2-53-6 > 40CM-2-53-6. Next base: position 14,745 of record VBBR01000136.1, read on the forward strand.
CTCATATGACGAACCGCCTTACACGTAATGAGTCATCCCACGAACATAATCGTTAGAGATGACCGAAGCTGCGCCAAACAACAACCAACGCTAACCATGGCCATGGCGCCATGCTAAACCCGATAAACCCCACGACCAGCGCCAAATAGAGACAGAGTTGTCATTAGAAGGATTCGAAGTCGCAGTCGTCGGAGCAGGTCCGGCTGGAAGCGCAGCCGCTTTCACGCTCGCTCGAGAAGGGGTCCAAGTTCTGCTCGTTGAACGTGGAACGTTTCCCGGTTCGAAGAACGTCTTTGGTGGACGAATTTACAGTTACGCCCTAAGACGCCTCCTTGGAGACCGATGGAAAGACGCGCCCGTTGAACGCTTTGTGAGAAAAGAGGGAATCACCTTCATGACGGCTGACAGCTCGTTTAGCGTCGAATACGAATCGAAAGATCCGACGGGAAGCTTCACTTCTATCCGAGCCAAGTTTGACAAGTGGCTGGCAGAGCAGGCAGAGAAAGCAGGAGCCTCGCTGATTACAGATTCAAGAGTAGACGACCTAGTGATCGAGGGTGGACGAGTAAAGGGAATAATCGCGGGTCAGGACACAATTCCAACTGATGCTGTAATCGCGTGCGATGGAACCACGACGAGCCTCGCCCGAAAGGCGGGACTCGCGACGATGTTAGAGCCTCAAGAGGTGTCGATGGGAATGAAAGATGTTGTTGAACTTCCAGCCGACACGATTGAGGATCGCCTTGGGCTTGAGCCCGGAGAGGGTGCTGCCCACGTTTTTGTTGGTGACTGCTCCGGCGGACTTCGAGGAGGAGGCTTCCTCTACACGAACAAAGACAGCCTGGCTCTGGGAATGGTTGTCGGGGCTGATGATACTTCAACTAAAGCAGTTCCGTCCCACACACTGATGGATAAACTGCGAAACCACCGCAAAGTCCGACGGCTCATAAGAGATGGAAAGACGATCGAGTACGATGCTCATATGATCCCGGAAGCTGGGCCTAAGATGTTGACGAGACCCTACACAGGAGGCATGCTGGTAGCAGGAGACGCAGCTGGACACCTACTCAATAATGGTTACACCTTCAGAGGCGTGGACATGGCAATTGTCTCCGGCATTGCCGCAGCCCAAACAATTCTCGAAGCCCGCAAAAGAAAAGACTACTCGACTCAATCACTCCAAACCTACGAGCGAAAGCTGAGAGAGGAGCCGGCCCTCAAAGACATGTACACTTTCAGCAAAGTCCCAAGATACTTACGCAACAACAGGCTCTACAATGTCTACCCTGAGCTAGTTTGCAACGCTGCAGAAGCAGTCTATCGCGTTGATGGAAACGGAAAGCGGAAAATCTACAAGGAGCTTAGGGCGCAGACGAAAGGTAAGGTCTCGACGATCAGCTTGATACGAGACCTTCTTGCCGGAGCGAGGACATTCTAGAAATGTCCGCAAAACAAGAGGAGATGAGTCTCGACAAACGGTTGGCCCTAGTTAGCTTCAGCAGAGACCCCGAACCGTTCATCGTAGTAGACACTAAACTCTGCCAAGAATGTGAAAAGAAGCCATGTCTCTATATTTGCCCAGCTGAAGTCTACTCTTGGCAGGACCAGCTGACTTACAATACGGAAGGCTGCATGGAAACGGGCGCCTGTCTGATCGTTTGCCACAAGATTGGAGCCAAGGCCATAAGCTGGAAGTATCCCTCCGGTGGGAAGGGAGTAAGTTTCAAGCTAGGCTGAGCTTGGAAACCCTCTTAACCAGCAACCTATTGCCTTCGCAGTTAGGAGACAGGAATGAGCAGCCAAATGGTCGAGATCGCCCACGAACCGCTTAAGCGGATCGTCATCCGGGAACTTGTCAAATACGACAACCCCCAACAACTCGTGAATGCTTTATCGTTCATCATGAAGATGGGACAACCCGTGCTACTGACATGGGCAGATAGCATGGTGTTTGTATCACAGCCAATCCCGCCATCCGACATGCCGGAGGAATATGCCCGTGGGGAGCTCTACATCGCATCCATAAGCTACGCGCCGATGGCAGAATTTGTCCACAATGTGAAGGCAGGAAATGTTGAGATGCCTGTGATCGACGTTTCTAGGAGCCCGCTTAGCCAGGAACTTGCAAGATTCCTAAAATCGAAGCTCGACGACGTCTAACAAACCAGTTCAGTTTTTTCCGTAATACTTCTTCATCTCTTGAGTAAGAGCCGGGACGACCTCGAAAACATCCCCGACGATTCCGTAATCCGCGAACCCGAAAATCGGCGCCTCAGGGTCCTTGTTAATCGCGACTATCACTTTCGAGTTTATCATGCCTACTCTGTGTTGAATGGCTCCAGAGATGCCGCATGCGATGTAGAGTGTCGGGGAGACGGTTCTTCCTGTCTGTCCAACCTGGTCCGAGTGCGGCCTCCAACCGGCGTCGACAGATGCTCTTGAGGCTCCGACCACTCCGCCCATGACGTTAGCGAGTTCCTCGAGAATCTCGTAGTTCTCAGGTCATCCCATCCCTCTTCCCCCAGAAACGATGACTCCCGCCTCGGTGAGGTCTTGTTTTTTTGCTCCGTGGGTGACGAACTCCTTCATTGTCATTTTGGTGGTTGGCTTCTCGAACGAGAGATGTTCGATCGACGGGCTGATTCCAGGAACTTTCTCCTTGGCGGTGAAGACGTTTGGGCGAAGGGTTGCAACCTTGGGAATTCCCTTCATTTTGATCTTAAGCAACACCTTGCCGGCATAGGCAGGGCGCGTTGCAACCAAATCATCGTCTCTGATTTCCAGCTCAGTGCACTCGGTCGCGACATCTGTGTTCAGATGGATTGCGAGACGAGGGGCTAAGTCCTTGCCAGTCGAGGTGGCCGGTAGAAGAATGACGCATGGGTTAATCTTCTTCGCCAAGTCGAGGGCAATCTGTCGATAGAAGTCCGGTTGGAAGAGCTTCAACGACTCGTCGTCGGCGACCGAAACCCTGTCAGCGCCGAACTTGCCGAGAGAGCCTGCCTGGTCCTTTATTCTGTGACCTATAGAAAGCGCGTGAACCTCGGTCTTGGATAGGTCGGCCAGCCGTCTAGCTTCCGTTACCGCTTCGAATGCGGATTTTCGGAACTCGCTCCCTGAAGACTCCGCGAAAACTAGTATGGGACCTTGCACTTGCTAGATCACTTTGGCTTCTTCGTGCAGAACTTTGACCAATATTGGAACAGCCTCTACGCCCCTCCCAAGAACCCTGCCCGGGGGTCGAGGCGGAGGATATTGAACTGAGACAATTTCAAACGTGCCCGGAAACGGTTGAGGCTCTTTCACGAGAATGGGTTTCTTTCGAGCCGCAACCAATTCTCTAAGCGAGGCGTATCGAGGGACTGTCAAGTCTTTTTCGGCGGTGAACGCAGAAGGCAGTGTTGTCTCGACGACGATTGCTCCTCCTTCAACTTCTCGATGAGCGAGCGCCTTGCCATCGGAAATCTCAAGTTTGACGACTTGAGTTACGCACGGGACTCCAAGAAGCTCAGCTACCATAGGCCCCACTTGTTGATTGTCGTCATCAACTCCCTTCTTGCCAAACAAGAGAACGTCGAATTCGAGCGATTTTAGTTCCGCAGCTATTGCCCGGGCAACAGCGCTTGGATCATCTGGAAAATTTTCGCTCCTAAGGTGAATAGCCCTGTCGGCGCCAAGCGCGAGAGCTTTCAGGATCACACTCGTTGACTTCTCCGGTCCGAGGGTGAGAACTGTGACTTCTCCGCCGTGTTTCTCCTTCAGCTGTACGCCTTGTTCTAGGGCATATTCCTCATAGGGGTTGATTACGAACTCTGCATCGTTTGTAAGAATCGACCTCCCGTCGGGCGCTAGCTTGATGCGCGTTGCTGTATCAGGGACGCGTCGTACGCACACGACTACCTTCAGTTCTTAGCCGCCTAGCCGGACACGGCTTGGGCCGAAGAATAAGGTTTCCTTGAACACACAGGGTTTTTGTACCAATCATGCAAACAGTCTCGTCAACTCATCGTCGGATGCCTCTCTGACTTATGATTAGGATTTTGGCTTTTGTCGTTTAATGTGTTGGCTGTTAAGTCGGTCTGGCAATACTACGTTTCATCTAACGATATTCTAGGCCTGCTGGGAGTGTTCAGGAGGATAGTTAACGAGTCTCTGCGGATAGGCATAGCCAACGATGCATCATCGCTGAGAAAGCTCTCACTCCTCTCCTACAACCAGCTCGCCCGTTAGAGGCGCAAGGCGGAGCAGTTGAAGCCGTGAAGGGGAACCCGACGCCTACGGCAATCCCCGGAGTCGATGCCCCGAAGCTAACTCAACCAAACAAGAGTTAACAGAACCGTAAACAGTTAAAGCTCGGGAGCGTAGACGCTTAAAGTGAGTTAAACATGGCTTTAACAGACCCGATCAACATCCTACTCGTACTGGGCGTTCTGGCAATCATACTGATCTGGGGCCCACAGAAGATACCGGAGCTGGCAAGGTCTATCGGTAGAGCACGTAAGGAGTTTGACGACGCTTCTAAGGGACTGACGAACCCGACCGGATCTCTTCAGCAAGGGGTTTCTGCTTCTGACGCACTGGTAGATACCGCGCAAAAACTTGGGATCAGTACTCAAGGCAAGACGCGTCAAGAGATATCCGACGAGATCGTCGCAGCAAAGTCGAAATAGCTGAACTGATTCATATCGGCAACTAGGCCTAAGCGTCGCTTGCGGTGGGGCCAGTCGAGTATGAGATATGATCTTGTAGAGTCCTAGTCAGGCCTGCAGAGGACATCAGGAGCTCTTGCCCGAGGACGAGTCACACGAAAGAGTTCAACCTCTTTGGGACCACATTGAAGAGCTTTCGAGACGAGCGAAAGTTTGGATTTACTCTTTTGTAATTTCGACGCTTCTATACCTCCTAATCCCAGCTGATCCTTCTTTTCTGCAAAACCCGTTTCAAGGCTACCATCCTATTATCACAGCCATCCTCCTCGGAATCAAAACAAGGCTGTTACCTTCACAATACATTCTGGTTGGAGGAACTGTTACAGCGCCTCTGGAAATAATCCTGGTGGCGGCGGCCGTGTTCGGATTCGCCACGAGCGTCCCTGTGCTTGCGTACGAGATCTACAAATTCATAGATCCCGCTATCAAGCCCAACGAGAAGCAATCAGTCTATCCGTTCGTCGCAGCGTTCTCAATTCTCTTCTTCGTAGGCGGTGCGTTCGCGTTTTTTGTCCTTCTGCCCTTTGTATTCTTCTTCTCTCTTCCCTTCTTCACCGGTCTCGGAATATCCCCGTTCATCTACGCGGACCAATTCTACAACCTGATTTTCTTCGTCATCGTTGCCGCAGGTTTCGCCTTCACGATTCCCGTGTTCTTTGTCCTCCTCGTCAAATTACACGTTCTCGGGACGAAGATGCTTACAAAGAATCGAAAATATGTTTGGGCGGTAACCTTGATTCTAACTGCGATCGCTTCACCCGATGGCGGCCCTCTCGCGGACATTGCCTTGTTTGTTCCGATAATCATACTCCTCGAAGGCTCAATCTGGTATGCAAAGAGATACGAAAAGGACAGCGGCAAAGAGGAACCGAAGATCGTCATCACTCTAACGACATGCACCTTTTGTGGCGGAGACATGGATGCAGGGGGCGTGTTCTGTGGCCGCTGCGGAAGATCAAGGCTCTAACCCTAACTCCATCCTTTCACCGGAAAACTTCCAGATCGGTTAAAAAGAGGGTGATTCGAGTTTGGACTTAGATGATGAATTTCCGCAAAACATGCGGACGGAGCGTTCTCAGCCGACGCAATGACGAACGACATCGGGCGGGCTGATAATTCAAGATTGTCCGCCCGAATCCTATTCTCACCGAGTTTTCATTCAGACATAATCGTCCTATTTCATAGGAGGAGTTGTCATGACAGATGTCCGATCTCAATATCAAATTCGACGAAATATTATAACGGGACGAAAGAGACAGAATTCGAACGTACTCGCTCAACATCGTGTGGACGATTCGATTGATAACGCAAAAGTCGCAACTGCTTCCTCAACTCAGTCGACTATTTCACGACATTCCATTCCTGCTGGCGACAGCAAAGGAAGACCCCAAGGCATCGCTCCATGGTGAGAAGTACCTCAAACGACTCCTTTGGTACCTGTTCGCAGGAACGCGAGGAGGGCCTAGCAGGGCCGAGATCATTAGGGCTCTTCAAAATCGTCCTTGCAACGCCAATCAACTTGCGCAAGTTCTTCATGTTGATTACAAAACAATTCAACACCACGTTAGGGTTCTCGAAGAGAATGGCTTGATCGTGCCATCAGACAAGGGAACCTACGGCGCTGTTCTCTTTCTTACTCCCAAGATGGAGGAGGCACTTCCAATCCTTGACGAGATTTGGAGTAGAATTGGAAGAAGAAAGATAAGCGAACAAAAAACGGAGTAGAGTGACCGAGCTTGGGTTTTGCATTGTGGGCTAGCGCGATAGTCGCTTTTGCAAACATCGCTATGACCCTCGCTTTGTTGGCAATTTACCTCGGGACATACAGAAAAGTCAAGTCTTCCTTCACCATGGGTCTCGTTCTCTTCGGTAGCTTTTTCGTAGTTTTGAACCTGGCAATTCTCGTATTCTGGCTCTTTCTATTCGAAAATGTCAGTTCAGCGGGTAACTTTGTGGATCAAGCGTCAACCTACATGCTCCTAGTGAATGTCGGGGAAGCCCTAGCTCTGGCTAATCTGCTTAGAGTTACCTGGAAATAGAAGCATGAAACCCGGTAGCCGGCTCTAGCTATCCCCGGGTAGAATGTGGGCTAGATTCCGGGGAGATTTGGAAAAACCGTTAAGAATCAATCCAGGCCATGTCAGCCAGAAATCCTTGAAACAGAATAAGAATACTGACGAGAAAACTGAGTCCGAACGCGACTCAAACAACAAGATATCTCGAAGAGACTTCTTGAAATTCGGCGTGGGAGCGGCCGCGGTGGCGGCAGGCGGCACAGCCCTCATGGGTAAGATCCCCATTCCGGCAGAGCAGCCGAAAACGCCTGCGGTAAACGACAGCGCAGAGCCGATTGTTGCCTCTGTAAGTGGTGATCAACTAACAGTCATGAGTGGACAAGTTTCTGTTAAAGTGAAAGATGCAGGGTTGGCCGCGCAGATTGCGGACAAGCTAAGGGCAGGGAGCTAGACGATGACATCGCACAGAGAAGCGCCCAAAATCTCTAGGGATCCAGTGGCTGACAACACCGACCTCTACGCCTTTGTTAGCCCGGACAAGCCTGACACTGCAACTATCCTAGCTAACTACATTCCGTTGGAGGAACCAGCGGGAGGCCCCAACTTCAACACCTTCGGGGACGACGTGCTCTACGAGATAGTAATAGACAATAACGGGGACGGAGTCGAAGACATAACCTACCAGTTCAGATTCAACACCAAGATCGGGAACCCTGACACTTTCCTCTACAACACCGGACCCATTGGATCCCTCACGGACCCCTCCTGGAACGTGAAACAATCCTACTCAGTCACAAAAGTGGTTGGACCCCGAAGGACTGGCGTATCCACGATTCTAGGCAGAAACCTCCCAACTCCGCCCGTCAACATCGGACCAAGGTCAACACCGAACTATGCGAATCTCGCAAACGCGGCCATAAACACTTTGAGCGATGGCTCGACCGTGTTCGCCGGCCAGAGAGACGAAGCGTTTTTCGTAGATCTTGGATCGATATTTGACCTCGGAGCTCTGAGACCTGTCCAGAATTTCCACCTCATACCCACACCGGCGGCGACAGGCGTTGACGCCACAAAGGGGTTCAGCGTTCATAGTATCGCAATACAAGTAGCCAAGAAGCAACTGACGTCGGACGGATCAAACCCCACTGACCCGCTGGGAAGGAATTCAACGATCGGAATATGGGCATCAGCAAGTAGACGAAGGGCAGCCATCCTTCCGACCGATGGAGACGACAACCAATCAGGCGACAACCAGTCTGACGGAGTCGTCACCGGACCCTTTACGCAAGTGTCCCGGCTAGGAATGCCTCTGATCAATGAGGTAATCATCCCGTTGGGGAAGAAAGACTTCTGGAACACTTCGCTCCCTAGGTTCGACTCTCAGTTCCTCAAATATTACCAGACACCAGAGCTTCAGAAACTACTCCCTGTGCTCTACCCCGGAGTTTTCCCGAACTTGGCATCTGTAACGGAAGCGCGCGCAGACCTCATCGCAATACTCCTGACAGGAATACCAGCGGGCATAATTGCAGGGTTCCAGAACTTCACAGGACCCCTACAGGCTGACTACCTCCGCCTCAACCTTGCAATTCCTCCGAATACGACGAACCCCAACCGGCTAGGACTAGTTGGCGGAGACCCCGCAGGATTCCCCAACGGCCGAAGAGTGCTGGACGATGTCGTGGACATTGAGATCAAGGCGATAGCCGGCGCGACCTTACCACTGGTAGACAAGAACTTCACGACAGACGGCGCAGTAAGTCTAGTGACGCAGGGCATCCTGGCAGGCAACCCTGTCCAGCCACCAAATACCGAGTCGTTCCTGTCGGTATTTCCCTACCTCCCGCACCCAGTCCCCGGCTACGAACACTCCCACGACCCATAAACTGGAACAAAGTGTGGCCTTTCTGGCCGCACTCACCATTGTTTCTCCAGCCAATTCTAGAACCTACCGCGTCCCCCCTCTATGCCCGTTAAGTCGAGAGGCTTCTCATCCCGCACGCAATGATTCGGCAGATCGCAGATCTACGCTAGATCAGAACTAGCTTTCAGAGAATCATTTCAAAAGTCTTATTCTACCGTAGTTCTACTCTACTCGGAAACCAGTTTGCCCTGCACCGTCATTGTCGGCGGATTCTTCGGAGACGAAGGGAAGGGAAAGATAGCCGCCTATCTTGCAATGAAGGACAAGCCCGACTTATGCGTCAGGGGCGGGAACGGACCCAACGCCGGCCACACTGTGATCCACGGTGGAGTCCAGTACTCCCTCAGGCTCATCCCAAGCGGCTTTGTCAACCGCTCAACACGACTTCTCATTGGACCCGGAGTCCCCGTTGACCCGACCGTACTGCTCGACGAGCTCCGGAAAACCGACTCAGAGCGAAGATTCGAGGTTGACAATCAGTGTCCCATCGTTGAACCACGCCACAAAGAGCAGGAATCACGATCAGACCATCTCTCAAAGAAAGTGGGCTCTACCAAGAGCGGAGTAGGAGCATGTAACGCAGAACGAGCCTTGAGAATGGTGAAATTGGCTCAGCAGATTCCAAGCCTCAAACCGTATGTAGGCGACACAGTCGGGGAAATTCAGGAAGCGCTTGCACAAAACAAGTACGTTGTGATTGAAGGGACCCAGGGCACCTTTCTCAGTCTTTATCACGGAACTTACCCATATGTCACATCCAAGGATACGACTGCTTCAGCGGCTTGCGCTGATGTCGGGGTCGGTCCCACTCAAGTTGACGATGTCATAGTCATCTTCAAGGCATACGTAACACGAGTAGGCGAAGGACCACTTGAAGGCCAACTAGATCGCGAGGAAGTCGCACGCCGCGGTTGGACAGAGTTTGGAACTGTTACCGGACGAGAGAGAAGAGCCGCACCTTTCGATTTCAGGCTCGCAAGAAGAGCCGTTCAACTTAACGGGGCCACTCAGATAGCGTTAACCAAGCTCGACGTACTCTTCCCTAGCGCCAAGGGAGCCCACGAGTTAGCAGACCTTGACGAGAAGGCGAGGACGTTCATATCAAAGATCGAACAAGAGACAGGCGTGCCAGTCACTCTGATCGGAACCGGTCCGGCCGAGGCCGATATCATAGATCTGAGAAACTCGAACAAACCCATTAAGGCGAAGCCGTTGCTGGTTCAGCGAAGGTAAGGCTCAGAAAGCCCGGAGCTATTTACGAGCTCTCAATGGTATCAAAAGCCGTCCTGCAGGAACGAACTTCTCTAGAAAGATCTTGAACGCCTCGTTACCGACAAGTGCGACGGTTAGGAACCCAATTATGGTCATTTCAAACCATCCCTTAATCAAGACTGGAATGGCCAGGGCAGGGGCCCAGAAACTGCCCCCAGAGACGAATAAGGGAACGAGATTCTGGAAGTAGAACCACGTGAGCACCGCTTCTGGAATGAACCCGATCCACACGGCAAGGAGAACGACGTAGCTCCTCTGCCTGTAATCTGACTTGAGCGATTGAGCTATTATTCCGATCGCAAAGCCTGTTATCGCCTTTCCGACAGGAAATAGGATAGTTATCGGACCCGTGTTCGATGCGAACATGATAGCTGGACCTATGCCAGCGATCAGTCCGGTGAGAGACCCCAATCTCCAGCCAAAGAAAATAGCCATTACTACAATCGGAACACTGGAAAAATCGAGCGCGACCTGGCTAACGCCAGGAGTGGGAATCCGTCCCAACGCGACCGAAACGACCCCCAGTAGGTTGCCTAAAGCAGCCATTGACGCGACCAAGGCCAACGAGCTGATGGATGTTTTCCTTTCCAAGCCTACCGGCTCGGCAATGAGCTACTCATAAAAGAGTTTCTACCCAAGAATGAGTAGCAAGGCTGGTGCTGACCTACTTGGAGCTTCGGGCAAGGACGTGAAGCAATGTCATTTCTTGAAGACACTTTGCAGTGCGAGTTTTTCCATGAGGATCCTTTCTCGCTAGGGCGATCAGATCTTCGAGAGTGTCAACGTCGAACGACAGGCGCGGGTTAGAGATGGAATACACAGCAAATCCTGTCTTCTGTGCTGCTCTAAGATGTGTGCTAAAGCTCCATCTTCCATACGCAGGTGCTATAATGTTAGGAGGCTCTCGCACCATCACATTGGTTCCGCCCTTCATGGAAGGGGCCAAGATGACCTTCTCAGCGGGACCTCCGACTGAGTATAGCTCTTTCAAATCCCGTGGTTCTAGCATTGGGATGTCGGCTAACAGGACAGCCACAGACGATGCCTTCTCGCGCATAGCAAAGAGGGTTGACTGTCGGATGCCTGCGTTGAGCCCCTGTCCCTCTTGATGGAGAAATGTCCCGTGAGGCAAGTTTGCCTCTTTCTCGACATTGGGGTCAGGGGAGACAACTAGGACTCGGCTGAAAAGCTGAGACTCTTTGACTGCAGCTAACACGTCTTCCAATAGTGCAAGGATGAGTTTCTCCTTGTCTTCTGGACTAAGGGAGCGGGCAAGCCTGCTCTTGCTTTCGACCAGCCCTTTGACTGGAATGATTGCAAGGTTTCCCGTCAAAGAGTCTCCGCCAGCCTCAGGGTATCTTCTGCCAACCTGGCCCTCGCTGCCGATGAATCCATTATTGTCTGGGTCGATGCTACCTTCATTCCAAGGCTGCTAATCTTGGAAGCAACAGACTTGTCGACCTCATCGATCACGAAGCCTCTCAAGAGCCCCTTGTAGAGCTGGGCCACCCCGAGGGGCGAGACTTCCAATCCCAAGTGGCGCATGATACGATCCAATGGACCCTTTATCGACCTTCCCCCAACGATCGGACTGATACCGAGAATCCGGCCCTTGGTCTTCGCTAGAGCATTGCGAATTCCGGGGATGGCGAGTATTGGTCCGATGCTAAGGATGGGGTTGCTGGGGCAGAGTATGATGACTTCCGATTTTTCTATCGACTCTACAACGCCTGGAGCCGGTAGCGCCACGGTTGCGCCCTCGTAGCTCACATCTTCCACGTTATCCTCGAACTTTCTCTTGACAAAATACTCCTGGAAATCCAGTAGTCCGGCAGAAGTCTTGATCTTGGTAGCCACCATCTGGTCAGTCATAGGCAGGATCCTGACCTTCACGCCCAGGAACATTCGAATTTTCTCAGTCAACTCCGATTGGCTGAATCCCTGTTGGAGAAAGGCTGTCCTGAGAAGGTGCGTTGCGAAATCTCTGTCACCTATCCGGAACCATGTTTCCGCAGAATAGCGTTCGAGCTGCGCCATGCAGTTGTACGTGTCCCCTGCGATCCCGTACCCCTTCTCTTTGTCAACAATACCCGCGAGAGTGTAAATGACTATGTCAATGTCGGGGCTAATGTGTACACCAAGATAATCAAGGTCGTCTCCAGTGTTAACGATCGCCGTGACCTTTTCCGGCGGATAGACTTGCGCAAGGCCGTCCAAGAAACGTGCCGCTACTACCCCGCCTGCGAGGCATACAACTGATCTGAACATGCTGAAGCGCCTGCGAGAGGGCTTGCGCCAAGCCAGCCTCTAGATAAAGACTAGCGCTTCTTCGCACCAGCTTTTTCGAGAATATGGTGCGCTTGCCTCAACTTGTAGACCGTTGTCCTGAGATATTGGTACCCTTCCAAGGGAGATTTGCCGCGAAGCTCTGTCGCGTGACGCAGCGATTCCGAAGATTCCTTGACCAGCGGGATAGGCTCAGCGTTCCTCTTTCGCACTGGGGCAGGGGGATCCACGTCCTCAAGGTTGTATGTGAGGGAATAGAGGAGGCTACTGTATTCGGCGGCTTCCTCGGCCAACCAGACCTTCTTTTCGAGGTCCGTCCCATCTCTGGACACATGATCGAGAACAGCGTCGAGCTTGGCTCTCGCTTCCTCCAAAGCCTGGCCCGCTTTCTCCTCTAGCATTCGCTGTTCTTCAGCAGCATCCATCAACGCGACCTTTAAGCGACTATTCTACCGTGACGCTCTTAGCCAGATTTCTTGGATAGTCTGGGTCGTGGCCTAGAATTACCGACATGTAGTACGCTAGGAGTTGAAGGGGAACGACGTAGACAATTGGGGTTGCGAGGGATGGGAGAGATTCGGGTATTTCGATTACATCGTCAGAAAGGTTTCGGATCTCTGCATCCCCTTCTTCTATGATCGAGATTATTCTTGCTCCGCGTGCCTTCATCTCCATAATGTTGCCGATTATTTTCTTGTGAGTCTCATCCCTCGGGGCCACGAATACTACTGGAAATCCTTCTTCGACAAGTGCGATGAAGCCGTGCTTGCTCTCGCCTGCCGGATACGCCATTGCTGGGATGTAGCTTAGCTCTAGGAGTTTCAATCGTCCTTCCAGGGAAGTGGGGACGCTGATTCCCCTGCCGAGGAAGCAAATACTGGATGCGCTGCTACAGCTTTCGGCAATCTTTTTCACGTTTTCAACAGCCGTCGTCAACAAGCTCTGTATGATAGCAGGGGTCCGGTGGATAGCGTCTTCTAGTTCGCTGATCTCTTTCGATGAGACTTCCCCTTTCTTTCTGCCGATCGCGATCGCGAGTCTGAGGAGAACTGTGACCTGTGAAGTGAACGCTTTTGTTGAGGCGACTCCGATCTCCGGTCCCGCGTTCTGTCCGATATACACGTCGGACAATCGCATCAACGTAGAACCGAGGACGTTTGTTATGCTGACAATTGAGGCTCCCCTGGCCTTCGCGTCTCTAACCGCGTTTAGAGTGTCCATGGTCTCGCCGGACTGGCTTACAGCGAGGATTGCTGTTTTGGAGTCGACGAGGTCTAGGGCTTCGTCTGAGAACTCGGATGCCACTACGACTCGAACGTTCATTCCGGCTAGTTTCATGAGCGCTTGTGCTCCTACGAGCCCGGCGTGGTAGGATGTTCCGCAGGCGACGATGAACACTTTCTCCGCGTCCATCAGCTTGCTTGCGAGAAGATCATAGTAGATTTCGTGGGTTCCCACCGCATCCCTTATCGTATGCACTTGCTCGTGGATTTCTTTGAGCATGAAATGTGGGAAACCCTGTTTCTTGGCGGACTCTGGGTCCCAAGTTATTGTGATAGGATCTCTCTTCACCGCGACCCCGTTCTTCGCTTTGAGAATCTTGATCCCGTTCGGGTCGAGAAGGGCCATTTCTCCCTCTTCAAGTATCAACGCTCTCCGGGTCAAGGGTAGGAAAGCGGCTATGTCACTGGCGCAATAATATTCGCCATCTCCTAGTCCAAGGACGAGAGGGCTTTCTTGGCGGGCGCAGAGAATAGTTTTCGGTTTCTCCACACTTGTCAGGACGATGGAGTAGGCTCCTTCCAGACGATTGATGGTCTTCCTGAATGACTCTTCTAGGCTGAGTCCTTGGCTGAGATATTCCTCAACCATGTGGGGGACAACTTCAGTATCTGTTCGAGAGGCGAACCGGTGTCCCTTGGATTCTAGCTCGCGTTTGAGGTCGAGATAGTTCTCTATGATACCATTGTGGACGACGGCAATTCGGGATTTACAATCGACAAGAGGATGAGAGTTTTCCTTGACTGGCCTGCCGTGTGTCGCCCACCGAGTGTGTCCAACGCCCACTGGTCCCGGTAGAAGGTCGAGGTTATACTTGGCATGGACTTCGTCGAGTCGTCCGCTATCCTTCTTCACCGTCAGGGTCCCATCGGATATGGTCACCTCGCCGACAGAGTCGTAGCCCCGATATTCTAGGCGTTTGAGGGCGGCGTGGATGAGCGGAGCGGCTTCTTTACCGTCGTGGAGGACGCACCCGAATATTCCACACAAGGACGCTGCCCTAGGGAGGCAGGTTGGCATTAAGAGTTCTTGAACGAATCACGAAGGGCGCGGCGCGGGAAAGTCAGCTATCCCGGGGGGTCGCATAATAGTTAGCTGAAAACAGTAGTTACCGGAAAAGAAGAGTTAGCAACAGGAAATGTCTGCGAAATGAGTCGTGAGCAAAGTAGCATCTTTGGGGGCCATAGACCGATTTGGTTTCGAATTACCCCGGCATGTATCTTCAGCCCGCTCGAAGAAGGTCGGGGTAGAACTTCTCGTGCATGTTCGCAATAAGGGTGACAGTGCCTTGCTATAGGATATTTTCTACGAAAAAAAGTACAATGGATGTTCGAGTGGCATATCATAATAACCAGTCGCTTCAACGCCTAACCGGGTCCAGCATATGGCTGCTGATGCTACATTCATCGTTCTATTGATCCTCCATGTTGGCGCGATAGTAGCTTGGATGGGAGGCGCTGCGTTATTCGTCTCCGTGATTATTCCCTCACTCTCGAAAATGTCTCCGACCTCCAGAGCTGAATTTGTCCAGTCCGCCCTACCGAGGTACCTTAGGTTCATTACCGGAAGCTCGATCCTCGCGATAGTGGCCGGACTGGTCCTCTACGGGTATGCGACGACCCAGACAACAAGCTCATTTGCCCTTGCCGAGCCGGGACTCATGTACATCAATGCAGGGGCTGTACTAGGCTTAATTGTCCTCATCATTGCCCTCGGAATCCTAGTCCCAGCAGGCCGAAAATTCATTTCACTGACAAAGCAAGCTCAGAAACCTCCAGCACAATCATCGGCTCAAGATCCGATGGCAGCGCAACTCGCGAGCCTCCAGAAGAGAATGGGGATAGCTGGACGCTTGGGAGTGGCCTTGCTAGGGATTGCGCTGATCCTGATGGTCATCGGCGCCAGTATCTAGACACGATCGCAAAACCAGGAAAAACGCCCACCTTCTTCTTCTTCTCGAGAAGAGGACGTGCGGGAACGGTTTCCATAACGCTAAATAAGCGGGCAGCCTAGTTGGAACTCATCTCTGGTGTGAACGGGGATGGGTGGTCATCTTTACTGGCATAAGCCTGCTCCAGAGACCCTCATCCAGGTCTAAGCACCAGAATCAGACTACCGTTTTCACAACAACCGAGCCGGGATACCGACCAACTAGGGCGCTGCGAAGGCGTCAACGCCGCCGCCTGATCATCGCAAAATTCGGCGGGTCCAGCCTATCCAACGGGAAAAAGGTCAGTCTCGCCGCAGAATCAGTTGCCAGAGAATACTCCAAAGGAAACAGACTAGTCGTGGTCGTCAGCGCCGTCGGGAGAACCACCGACGAGCTTCTCGAACTCACAAACCATGGCGCAGGAATAGTAGAGACCGACAGAGACGATATTCTCGCGATGGGCGAGAGAACCAGCGCCAGGATCTTCGCAGCATCACTGAAATCACGCGGGATACAAGCCCGCTACTTTGACCCATCGGACCGAGACTGGCCAATCATCACCGACCATGACTTTTCAAACGCCAACCCACTGAGAACCTCGAGCATTCAACGAATACGAAGATATGTAAAACCCGTAGTTGAAGACGGAATTATCCCGGTTATTGGTGGTTTCATAGGCCGGACCAGAGACGGACGAATTAGCACGCTGGGACGCGGGGGAAGTGATACCACTGCCCTCCTCTTAGCAACGGCACTCGGAGCAGACGAGGTCGTCCTAGTAACCAGTGCGCCAGGAATTCTTACGGGAGATCCGTTCCTGATCAGGAACGCTCACGTTCTCAGATCGATCGATATGAAAGCGCTAATCGGAATAGCGGATAGCGGAACAAAATTCATCCATCGAAAAGCGCTACGATACAAAGATCCAGCGATCAGCATCCGAGTCATACCCAGCGCCTCAGGCAGACTCGACGCGCAGGGGACGCAGATCACGGGCGGACCATTGCCCGAGTTGGAGGTGAAGATCCATAATCCAGACCCTGTCGCCTCTATCACACTGGTGGGAAGAGACCTGCCCCAGAATCCAGAACTTATCAGGAAAGTCACGAGGATTATCAGAACGAATCTGGTCGCTATCTCGCAAGACAGCGATAGCGCGATACTCTACCTCAGCCAGGCACCAAGCCTGCGAGGACAGATTTCCAGACTCCACGACGTTGTTGCAAAGGATCCTCACGGCCTTGCTCTTGCGGCCCGGATGGGCATGGCGCTCATCACCGTTAAGGGAGTCGGCTTGGAAGAGACGCCTGGAGTGGTTGCGAGAATAAGCGACGCTTTGCGGTCGAGTGACATCAACATATTCGGTGTCCTCACCATAACATCCTCCGTCCTTATACTCGTCGACTGGAAGGTCAGGAAACAAGCCGGAAAGTTGATCAGAGACTCACTGGAGAATAACTAGAATGGTGAACAGGAGAAAGGTAGCGGTCCTCGGCGCGACCGGAATGATGGGTCAGAAATTCGTCCAGCTACTAGCCCACCACCCATGGTTCGAGGTCAGCGCTGTTGCGGCGTCCGATAAGAGCGTTGGCAAAACATACGCATCCTCGATAGGATCAAGAAGAGAAGCAAACCTCCCCGATGAGCTCGGAGGGCTCGTACTTACAGAACCCAAGCCGCGAACCCTAGACGACCCGGACCTCGCCTTCTCCGCCCTTCCTGCCGAAGTCGCAGGGCCGGTGGAAGAAGATTTTGCCAAAGCTGGGATTCCCGTCTTCTCCAACGCATCATCCCACAGAATGGACCAGTACGTCCCGCTCCTGAATCCGGAGGTAAACCCTGAGCATGCTGTGATGGTAGAAGAACAGAAACGAAAGACGAAGACTGACGGTATTATCGTCGCCAACCCCAACTGCACCACCGCCATCCTCACCCTATCTCTCAAACCCCTCAACGACAAGTACGGCTTAGAAACTGTCGTCGTATCTTCAATGCAAGCCGTATCCGGTGCAGGCTACCCCGGAGTCGCATCACTCGACATCATGCAGAACGTTATCCCGTTCATCAGGAACGAGGAGGAAAAAGTCGAACATGAAACCAACAAGATACTCGGAAGCATGTCGAAACCCGCCGGGATTACTGTCTCCGCGAGCTGCAACAGAGTCCCAACACTCCATGGACACATGGAGGCAGTCTTCGCCAAAACACGATCAGCCGCGACACCTAACGAAATCGTCAAGGCGATGAGAGAGTTCAAGGGAACTCCTCAACAGCTCAAGCTCCCCTCAGCACCCCAGCATCCGATTATTGTTCGGGAAGAGGAAGATCGTCCACAAACCCGGCTCGATGTCGATGAGGGAAACGGAATGACCGTAACGGTCGGACGGGTCCGGCGAGACCCGGCATTGAACGGCGTCAAGTACATGGCCCTCGGCCACAACCTCGTCCGCGGAGGAGCCGGATGCTCCATCCTCAACGCCGAACTCTTCCTCGCAAAGAAGATCATCAAGTGATCCAAGAAAAATGGAAACGGGAAAA